>CAYYGZ010000047.1:5552-23478 GCA_964471275.1 uncultured bacterium | reverse complement strand
GGGCCTGAGTTCGTGGCCAAAGCCGTTCGGGACTGGCTCTCGAGGCTCGAGGTCGGAACTCTTTATATCGAGCCGGGCAGTCTCTGGGAGAATGGTTACGTCGAAAGCTTCAACAGGAAGATCAGGGATGAACTCCTCGACAGAGAAATCTTCACAACGTTGCAAGAGGCAAAAGTGTTGACTGAGGTCTGCCGGCGAGAGTACAATCAGGTCCCTCCACACAGTTCATTGGGATACAAACTACCTGCACCCGAAACGGTTCCAGGACCGCTATCAGCACCCGCATCCTAACTCTGGATGTAAGCACACAGATTGGGGCAGGTCAGGATGAGTTGGCGACTCGAACCAGTCGCTCGTATGGCATGGGACATCATTCCGCGGAGGTGAGAGGCAGTGATCCTTCCCTATGAATAGGGAGCCATGATTGGAACATGGGGTTGGTAAAAGAATATCTATACCGAAATGTCCCACAAGCCGAGTGCCACATCAACCTCGTCCGAAAACTCCAGCCTGTTTCCGGAAATCAGGTCGTATCGGTGTGCTTGTGGGTAGGAAGTTGGTCTGCACCCGAGGATCAATTCACGTTGTTCGGACCGAATGGTCAGGGGAGTCTCGTGGGTGAGCGACCAGGTTTCACCCCCGCTGAACAGGATCGTGTTGAGCAATCGGTAAACGCTCACGACTGGGCGCGGGTTGCACAAGGGGTCGAGGAAGCCCCTGGCGACGTCCATCGTCCGGTCCAGATCCAGGTAGGGCTGACAGAACAACCGCGCACGCGGCAGGCACGCCACAAGAAGGGATGCCCTGGCGACTCGCTCGGTGTTTGATTGGTCATCGTCGCGGAGGTCCAGAGATACATCTATTGGTTTCTCAGAAGGACAGTCGATCAATTGTCTGATCTCGTCCGGGTCCTCCCACGCTGCGATCGACACGACAGTTCGCTCGAAAGGGTGATTGTAGGATGCGTCAGCGACACGGAAACCGACGCGTGTTCGGAGATGCTGCTTCCCTGTGACGCGTTCGGATGGATCGACGGATGCAAGCGAGATCGGGATGGATGAATCCGGAGCACCAGCTATCGCCGGCAGGTCGGTTCTTCCGACCTGGAGTTCGATTGCGTCTACGTGGTGGGCTACGCGTGGGTAGATGTCTCCCCATTTCACCGGGGGCCTGGCGGCCAGGATGGCGGTCAGGGCCGTGCCTCTCTCTCGCACGATTTGAAGACGGGTATTCTGGTCGTCGTTGAGGATGTCGTCGATCGGTACCCTGAGATGTCGAAGCCCCATTTCCTGGCAGGTCAGGAGCGGGTAATCGTTACGGACGGTCTGGCGCACAATCGACGGGTAGGTGAGCGGGACCTGGCCAAGCGGCGTCGGTGTGTGTGTGAGCGTCATCCCCAATCGCGCCTTGGGTAGAGATCGAGCCGTTCGCGTGATCACCCGTCTGCCGGGGGCGAACTCGAGCTGTCCCGATGTCCGGATCGTGTGTTGGTCCAGGAATCCTGATCCTGATCGGAACAGGTAGAATCCCAACTTTGGCATATCGTCCCGGCCGTGTTCCGGCGGGGGAGGCGATGTGAAGAGATGTGAGAACCCGGGACGGGTGAAAGCCGGTGAAGGGAGGATGTAGGAGTCGGTTTTCTTCTGCCGGTCAAAGAAGGCGAAGTGGACGTGGGCCGAGCAGACAAGTTCGATTTCGTACCGATGAACCAGGTCCAGAAGACGCGCGCGCGCGGGTTCCTCAATGACGTCATAGTTGCCGAAAGCAGCATCGGTCGGATCGAGCAGGTAGGGCGGCAGATGCAGAAACAGGGCGATCCGACGATCGGACGCCGCTTCGAGATCAGTCCGCAACCACGTCAGCTGCTCGGTAGCGGCTTCGAGGTCTGTGTTCAGGATCTGCGAATTCAGCACGATAAAGTGGTGGTCACCGCGATCAAAGCTGTACCAGGAATTGCCAACACGATCGTGATACTTCTCCAGACCTTTCGCTGTCACCGGATGCGTGGGCATTGAGGGATCCGGTTTGTCACCGACGTCGTGATTGCCCGCACAATGATGTAGATCAAGACCAATCTCGTCGATTTGCTGGAGGGCTTCCTCGAGGGCCCGTGGGAAGTCCGGTGTCTCGGGGTACTCCTGAATCAGGTCACCCAGGTGGAAGATGCAATCTACGCCCAACCGAGTCAGCAACTTGAGTGCAGCTTTGCTTCGATGGGTCTGATGTCGTCGAGATTCGAACTCGAGAGGAAGGTCTCCCGGATCGATCATGTAGTGGGTATCCGCAATGACTGCGAATTCCGTTTTGGCCGGAGGCAGATACGATCTGTCGAACAAGGTCAGGCCTTTCGGCAGACGATCAGTTGGCGGCCCGACTCACCGTCGAATGGGTCGAGCTCAGGAGTACCGTATCGAGTGGCGATGGGCAGCCCGTTGTAGGCCAGCAGGACATCGAGTTCCTGAGGATAGTGCATCTTCATGTCCAATCGACCTTCCACTGGCTCACTCTCCCCACACTGTGTATACAACGTGATATGATTGATCTGGGTGGTGTGATCGTATCGGCTGCTGTATGTCATGCCGGCCTTGCCTGATGGACCCTTGTACTGGCCAGACGGATACCGGCCTTCGGGATCGCGTGAAAGGGCGATGGGACTCGGGACAAACACGTCGATGACAAATACGCCGTCAGGAACCAGATAGGCACGCACACAGCGGGCGAGATCTTCGAAGTCCTGACGGCGTCATGATGTGGCAAAGTGCGTTTGTGGGGAAGATGATGGTGCGAAAGCAGCGGTTCAGGCTGAATGACCGCGCAGCTGCCTGAATGAACTCGGCTCGCAAGTCGCGATCAGTCGCTTTTGAGATCGCGCGATCCAGCATGGCGGGTGCATAGTCGATGCCCGTGACCTCGTGACCCTTGCTGGCCAAGTTGAGCGCGATTCTTCCGGTTCCACATCCCAACTCGAGGACAGGATCCCCGTGTTCTTCAACCATACGGTGCCAGAACTCATCTACGGGGCTTGGGTAGAGGTGATCGTGGTGGTCTGCGTCGAGATACAGGTCATCCATCAGCTGTCTCCGGATCAGTGTGCGTCTATGAGACGAACCGACTCTACGGATGTTTCGTCTGGTTCCGGGCGTGTTTGTCGAGTAGATGGTAACGGGTCACAATGATTTGCCGAATTGTCCCGCAAATGTGAGGAAGTCGCTGAAATCGATCGATCCATTGCTGTCGAGGTCTGCCCTGGCATCGTAGAGCGCATCTTCCGAGGTCGCTCCGAATGCTCGTGCGAAGGACAGGAAGTCGGTGAAGTCTACAGAACCGCTGCCGTCGATGTCTCCCAGAAGGGCGGATTCGGAGTCACCTGTGGATGAGGAGATCGCGGTTCCTGAAAGAGACACGATCACGGGGTCACCGGAGGCATTCGAGATGAACGTGACCGTCCCGTCTAAGCTGCCCGCGGTCACCGGCACGAAGGTTACTTCGACAACGAGACTGTCACCGGCCGCGATGGTGCCCGATTGAATGGACAGGGAGAACGGACCCGCTGCAGAGATGCTGCTGATGATCAGCTCCGCGCCGCCGGGGTTTTTTGCCGTCAGGTTCAGGATCTGCGATGCGCCGATCCCTGTTTCTGCGAAAGCCAGCGTGTTTGCGCTGACGGCGATCAGCGGAGCGGCAGGAGGATCGATCGCTGTGGCCTGGCCTGACAGGCTGATCGAGATCACCTGTTGCGACGGGTCATTGGTCGTCAGCGTCAATATGCCTGTCTGAACACCGGCAGACACCGGACTGCTGGCGATCGTCAGGATCGCATTTCCTCCCGCGACGATGGTGCTGGTAGAAGCGGTCACAGTGAACGGTCCGGATTCGATCGTGATGCCCAACAGGGAGAGCGTTTCGGATCCAACGTTCGAGACTGTGACCGTCTGAGTCGTTGTCTGTCCGGCTTCCGTAGTCGCGAAGGTCAGCATCGTTTCGCTGAGGGCCAGCCGGGGCTGGCTGGCAACGATCGATACGGGTCCAAAACTGTCCAGGAACGGTAGAGACTGACCTGCTTGACCCGCGAAAAGTACGATTTCGTAGTCACCGCTTCTCAGCCCCGTGACGGGCAGCGGCACAGAGAAGCGGCCACCGCTGACGGATGCAAATTCCGATTCACCGACTGAGCCATTGAGACCGTCTAGCCGAAGTGCGATCTGTGTGATGGTCTGGTCTGTGAGCGTACCGATCAGGTTACGGGATTCATCCGAGAAGAATTCCGAAAGGAGGGGTTCATCGAGGAGGAGGCCGGTGAAGATATCCACGGGCAGGAAGACCGGCCCCAAACCCGCAGTCACCACGATGGGTGAGAAACTGCCTCTATGCGGGAGACTCTGTCCGTTGGGGCCTGCAAAAACATCGAGTGTATAGGTGCCGACTTGCGAGGGAAAGAAGACGGCGCCCTTTCGGAAGGTTCCCTGGCTGACGTCGGTTTGAAAGCGGACCTGGTCCCCGTTTTCGGCCGTGAAGCGGAAGAGGATGACCTCCAGGGATGTGTCGTCCACGGAGCCTGCCAGACTGAATCCCTTTCCTGTGCCGAATGTCGTCGGCAATCCGGTTGATAGCCTGAAACCTTCGAAGAAGTCGGCGGGCAGGGATATGGGGCCGTCAGCCGCGATCACCGAAAACCCGAGGTATGCACCGACAGATGGCAGGCTCTGTCCGGTCAGGCCGGAGAAGATCTCCATCTCGTAGGTCCCCGTCTGTTCAGGAGCGAAGACGGTGATCGACTCGAACACGCCTGCCGTGACGTCAACGTACGATTCGATCTCTGATCTGGTCGTGGTTTCGGTGAACTTGATCAGAATCCGGGAAAGGGATGGGTCTGCCAGCGTTCCGGAGACGCGAACCGCCTGTCCCGCGGCAGTCTCCGTAGGCACGGTCGTATCGAGCAGGATGCCGGTAAAATAGTCCGCAGGCAGTTCGAATGTGCCCGACCCACGGTTCACGGTTACAACTGGGATCCGGCCAACGAACGGAAGAGAATTGTCGCCCTGTCCGGCAAATAGACTCATCTCGTACGAACCGGCCTTGTCGTGCGCGAACAGGGCGCTGATACCGAAGGTGCTGTTCTGGACAATGGATGTGAAGCGGAGTGTGTCCCCACCGCTAAAGAGCGGGTCGAAGCGCAGCAAGATCTCGGTGTTGGCCGAGATAGACGTGGTACCGGTGATTCGAGAATTCACACCGGTCGTGAAGGTGCCCGGGAGTGAGGAGTCGAACGTGTAGCCGGCGAAGTAGTCCGCCTTCAGCGCGATGTCGTGTCGGAAATCCTTCGGCACGGCGATGAGCATCCCGCGGAATTCGCCCGAAGGGTCTGCCGTGATGTTGACGGTCGATGTTCCCGTGCCCATCAGGCGGATAGATGATGCGGAAAAGGCCTTTGTGCTTCCCGTGACCGTCAGGGCATCCGGTGATACGGCGTATTCAGCCGGGAGCGGGATGGAACGCCCTCCGCTGACGGGGTCTGTGAAGAACGAATACGTGAACTCATAGCTGTCGTTGAGACCGGAACCGGTCAGGAACATTCGGGCCAGGTATGTCTCGTAGACCTGCTCGAATGTCTGACCTGAGACGTTCTCTACATTGTCGATTCCACTCAGTCCCGTTTGTACGAGCCGGGTCGGGATGTCGTCACCGTAGGATTCCATCATACTACGGGCGAACGTGTAGGCCGTTCCCCTTACACCGCTGTCGTGGGCTGATTCTGCAAGAATCGAATAGAGTTGGGGTGCTTCGGTGTAGGTGCGGACATTGCCCGGATTGCCACCTTCAACGTGCTGGTCGACGAGGTCTTCAGCGATGTGTGACATGGCTTCGTTGATTGGAGAGATCTCGCTGGAGCCATCCTGAACCAGCACGTGCTGATTGTAGTTGATGAGATGCTGGAACTCGTGTGCAAGGAGAGACTCGAAGAAGCTAACCTCGTGGTCGAGCCCGATAAACATCATGTCCGCGGCGTTGCCGTCACCGCCATCCGCGCTCGAGAACAGGGATCTCGCACGGTAGAATCCGGCGACGCCGCCAACCTGGTCTACGAGTTCGGTGTAGAGAAAGAGAACCTTCCCATTTCCGTCGACATCGGAGGGTGCGCCGAAAACGTCGGTGACGATGGGATAGGTGCTGCTGCTGAACCGGTCAATCTGATCTTGAGCGGTCTGGGTGGAAATGGCAGATGTGTTGTTGTCGACCCACGCTTCCGCCCGGTTGCTGGTGGCGACCAGCGTTGCCATTACGGTCTGCGTGCTAACGTCTCCGAACTCTTCGAAGTTGAATGTCCGGGTCGTGCCAATCTGGAATGCCGCAGCCTGTTTGGCCGCCGCAGGTCTTCCCGATCGATGGATATGCAGTGTGAGCTCTCGCTCTTCCTCCCTGAGCCGGGACTTGTGTGTCTGTCCATCTCTGGTGGCAGCGGTTGCCAGCCGCACAACCGGTCTGGCGGAGAAAGCGGTTGAGACCGTGAAATCATAGGTGTTGGTCGTATCCGGCTCGTCTCGCCGCGCGGAGTAGAGGATGAGCTGGTAATCCGTGACAGAGAAATCCAACGTCAAAGATCCGCTGCCTGAGGGAAGGGAGACCTGTGTTGGGACACCCGTCTGCTGTGCCCAAGTTGAGTTGGGTACCCATGGAATGGTCAGACAGAGCAACAGGATCAGACCGACGGTGTGACGTATATGTACTACCACCAGAGGCTCCTTGGCTTCAGTGACACAAACAGAAAGGGCCATCAGGACAATCGAGCTCTGCCAAGCGTCGCTGATGGCCGGTAGCCTTTGCAGCGCGTTCGTCGGCGGGCGAACTGCCGCTCCTCAGGCTATCCAAAATATAAAGTGCTGTATTTGCAGATGCAAGGTGACCCGTGCTAGAACACCTCCTCGGTCAATTCTGCCTGGATGATCCTGTCAACGCGGAAGACCCGGTCGCCCTTCCGGCTCCGGCAGTAGGCATACAGCATCTGCTCGTCTTCCGAGGTCGGCTCGACGATGCGATCCTGATGGTTGCGATCGCCGTAGCCAAGCCTGACGCGCATCCGATTCTCGATCGCATAGTCGATCAAGGTGCGGATATCCTTCTCATCGGAGGCAGGGCTGGTGCCCAGGTAAGCATTCTTGACGGCCCGACCGTCTGATTCGCGAATCTGCGCGATCGCGGCATCAAATCCACTGTCATACTTCTCTTTCGCCTTGTTCAGCGGCTCGGAAGAGGAGCGGCGGAGGCTGCGCTTGAGCTGGCGCACGAGGGTGGTGGGGCCTGTATTACCATCTCCGTAATCACCCAGAAAATTCGCACTGGCTTCCAGAAATGCGACGAGACGAGAAAGATCCGACGCCCTGTAGTTGAGCTGAATCACGCCGTCATCGGTCTCTTCACCGTGGGTTTCGAGCGCCGGCATGTAGCCCAGCTTGCTGAGTGTATTTGCCACGGTGTCGGGCTTGACGGTCGCAAGTATGGCCGCAGACAGGTCTCCCAGTCGCTCGTCGACCAGATCAGCCACCTGCTTTTGAGCCATCAGCTCGTCGAGCAGGCTCGGGTCGTCCACTTTCATATAGCCGGAGGCTTGCTTGATCTTCACTTCGCCGTGTTTATCTTCGCATTCCGTGATCAATGATTTGACCATGTCCGGTACTCCTGTTGTACTTCTGCTGTCGAGGAACTTTCTGATGTTCTTCGCCGAACTAGCACGGTTGAACGCATCGAGAAAGGCTTCTTTCGTGATTTGGAAATGGCTGACGACATCGATTGAACTGAGGTCACTCAGCCCGCAAAGTCTGATGTAATCTGCAGGCGGGAGCTCTGGCGGCGCCAGGATCTCCAGGTTCGGCTGTATGATGAACGTTGCATTGCTGTCGAAAGGAATGACGAACTCGGGTGCGGGCGCGTTCTTCTTGTCGATGATGTGTGCGCCAATGCTCGTCAACCTGAAGCAGGCACCGTCCACGGTGTGAAGCGGCCGCGAGAATGCGTTCGGGTTTCCGATCTCGATAAGACCAACCCAGGCAAGCGTTGAGGACAGCATTCTCCGGAGGATCTCGTCAGCAGTGGTGCCTCGAGATGCGAGCGCCCGGCCTGAAGCCGGACCTTCGGCCAGTTCGCGGAATGGCGTCGAAAGCCGGTGGAGCATCTTGTAGAACTGCGGGTAGGCGACCCACTGATCCAGAGGGCATTTTCCGAGGGCGGCCAGGACCTCCTTACGGATCAGCAGCATCTCGTCGGTGCGTGTCTTTTTCGGTGAGGTGGCCGTTCGGTCTGCTGCCCACTCGTTCCAGCGATCGGAAGTCTTCCAGAAGCTGAGGAGTGCGTTGGTGAGTTTGCCGTAATTCTCGAGCAGAGAAACCTTGCGGTAATTAACGGTCCATCGGTTGGCTTTATTCTTGACGAGACCCGCATTCTCGGCAAATAGCATCAGAAAGTCGGGATAGCCCGGATCGCCGTCGGCCTTGAAGAAGCGGCCTGCCTCCTTCAGCTCACCCTTCGGCATCCCCCCGTGTTTGAGCGTGCGTGGTCGTCGTCTCTCAATCAGCCCGAGAAGCGTCGTCAGATCCTGAGGCACCGAGATGCCGGGCGACGTCGTGTTAGGCGGCACCTCGATCGCATCGGCCAACCCCTGCTCCGGGGAACCTTCCAGCTTTCCTCCCTGGTTCTTGGCCATGTGGCCGAGCGACTCTCTCAGATCGGCGGCAAGGCGAACCTCGTCCTCGTCGCCCAGGCGACTGGATGTCGGTCGAACGAAGAGCGGTGTTTTCCAGAGCAGTTCGTCGAGCGAGCGGAGGGCCCCCTCGGTCAGGGCTTCCCGGATCTCTGTCACGGTCAAGACATCGTTGGACAGGCAGTAGTCCAGGAGGATGCGCTGGTCATCGGGAAGCGAGCGAATGTATTCCCGGAGACTGTCGCCATCGGTGAGGACATCACGGATGGCCTCTACCAGGTAGGCCTTCTTGGCAGGGACGGGTGAGATGCCGAGATCACCGGCAAACGTTCGAAGCTGGCTGAGTGCAAAGGTCGACATGATCGCACGGAGCCGATCATTCTCCTCGATGCCCGGTATGGATCGGAGAATTGTCTCGGGTATGCCGACCAGTGGATCGTCCTTGCTGAGCGCGTCGGGATCACGATAGACGAGACCTGCGAACATCAGCGTGTTGAGGATATCGTCAAACCGGTTCGGGAATCCACTGCCCAGATCCTTGAGCGCGATGCTGTAAGGCAGTTCCCCGCCTTCGACCGCCAGCTTCTGCACCAGGCTTCGGCTCTCGGCATCCAGATCCGACAGGCGAGATTCGATGACGAAGGCGGAGGCAAGTCGCTGGCAAAGCAGGTCCATGAGCGCGGGACGGTTGAGCGTCTTCACCTCTTCATCGGCGATGTTCTCAGCGATTTTCTTTACATCGCCGATCGGCTGCAGAGAGAGCGCTGCACGTAACTTCATGCACGCTCCTCGGACTTCGCCACGGACGAGCTGTTCTGGGAAGGTCTTGTTGTGCCGCTCGCTGTCATCGAGGCTACAGAAGCCGCCGTGCGAGGGAGATCATATTCGGTGGCGTTGTCGTTCAAGAAATTACTGGATTATGAATTCGCTGAAATAGACCTGCAGAACTTCACCACGATGGAGCATCCGGTTCACTGTGAACCGGATCTCATCCTTAATGAACTCTCTGTCTTCCGGATTGTCGAGTTGCTCGACCTGCTTCGAGGTTATGATACGTATGACCGCGTCGCGTAACTTCGGCCGCTGCGCTTCCAGTTGGGCGTAAACACTCGCGGGTGATACACCGAGGCTGATCTGCGTCTTGATGAAGCGCAGTCCCATCTCCGTCGCCGTGTCCGCCGGGTTGATCAGGAACTCACCCATCTCCTGGTAGACCCGTTCCGGCTCGTCGCCGATCGCGATGTCGATCTTGATCTCCTGTATCTGTTCGACCGGAGGCTCCTCAAGCCGCTGTATCACGACCTTATTGACGAGGAGATACGCGATGCCGGCCTGTCCGAGGACGACCAGCATGACGAGCGGCATGTATTGGTTCATGTCTGCCGATCCTGAATGTCAGGAAGCCTGACCACGAAGATACCAAGACTCGATGAAGCCCGGACACCAAAAAAGGTCGAGATGGAGGTCTCAACCTGGGTCGGTGCGACACGGAGATGAGGATGTGCAACTTGTTGATTGCATTAATGATAGGGGTTCGTGTGTTGTGTGTCAAGGAACGCGAAGGGCTGGGCGGTGAGCTGGTCTGCGCCGGAGCTACGTCCTGGTAAGCAGGGCGAGGAGCGAGGGGGGAAGAGGTCAGGAAAGGAGAGGGGAGATACGACGGTTGGGGCAAGCAAGAACGGTACTGTAAGTTAATCAAATGGTTCGACTAATTGCTTCAGCGTGTCGGTGATATAAGGTCCGTACAGTTCATAGGCGAGAAAGATCCCACGTGAGCCTAGCTGATTCAAGGCAAAGCGCGTGGTGATCCGAAGTGGCCTGCATTTCGCGTGAACCGGACGTGCTACGAGGTTTACTCAGAAGGAGAAATCGATATCAGGGAAATTAGCATTGCGCACCTTATCTTCAGTTGCCTTCAGTATGGCGAAAGCGACTCCGTTGCCAAGAATTGCCCAGATCGCGAACGAACGACGCTGCTTCCTCATCGAATTGCGATCCACGCTTCCTTGTAGCTTTGTTAGTATTCGTTTCCCCTCGTTCTGGAAAACGATTCAGGTTCCATCTTCTTTGGGCCGACGACAGAGAACCCACTCGTGAGGCCCAAGAGACTGGTCAAGACCCCCTTCAAGAATCCGGCGACACACGCTTGTTGCTGGGATCAATTACGGCGGACAATCCACTGCCGTGGTTTCTGTCTCGGTAGGTGAGGCCTCCCTCGCCGGAACGCATTCTCTTGCCAGAGGGGGCTTCTGTGTCGTCTAAATAGAAGCCTACACCTGCGATCGCAGTGTTCTAGTTCAGGAGGCAGGCTGAAAGGGTGACGGGGATTGTACTGAGTAACCTGGTGTTCAAATAATTCCTGTTCATTGGAACGATATTTCAAGATGCATGGGAATTGGGAAGTGGGGTTCCTCGGTGAGTAGAGAGCCTTCGGAGGGACGGACGGAGTGAAACGCCCAATGTGGAAGTGATTTCGTGATTCTACATTCGATATTGCCGTTGCGATATAAAAAGAGCCACGGACCTTATGGGATCCGTGGCTCCTTCGGGAAAACAGCCCGCCGATATTTTTGATGGGACGCCAGCGTCGGCGGAAGCGCCAGCCGTGGTGGGGTTGCCACCCCCCGACAGACTTGTCTTGTCGGGGACCATCGGGGGCTACGCCTCGCCCGATGGTCGGGCTTTCGCTTGTACTTCTCCGCCTGGGTTTACTGGAGGAGTGACAACGCGTTCTGCGGGATCGCGTTCGCCTGGGCCAGCAAAGCCGTGCTGGACTGGACCAGAATCTGCGCTCGCGTGAACGCGGAGACTTCCTCGGCGATGTCTGCATCTCGGATCGAACTCTCTGACGCCTGGACATTCTCGAAGGCGTTCTCCAGGGATCGAATCGTGAATCCGAGTCGGTTTTGGATGGCACCCAGGTCACCCCGTACAGCGGCTGTCCTTTCGATGGCCAGATCAATCGTCGAGATCGAGCTCCTTGAACTCAGGAGCGTACTGATGGACAGTCCGCTCAGGTTCAGGTTGACGCCGGTGGCGCGCATGTCGGTGATGTTTACCTCCAGACGATGCACGGCGCCGTCATCCGGGCCGATCTGGAACGATCCGCCGGTTCCGCTCTCGATGTTTAGCGTCAGTCCGTCAAGCTCACCATCTCTGTAACCGTCGGTGGCGGGATTACTCAACGTGGAATTGCGTTGCCCTGACAGTGTGAGCTGGATGCCGAGGCGATCGAAGTTCGCTACGATCGCACTTCCAGTGGCGACTATGCCGCCGGTGGAACCATCTGTATCGATTGCAGGACCGATGTCGATGGTCTGCGTCGCTACTCCGTTACCCAGTGTAATCTCATTGTCGTTGTTTACACTGTCGATGAAGACGTAGTTTCCGGATTCGGCGCCTGTGATGGAGACGTCGATAATCCCGGTGGTGCCCGACGCAAGTGCCGTCGATGCTGCCACGTCTTCGCTGATCGCGTTCCCGAACCCGTTGAGCAGGGAAATCCCGTTGTAGCTCGTCGAGTTGCCGATGCGATCGATTTCCGTGATCAGCTGGACGACCTCGGCATTCAGCGCCGTTCTGTTCGAGTCGTTCAGCGTTGAGGAGGCGGATTGGACCGCCAGTTCGCGCATTCGGATCAGGATTGCGTTGACCTCGTTGAGAGCACCTTCAGCCGTCTGGATGAGGTTGGTGCCCCGCTCGGCGTTTTTCACGGCTTGTCTGAAGCCCGCGATCTCGGCTCTCATTCCCTCCGAGACGCTGAGTCCTGCCGCATCGTCCGCAGCGCGGTTGATGCGTAAACCTGACGACAACCTTTCGACTCGCGTCGCCAGCTGCCTGCTGTTAATCAGGAGCTGTCGCCGAGTGTTCAAGGCGATGATGTTGTTGTTTACCCGAAGTGGCATTGGAAACCTCCTTGTAAGTCTCCTGGTCGGATTCCCTCCCGACCTTTACTTCTCGCGGTCCCATCAAAAAACACACGTGAAGCATTTTGAGAAACAACCCAGGACACGAGGTTGATGAGGCGCTTAGGGACTCGAAGCTGTACTCTGTCCCGCCCTGCAAAGCACTGGCGTAATTGCCGTTCGAGGCTTCAGCCCCTCGACGACGTTCGCGACCCACTTTGTTGTTTCTCTGACCGTTGAGTTCGACAGGCAGGACTTCCCTGCTGCCGAGAACTTCATCTGGTAGTTCTTGGTAGTGCTTTGTATGATTATCGACAATGCAGTATTTTGCTTTAGAGTTTTTTGTCGCTTTTGTGCGGTTTCCTTGTTTTCGTGGGATGTAAGGCTGGTGCACCCTACATATATTGAGCGGACTTGTCTCGTTACCCGTCAGGATTGGATGTCGCAGCGCTCTGGATTACGCGGATCTTGAATCCAGCCGTGATCGCAGTCTGCGCTTTTGTACTGCTCGCAGGATTGCCACCAGCTGTGTCGTGGGTGCACTGGGGATGGGCCGTCTTGCTGGGCCCCGGGATCCCTTCGCTCTACGCTGCCGTCGCATTCAGCCTGGGACATACACCCTCGATCTTCATCTCGGATGGACGTCAACGCACGGTCCCACTCGTGCTTGCTGCTCTATCCTGTTCGTTCGGTACGCTCTATCTGCACGGGCAAGGGGCGCCCACATACGTGATCATCCTGATGGGCGCCTACGCCTCATCCGCGTTCCTGGCTAGTCTGATTACCTGGAGATGGACGATCAGCCTGCACGTGGCCGGGGCCGTCGTCCCCTGGCTTGTCGGGTTGGTCTGTGTGGGTGTCTTGTACTGGGCACTGCTGCCCGTGCCGGTGATCGTGGGGTGGGCGAGGATACGCAGACGTGAACACACGACCGGTCAGATCCTGGCCGGCAGTCTTGTCGGTGCGGGGTCGACCGCCGTCGGCTGGTCACTTCTGAGACTTCTGGGATAATGGTTTGAACCTACCGTGGAAGAAAAAGAAAGAAGAGCCCGCCGTCACGGCGAAGACTCCGCTGGGTCAGATCCGTCAGCTCTACTCTCACTACCAGAAGCAGTCGAACCTGTGGGGTTACACGCTGCTGTCCTCGATGGCTCTGATCCTGTTCTGGGTACTGTTCAGTGTGTTGCAGGGAGTCGACTGGACCTATCTGTCGTTGCCCATCCTGGGAATTGGGATTTCCATCTTCCAGATGCGCCGAATCAAGAGTATTTCGGCAATTCTGAGGAGCGCGCACGAAGTTCAGCAGCAGATCAAGAAGCTGGAAGCGGAGAAGAAGGCGAGAGACGAGGAAGAGGAAGAGGCGTGAGGCCGTTCGTAGCTGCCTAGCCCGAAGGCACTGCGATTGTCCAGTTCACTCTCCTCACAAATAGGCGCAGAACGAGGCACTCACTCAGGTCACCGATGGCCGTGGCAATGAGCGCCAGATACAGACCGTTAATCCTACCGTAGCCGACCCCGGCAAACAGTATCACCACCAGAACCAGAATCCGAACAAAAGCCGCTGTCTGGATGCCTCCCGTGGCCTCCCTGCTGATGAGCGTCCCATAGTAGAAGCTCCTTGCGGCCTGCAGCGCGGGGATGGTTATCGCGATCGGGAAACCCATAATCGCCTGGTCCCGGACGGGGCCGATCAACCCCATCAATCCTCCGAATATCCACTTCGATATCGACGGAATCATCAATGCGGCAAGCAATACGGTGGTGATCGCTGTCATGTAGACCATGAACCGGCGCACGTCCAGATACTGTGTGAAAGACTTAACCCGGGCGATCGCGATCTGCTGCGCATTCCAGAGGTGTACGCGGGACAGCCAGGTGAGCGAGATGACGACCGGGTAGGAGGCGAGGGAGACATCCGAGCCCGGGGAACGTGCAATCGCCGCCTGGATGACCGGCTCCACCGTGGCCATCAGGATCGACGAGACGGCGAGGGGATAGTACAGCCCGTAAATGTGTCTCAGTGAGCGTTTCTCATCTTCGTATGTCTCGTCCCGCTCCGGGATGTGCTCGCGACGTAATCTACGGTAGGGCAACCAGACGATGAACGCGTAGGCCACGCTTGCGACGGTGAAGGCGATGGTTGCAGCGAGTGCGCCTTCGACCCGCATCCAGGCGATCAGCGGGAATGCGATGGCGATGGAGAGGATCAAGTAGAGCAGGGCACCGAACCCGATGGCGTTGGCGCGGCCATACTTGACGAGGATGCCCTGGTAGTAACCCCGGGCGACGCTGATGATCGGCGCCGTAATCAGAACGAGTATCACCGGCGGTCCGACCTGTGCGATGTCATCCGACACACCGATGACGTTCCGTGTGATCCAGAGATAGACAGAGGGGATGGCGGCAATGGCGATCGGGATGGTGGCAAGGCCGCTCAGGGTGAGCGTAATGACGCCCAACCGACGGATCATGTCCTGATCGACCGCAAGGGATGTGACGATTTGGCGGAGGCCGAAGAGGGGAGAGAGCAGGGGGATCGTAAGGCTGAATGCTACAGAGTATGCGGCGAGGGCGAGGATGGGGTCATCGGACCGAGCGATGGCAGCATTGACGACAGGGCGCGCGAGGGGGAAGAAGATCCCGCTCATAGCTAATGGGGCGAAAAGCTTGAGAAGCGCTCGCTGAGATGTGTCCTGGTTGTCCATCTGCCTCGTTGCCGATGTGGGTATAAACGTTGACGATCGGCACGCGGCCGTATTCTGGCAAGGATGCTGATCCGACGTTTCAGCCTGGCTACCAGCACTGGCAGGTTTCCCGATTTCTTTCATCCGCAGCTGCTACCTGCAATGCCCGTTCAATTGCAACCCGCGAAGAAGCAAGCGGTCAGGTCTGCAAGATGTTGATTCGCATACACTTCTGTGCCTGCACTCGCTCTGGCATCCGCGTTGTCTTCCCTTCCCGTAGCAGTCAAACCACCATTGTTGGTGGGGCACTCGTGACGACAGACTACCAACCGTATCACGTGCCCGGTTTCCGATGGGTCAGACGTTTCGCACTGACCATTCTTGTTCTGTTTGCTTTGATGATCTCGGGAGTTCTCTCATTAGTTATGATGGCAGAAATGGATGTTGCAGTTACGTCTAGAGGTGTGGTTGAGCCGACTCATCGGCGGCACATCAAGCCTGCGATCGACGGGACAATCAAGGCCGTACTCGTCCGGTAGGGGGATCGCGTTGCGCCGGGCCAGGTTGTTGCCGAACTCGATGGTACGAAGCTTATGACGCAGAAAGGAAAGATTGAGAACGATCTGGAATCGAACCGGTTGAGGCAGCAGGAGTTTCTGCACCGCCACGATTCGAATCCGCTATCAGCAACCTCATCCTAACTCTGGATGTGGTTGCTGATAGATGGGGGGCAGGTCAATGTCAATACCAATTACGAACTTTGTGTCCAGAAAGTAGTTCAATTCGAGCTTTATCTCTGGTTGACCAATCTGTGTGTCTGTGAGGTCTGAGTGTGGAGTAGGGGCCTCGCGAGGCTTCTGAACAACTTCGTAAAACTTCTTTATATCCGTTCCCTTGAAGGTCTGGTAGTTGCTCCATTCGCTGGGAAAAACAATGTGCGTACTCGCCCAGAACGAAGTCCGGTTCCAGGGCCTTCTGCATCTGGTATCTGATGAAATAGACCTCACGTTACATGTTGGCCTTGGCTTCTTTCATCCTCCAAAACATCAGGATGTTGTGTCGCTTCCTGATAGCAATGCTACCATCATTTTGCTGATTGGTCTTGCCACAGATTCCTTGTGACATGGAGTAGCCCGTTTCTATTTGACCGGCCGACCCATAACCGGATACTGCGGATCATTAAACCCCCACCCTGTATGCTCCCCGGGCGGGACGAGCTCATTGATCTTCTGCAAAGCACTTTCCTCCATCTCCCACCCCAAACATCCCACGTTATCCTCGTAGTGCTCCATTGTTCGCGGTCCCACAATCGCGGCGGTCACGATCGGGTTTCCCAGCACCCAGTTCAGGCTGAACTGCGTCATTGTCTTTCCGTGTGCATCGGCCAAAGGTTTGATCTGTTGCGCCACTTCATAGCTTTCATCTCGCAGCTCGGTGACCATCATCCTTGGATCTTTCCGGGCGGCGCGAGACCCTTCCGGAGGTGCCTGTCCGGGGAGATACTTGCCCGCCAGAACACCACGCGCGAGCGGGCTGTATACCATCACACCCACACCGTGTTCCCGGCAGCACGGGAACAACTCTACCTCCGGATCGCGGTTGACGATGTTGTAGAGCGGCTGGACGACAGACATCGGTGCCTGGTTGTGCTTGTCTGCGATCCAGAGCGATCTGGCGAGTTCGTGGCCATGGAAATTGGAGCAGCCGGCGTAGCGGATCTTGCCCTGGCGAACAAGATCGTTGAGTGCCTCGATCGATTCCTCCAGGGGCGTGTTGTAGTCACGTCTGTGGAGCATATAGATGTCGATGTAGTCCGTGTCCAGACGACGGAGGCTGTTCTCGACTTCGTGGAGGATGTGGATTCGGCTGGTTCCGGAGTCATTCGGCCCATCTCCTCGACCGCCGCAGACCTTCGTGGCGACGACGACGCGGTCACGCCGACCCTTGAGCGCCTTTCCCAGGATGATCTCGGATTCACAGTTGTTGTAGACATTCGCCGTGTCGATGAAGTTGACCCCATCATCCATCGCGCGGTGGATAATCTTGATTGAGTCGGCTTCGTTTGTGGCCCCGCCGAACATCATCGTCCCCAGGCAGATTCGTGATACCTTCACGCCTGCCTTTCCCAGATTTCTGTATTCCATCTTGTAATCTCCATTTCTAGTATTAGCGCTGATGATACTCCGAATTTCCGCAAGTTGCAAATGGTGGAGAGAGGGGTTGCGGATTGTAACTGAAAAGGCCTGGCGAATGGGGGCAAGGTGTGGGTCAGCGGACGGGTCAGCGTCGCAGGCTGGCGAGCGAGTGAGTCGGCTGCCGATGGTGAGTGAAGGTCAATTTGGGCCGTGCAGGTAATTTTAACTCAGAGCACAGCAGGGGCATCAATTCGAAGAAGTCTCTGGAGCTGTTGGGGACAGATCGAAAGTCCTGATTCAGACTTCCAAGACGAGAGTCTGTCAACTCTCTTCAGGCACGAATTCCGTGGTTTCGACGTGTCGCTTTGCTTCTTGCCCTGACACCCCCCATATTGGGGGACTCACTTGAGAAATGGAACCCGTGAACCGCCGGAGACCCAATGAGCCAGCCCAATATCCTCCTGATCATGACCGATCAGCAAAGATGGGACGCCGTCGGATGCGTCACCG
>CAYYGZ010000047.1:0-5542 GCA_964471275.1 uncultured bacterium | reverse complement strand
GGATGCAGACACCGAATATGGACCGTATCGCCGGTGAGGGCGTGAGGTTCTCGCAGTGCATCACGAATTCGCCCGTCTGTATCCCGACACGCCGCACGATGGCATCCGGACAATACTGTCATAACACCGGCCTCTGGTACAACGGTAATTCGACGCTCGATCCGGAGGCCCCCAACTGGATGAAGGCGATCCGTGATGCAGGCTACCGCACCAGCCTGTTCGGGAAGACCCACCTGAACGCTGCCGGGGGTGACCTTCGGAAGGTGGAACACAAGCTTCGGTCACAGGGGATCGATGATATCGACGAGACGGTCGGTCCGCGGGCGTGTGCGAGGATGCTGTCAAATATGACGGCGGGGTGGGATCGACTGGGAATATGGGATGCCTACAGAGAGGACTACGATGAGCGGTTCTCGAACATCGCACACGTGGTGAGGCCGTCGACGCTGGGGATCGAGTACTACTACGACACGTATGTCGGGCAGAAGTGCCGATCGTATATCGAAAAGTATGATCGAGATCAGCCTTGGTTCAGCTGGGTGAGCTTCGGAGGGCCGCACGAGCCCTGGGATACACCCGAGCCCTTTGCGTCGATGTATGATCCGGCGACGATGTCGGAACCGATCGGGTTTGACGATGCGGGGAGCGGGAGGGCGAGCGGAAAGCTCGATGAGCTGATCGCAGGGCGCCCCGAGTTGACGCACGAGCAGATCACCGCGATGCGGGCGAACTATGCCGGGAACGTGTCGCTGATCGACGAACAGATCGGGCAGCTGTTTGCTGTGATCGAAGCAAGAGGGGAGTGGGACAACACGGTCGTTGTTCTTGTGTCCGATCACGGGGAGATGAACGGAGACTACGGTCTCATATATAAGAGCAACTTCATGAACAGCGCAGCACGGGTACCGCTCCTGGTTCGCGGACCCGGAATCGAGGCTGACCGGGTTTGCGATTCCCCCGTCGAGTGGTTCGATGTTGGCCCGACGCTGGCCGAGTATGCTGGCACCAAGCTTGACTTCAAGCAGTTCGCCAAGCCGCTTCAGCCCTGTTTGGCCGACGAGCACGCAAGAATCCGGGATGAGGCGCTGTGCGAACTCAGCCACGAAGTGATGATCACAGACGAGAAGTGGAAAATGGCTGTGAACCGGGAAGGACAACCCTATCTGTTGTTCGATCTCGAGAATGATCCCGCTGAAGCGATCAATCTGGCGGGTAAAGACGAATACCGCGACGTTGAGACGGCGCTGCGACTCAGGATGTTTGAGAGAGTGATGCAGGCGCAGTGAGACGGAAGGCTTTTCAAAATTGAAGAAAAGGGGTTTCAGGTTCCAGATGAGGCCCCTTTTCTTTGGAATCTGGAGCGCCCCTGCTCTTTTGGAACGTTTTTTTGCCCACGAGATGGTCCAGAACTGGGAGGGGTCCCTCGCCAGGGCTCAGGATGACGGGGGAGTGGGGAGGGGGATCTGCAGGGCGGCGAGTTGCTTTTCGACCTGCGGGGCCCATCCGCGGTTTGCGATCGGGCTTGCGGGACTTGGGTGGAGAATCGTCCCGATTTGGGCATCTTTGCCCAACACGGTGCGCGCCTGTTTTTCCGCGAACTTTCCAACGCCCAGCACGATCCCGGGGTTGACGTGTTCGACGATTCTTGCGAGTGCAACGTCACAAGGTGCGTAGAGCAGGCTTCTTTCCTCCAAGGTGAGTTTGTCGGGCGTGCGATTCTTGCCCGACTCCTCCATGAAAGCCAGCGGGCAGTAGTTCCAGACGAAAAACCGGTCGAAGAAGGCATCGGGTGTCACGAATCGCTCCTTCGCCCAACCCCACAGCCGCCTTCCGCTCACTTCACTGCGGCCGCAGTCGAATCCCTCGATCAATCGCTTTGGATGCTCGGTCTTCGGTTTCGTAACTCCCGAATCGATTCCCATCCAATCTCTAACGAGTTCGACTTCACCAAAGGGCACGCCTGTCTGTACCATGCCCCAGGGACCCGGATTCATGCCCAGTAGCAGGGCATCAACCCCCAGTCTGCAGAATCTCTCGAGGTAGGTCCTGTGTGCCCCAAGTGCATAATCGAGTGGGTTGTATACGTGTGTAACTGGCAGCTGGAAGGTCAGCGAGCTGACCTCGCAGCTCAGTCGTCGGACGATGTTGATGGGTTGCATCAGGAGGCGAGATCGAGGAACTTGGCGTAGGCTTCGTCCCAGGCATCCGAATGCTGTGGGGTATAATTGTCAACGGGTGTGGATGCGCGGACGATTTCGCGAGCCTGGGCAAGGTCGGATACATCGCCGCTTGCGATGGCCTGTACGAGGATGTTGCCAAGCGCGGTGGCCTCAACCGGCCCTGCAAGCACCTCGAGGCCGGTAGCGTCAGCAATCAGCTGGCAGAGCAGTCTGTTCTGGATCCCCCCACCGACAATGTGGAGGGTACCGAATGATCGTCCGAGAACTTCCTGCATGTTGCCGAGAACCTGGCGACACTTGAGCGCAAGGCTGTCGAGTGCGCACCGAACCACGGTCCCCTCGTCCTGCGGCTCCTGTTGACCTGTCCGTGCGCAGAAGGCTCGGATCCGGGCGGGCATATCCCCCGGTGCGACGAAGTCTGGATCGTCCGGGTCGATCAGAGATGTGAGTGCCGGCGCCTGCTGGGCTCGTGTCGTGAGCTCGTCAAATGACAACTGATTGCCCGACATATCCCACGTGCGCTTTGATTCCTGGACCAACCACAGACCGCAAATGTTCTTCAGGAATCGGTAGGTATCATCGACGCCACCCTCGTTCGTGAAGTTGTGCGCGAGTGACTTTTTGTTGATCGCGGGCTCGTCGATCTCCGCGCCCATTAGTGCCCAGGTACCCAAGGAGAGGTAGAGGGCATCCGATGATATCATCGGAACTGCGGCAACGGCGGAGCCTGTGTCGTGACAGGCAGGTGCGATCACCGTCAGGTCGGCAAGGCCAGCCTCTTTGGCGACGGATTTGCGAAGCTTTCCGAGATCCGTTCCCGGCTGTGCGATCTCCGGGAAGATATATGAGGGGATGCCGAGGCTGTCGAGCATCTCGGTCGCCCACGCCCGTTTGCGGGGATCGTAGCACTGCGTCGTCGTGGCGATCGAGAATTCACAGACCTTCGTGCCGGTCAACCAGTAGTTGAACAGATCGGGCATTGTCAGGAAGGTTTCTGCGATGCCCAGATGGGGAGAGTTGGCGCGGACCATCGCGTAAAGCTGGAAGACCGAGTTAAAGGGCATGAACTGTATGCCTGTCTGCTTGAACATCTGGCCCCTCGGAACCGCTTCGAAGGCGACATCCATGATGCCGTCGACTCTCGGGTCCCGGTAACAGTGTGGCGTGCCGATCATATCGCCCTTTGCATCCAGAAGTGCGAAGTCGACGCCCCACGTGTCGAGACCAGCAGATTGGAGTGTATCGACTGTCCCGGCGGCCTTTCTCAATCCTGCGAGAATCTCAGAATAGAGACCCACGGCATCCCAATAGAGTCCACCGAGCAACTCCGTGGCTCCGTTCGGGAATCGATGGACTTCCTCGAGGGTGAGGGTTTTGCCATCATATCGTCCGATAACAGCACGGCCGCTGGAGGCACCAAGGTCGAAAGCGAGGTAGTTCTTGGAAGCAGGCATGTCGGTTGGATTCTGCTGTGGGAGAAAGCGGTTGAATTGACCTAAATGATTCGTTAGTTTAGAGATACACCAAGAGGGTGTCAACCGTCGTTTGGTGTAGGGCCGCTGTATCAGTGGACAGTCTGCAGGAGGAAGCAATGCCGAATCGTGTTGGTAATCCGGCAGCTGGAACGCGACCGGAAGTGGTGCGCCTCGGAACGCAGGGCTCGGAACAGGCGGCCCCCAGCGCACAGTCGGAGAACTCGCCGGCTGCCGTCAGCTCATCGACTCAGAATCAGGCCCAGCAGCTGCGAGAGCAGCAAGATGCTGCGCGCCAACTGGGAGAGGGTCAGCAGCCCGGAAATCTGATAGATGTAACGGGCGGTTGAGCATCTATACAGGGAAATCAGGCGGCCTGCCGATACAGATCGGCGGGCCGTTTCTGTTTTGATCGGTATGCCAACGGTTATCCACAGCGTGAATCCCTACCTCGAGCCTACGACGGTCTGGATACACGATCAGATCAAGAGCCTCGAGCGATACACGCCCGTTGTCTACGGTCGGTATGTTCGGAATCTTGAGCGTTTCCCCGTCGATCGCATCGTGGACTTTACGTCTCACGGTTCGCTGACCGGCCTTCTGGACCGGATCGTGACAAGAACCAGGGGGACCTATCCGCGATACGGTGCCCGGGCAGTACGGGATGGTGCGGATCTGATCCACGCTCACTTCGGCCAGGAGGGGTTCAGATGCCTGAAGGCCAAGAAGATTGCGCGTATTCCGCTCGTAACGACCTTCTATGGTCTGGATGTGTCCGCGCTCCCGAGGATCCCGGTATGGCAAAGACGTTTCACGAAATTGTTCGATGAAGGAGATCTGTTCCTCGCCGAGGGGCCGCACATGGCCGCGTGTCTGGTCGGTATTGGTTGTCCCGAAACGAAAGTTCGGATACAGCCACTCGGAATCGACCTGGCAGCCTTCCCCTACAAGGGAATTGAGGAGCGTGTCGGATCTCCGGAAGTGCTGATGTATGCGTCACTCCGGGAGAAGAAAGGACACCGATACGGGATCGACGCTTTTGCCCAACTCGCTCGAGATCGTGATGACATTCGGATGTCGATCGTAGGGGATGGGCCGCTCCGGTCGACACTGGAAGCTCACGTCGATGAACTCGGGATCAGTGAGCGGGTCACATTTTTGGGCAGCCTGCCGCACGACGAATGTCAGCCGATTCTTCAGAGAGCACACGTCCTGCTGTCGCCCAGCATCACCGCATCTGACGGCGATACGGAAGGCGGCGCACCCGTCGGGATTATCGAGGCACTGGCGACAGGATTGCCGGTAGTGGCCACGCACCACGCGGACATTCCCTTTGTGCTGAACGAGGGTGAGGCAGGGCTACTGGTGGAAGAGAGGGATACTGCCGGGCTGACGGTGGCCCTGGCACGGGCATTGGAGGCCGATGAGGCTGTGGGTGCCCGATCTCTTTACGGGAGACAAATTGTAGCGGAGCGACACACGTTGGCGGCCCAGGGAGAGTCACTTGAAGCGCGGTATGACGAGGTGTTGTCGCGCCCGGGATCGGAGACATAAAGAAGGGGGCTCACCCCCAGAGTGAGCCCCCTTCTTTTTCATCTACGCGGTGAGATCGATCCGGTCACCCCGGTTCTCCTCGTGCGGCCGCGCGTCCGGCTTTTCCTTCTGCCGTTTCTGCGATCGCTGCTGCGATTGTTCTCGACGTTCTCGATCCTCAACGCGGATGTTCGTGACAGGTATGGGTGACAACATGGCTATCACCCTCCTTACCGAATTTGCTGACTCCATTACCCCACAGAATCAGCGATGACAGATGGGTATATGAGCCTATCTATTTATATTATCGGCACTTGGGTCTCTTGCTTTAGCAGTTGTTAATCAAGGAATTAGGCC
>CAYYGZ010000046.1:9023-23597 GCA_964471275.1 uncultured bacterium | reverse complement strand
GTCCCAAGAGGCACTTTGGTCTTCCCTAACTGCACCTTCACGGGAGCGCGGACACGATCCAGCTGAGTAAGCCGGTCCTCCTGCTGGCTCTCGCGGCGCCCTCTTTCACGGCTTGCCCAGGTCTGCACGTTCAGATACGCCATTACCGGTTCGAGCGTGAAGTAAGGGTAGCAGAGATTCACGAGTCCGGACGCGTGCTGGGAGTTCACCTCGAAAGCGATTAGAACGACCGTATCCGAGGGAGCCGCAACCTGCATAAACTCCGGATTCGTTTCGAGTTCCGCATCCGACACCTGAATCTTCAGGAGCGCTTCCCAGGTCGCTTCAAGATCTGCAAGCGTTCGGGTCACGACTTTTGTCATTACGGTCCGCTCGATTGCAGTCAATGGGCGAGCCTCGGAAGGAGGATTGCCTCCCGTCCCACCAAACTGGCGGTCGATGAATGAGTAGGCGACCGGCAAAGAGAAATCGATGATAGCTGGACCACCAAGGGGCTCAATCGTGAACGTATACGAGCAAGACGGATTCGACAGCGACATGATGAACTCGGCATACGTCGTCTGATCGACAAAGGCGATGTCACAGTCAACGACCGAACGCTGCATCGTCGAGAATGACGAGGCCATCATACGGGCGAGGTTCGAGTGCAGGTTCTCGAGCGTGCGTGTCTGATCTTTCGAAACACGCGAAGGGTGCTTGAAGTCGTAGGTGACAATCGGCCGATTACTGTTCGCCCTCACCTCACCCATCGACACACTCGGTGCAGTATCACCTTCGTCGCTCCCGGTCGCCGACAACAGGGCACCGATCTCATCTTGGGAAAGAATATCCGGCATAATACCCTCTTTTGCCTATCCAGGTGGGTAGAACCACTGGCGGACGGCATTCTCTAATTACAACCAGCACAAAGACTTAGGTGCCCTTAAACAAAAAAGTAGGTTGACCGAGGCCTGGTGTCAACCCGTTGATTTTACTGTCCGCACCCAAGCATTGCAACTCCTATGCCAAACAAACACTTACGAACCTATCTGACGCCCATTAAGAGTTCCATCAGGAGTTGATCCAACCGTTCGTACTCCATCCCCACCTTGCCCATCGCGTCGATGTCGAACCGCACGCGCTTCAGGGCCTGCGCCTTCTGCTTGCTAAATTTGCCCAGATGCTTCTCGTATTCCGGGTTCTGGGAGTTGATCGCACTCACAAGGCTCTGGATCTCCTCATCCTTCTGGAATCGGCGGACTTTCTCCCGGAGGATGTTGTAGCTGCGCATGCAGCCCAGCGCGAAATCCCAGACGCCCTTCTCATCTTCGGTCCGGTAAGCGTGAGCATCGTAGTGCTTGGGACCCCGATACTTCCTCTCCTCGAGCAACTTGACGAGGTGAAAGGCACTCTTGTAGTCCTCTGACGCAAAACGAAAATCCTGATCGTAGCGGCCGACACGCTGGTCGTTCAGATCGATGTGAAACAGCTTGCCCGCATCCATCGCCTGCGCAACACCGTGGTGGAAATTCAGACCGGCCATATGTTCGTGGGCGACCTCGGGATTGACACCGACCATCTTCGGAAAGTCCAATGTCTCGATCAGCCCCAGGTAGTGGCCGGTCGTCGGGAAGTAGATATCGGCGCGTGGCTCATTGGGCTTTGCTTCCAACGCGAACTTCAGTTTGTATTTCCTGTCGCGCACATACCGACACAGGTAGTTGATCCCGTCGCGGAAGCGCTTGACGGCTTCGACGGGATCCTTCGTCACATTCGATTCCGCACCTTCTCGTCCCCCCCAGAACACATAGATCTTAGCCCCGACCTCCACCCCCAGATCGATTGCACGCATGATCTTCTGAAGACCGTATGCACGGACCTTCGGGTCATTCGACGTAAATCCGCCATCCTTGAACACGGGGTGGGAGAACGTGTTGGTTGTTGCCATGGGTACGACCATGTCGTAGTCTTTGAGGGCTTTTTTGAAATCCCTCACGATCTTGTTCCGCTGGGTCAGAGACGCGTCGATCGGCACTAGGTCGTTGTCGTGGAAGTTGATCCCCCAGGCGCCCAATTCGCTCAACTTCTTGACGATCCGGGTAGGGGGTATCGGACGTCTAACCGGATCCCCAAAAGGGTCTCTTCCGACGTTCCCGACGGTCCACAGGCCAAAGGTAAATCGGTCTTCTTTTTTTGGTGTATAGGCGTCACCCATCCGGGAGCCTCCAAGCAAGTATTGTGAGATTCTGATGATGATCGGCCAAGATAGTTCGGGGTCGATCGGCTGTCAAATTTGGGCCACTCAGGAGAGACGATGATCGTAAGAGACCCGGTCCACGGCGACCTCGAGTTCACCGAAGCTGAGCGACGCATCTTGGATACTCAACAATTCCAACGTCTGCGAGGTGTTCGTCAAACCGGAACAGCATACCTAGTATACCCCGGATGTCACCATACGCGGTTTGAGCATTCTCTAGGTACTTCGGCCGTTGCGCGACGGATCATGGCCTCGCTCAGACGCACCGGGTTCTCGATCACGGACCAAGAGGAGTCAGCCGTGGCGCTGGCTGCGCTTGTGCACGACATCTCGCATCTACCCTTTGGTCACACCTTCGAGGATGAACGCAAGCTCTTCCCGCGCCACGACACTTCAGAGCGACTCCTGTATTTCCTCTCAACCGGTGAAATCGGAGAGGTAATCGAGGCCTCAGGGCTCGGGCACGATGTCATCAGCCTTCTGACTAACCCGAACTATGCGACGCCTTGGATGAGGCAGATCATTTCGAGCACGATCGACGCGGATCTTCTGGATTACCTGCGACGAGACGCTTACTTCGCCGGACTCCGGCAGGATTACGACGATCGTATCTTCTCCACCTTTGTGATCGAGGACGATCGACTGACTGTCGACACGACCAAGATGAGCACGCGGACCGAGATCCTGCACCTGCTCAGACTTCGATACTTCCTGACAGAGCGAATCTACTACCATCACGCCAAGATCGCGTCTGGGGCCATGATCGCCAAGGCAGTAGAGCTGGCCGTACAGGGCGGGCTGACTGAGAAGCATCTCTATGGATTCACCGACGACGCACTGCTCCGTGATCTGTTGGTGACAGGAGACCAGCGGATCACTCGATTGATCAAGAATCTGAACCGTAGACGACTACTCAAGCGCGCTTACACCCTGACAACAGCGCAAGTCGGGAGGCGAGGACGGGACGATCTGATTGCAACGTACAACCGATCGATTGATGCCAGACAGAATGTCGAGAACCAAGTCGCTGATGCGGTCGTGCTCGATCCGGATCAGGTCATACTCTACTGTCCTGACATCAGCTCGATCAAGGAAGCAAGTGTCCTGGTGAGAACGCCCGACGGGGTTCGAAGGTTAAACGAGCCACGTGAAAACCCGCCCTTCGACGTCAAGGCCGTCGAAGATCAATATGAGCGACTCTGGAGGCTCTATGTTTTTGCTCCGGAGGGCTATCTGGAAAGGGTCAGTAGCGTATGCGAGCGGGTCTTCGGTGAATCGTCAGCCGAGTAGGCTACGGCTTCTGACGCTTCAGACGTCGCTGTGCAATCTGCAGGAGATGAGGCTCACCTTGCCATTCCCTGACAAAGACAGCGTAGTGTTCGAATGACTCAGGATCTCGATGTTCATACAGTGCGTTCGCCAACGCCAGTCTCGCGATTACGAGCGTCGGATCCATTGTAACAGCGCGACGGGCAGCTTCTATCGCCAGATCAAAGGCACCCGAACGACCATACGCTAACGCAAGGTTGTGTGACTCTGACGCAGTCATCTCTCCCAGCTGCTCCCTTCGCTCCAGCGCATCAACGGCCCCCTTCGCATCATCGAGTTCCATCTGCCGTACCCCAAGCGATGTATAGGCCTGCCTGAGACGCGCTTTCGAACGCCGAATCAACGTTGGGTTCGGGCTTGGTGTCTTCAGGTATGTCTCGTAGCCTCTTATTGCCGCGTCAAGATCGCCCTGAATCAGCTGGATCCCCGCGACACTGTATATCGGCTCGGTCAGAGTAGGATCCATCTGTATGGCCGCCCCGTAGTGTGCGATTGCCTGTTCGAGTGAATCTGCCTCCGCATACAGAACACCCAGATTCTGATGCTCGTCCGCGGTCAGATCGGACAGGCCGGTATACAGGCTCAAGGCCTCCTGCTCGTGTCCTTGCCTGCGGAGAGTCTCTGCAAGATTGTTGACGAGCAGCCGATCATCTCCCAGCACCTCCCGACCCTTACGTAGCACGTGTTCTGCAGCAGAATAGTCCCCGACCGCATTCAAAGCGTGTCCCAGGTTGTTGTTGACGGCGGGCAAGTATGGCTGTGCTGTGCTGTAGCGGATATGGGTCTCGATGGCTTCCCGGTAGTTCCCTGAGCTCAACTGCACGTCACCACGCAGCAGAAATACGCGATGGTCAAACGGTCCCGATTGCAGGGCCCTGCCCGCCGCCTTGAGTTGACGCTGGCTGTCACCCGCCCTCTGGGCGGCCAGCGCCTCCCCGTAATGGGCATCAAACACAAGGGCCTTCACGGCTACAGTAGTGCCAACCAGACACGCGATCAGAAGCATCGGCCAGATCAGAACAGGACGCAGCCCCCGTCTATCCGGGATCCCGGATAGACAGACGGCGATACCTGCCCACAGCAGCAGTGAGGGCGCCGCCTGCTCTCTCGAAAAGCTGAACAGACTGTGCGTAACGATCGCGATCATCGAACAGGCAGCCGCCACCCGCCACATCTCGTGTCTGGAGAATGCCGCCAGGCCTGCTGTGTAGAGACACCAAATAAACACGGCCAGAGCGGGTAGACCGAGTTCTGAAGCAATCCACAGGAAGTCGTTGTGAGGGCGTCGAGGGGCAGAATTGATGTGGAGCACGTCGCCCCGATCGTACCGCGGGTAGTGCGCGCTCCAATTTCCCAGACCGACACCCGATATCGGCTTTTCCAGGATCATCTCTATCGTATGGGACCAGATGGCCCATCTATCTCGATCGCCTCCTGGCGTGGTCAGCGAACGGACCGTTGCCTGGATCGACTGTTTGCTCTCATCCAGCCGGGATGGACTCACATCCTCCAAGCTTGGAGACCGGCTGCCCACAATCAGCACGCAGACCACTACCACGACCGAGAAGACCGCGGATCGGGCGCTCAGGAAGTATCTCTCTGCCTTCCGGCCTCGCCAGAACCACCAGGCGCAGGCGGCCGCAGACGCAACCAGACAGCCAGACCACGCGCCACGACTGCGCGTAAAGACGATAAAGAGCAGAACGACCGCCGACGTGAGCGCCCCGACTGCACGATCCCTTGGCAGCCTGCGCGTCGAGAGATACACACACCAGGGGAGAGCGCCCGTCGCAAAGGTTGCCGCTGTATTCCGGAATCCGAGTGTTGCGCTGGGGCGACCTGCGGATCGCAACTGCGCCCACTGGATATCCAATGATTCCAGTACACCAACAAGACAGACACCCCCAGCCACGACCGAAACCCACCTCGTCAGCATCAGTCTTCGGGTCTCGTCCAGCGCAGCCGCAGTGCCAAATGCAACTGCAATAGATCCTGCCAGGACAAGCAGTGGGAGGGTCGCTTCGTGTGGATTGAGGCTTCTGCTGAGCTGCACCGTGGAGAGCAGAAGGAACACCGACACGGGCAACGGAAGGTTCCGTCCCGCCCGACCAAATGAGGCGATGCACATGCACACACTGATGGCAACAGCACAGATCTGGAGGGTCAGGATCTTCGGAAAGTGAGCAAACTGGTAGCCGCCGTCAGGAAGCACGACAACAGAGACCAAAGCGATCGCTGCGAGACCGATCAGGAAAGCCGGGCGGATGGCCTTTTCGGTTAGGTCGGACACCGCAGGTCTAGTAGGCTCCGCGACCCAGGATAACGCCTGGCAACGTCTTGAGCATGATCTTGATATCCATCAATGGTGACCAGTTTTCGATGTAGAAGAAGTCAAACCGGAGTGTTTCATCAAAGGAGAGGTCGCTGCGTCCGCTGATCTGGGCGAGCCCCGTGATGCCCGGGAGGACCTCGAACCGCTTCCGCTGCCACGACTCGTACTGGTCAACTTCCGATGGCAGAGGGGGACGGGGTCCCACAAGGCTCATCTCACCCCTGAAGACGTTGATCAGCTGAGGGAGTTCATCAATGCTGAGCTTGCGAATTACGCGTCCTACACGTGTGATCCGAGGATCTTCCTTGATCTTGAACAGGGCGCCCTGTGATTCGTTCTGATCGGCAAGCTGCTCTTTCATGGCTTCCGCATCCTCTCGCATCGACCGGAACTTATAGACCGTGAACGGATGCGCCCCCTTTCCGATTCGCTTCTGGGCCCAGACAACAGGACCGCGAGAATCGAGCTTGATCAAGACCGAAACCAGAGCAATCAGAGGAGACACGAGGAACAACGCGAAAAGTCCGAGGGTCAGGTCGATTGAACGCTTGAGAATTCTACTGGATCTCAGGAAGATTCGTTCATCGAGTACGAAGATCGGTACACCCGCGATCTCTCGAACCTGGATCCGACTTGTCAGAACGTTGAACAGGTTCGGCACCATACTGAACCTGACAGAACGCTCCTGACACGTGGCCATGACCGACATGATCTCCTGAGAACCCATTTCACGTGATGCCAGCATCACTTCATCGACTTCTGCCCGCTCCAGCCGGTCACTCAGTATCTCGATCTGATCCTCACTCACGACCCCCTCAGAAGCGTATCCGAGTTCGGGATTCTGAGACAGAAGTTCGTGAAACGATCGGCCAAAGTCATCGCCCCCCACGATAAGCACGTGGGTCAGACCTGCTCCTCTACGACGGAAGGCGCCGAGGACGATGTCAAACACGACGTGCCAGGCCGTCAGGACGACGATGGAAATAAGCCACGATTGTGCGAGCACGATTCTGGAGTAGGTCTCGAGTGGGTCTCCGGGGATTCGTCCTCGGATGGCGAACCCTACCGCGGCAGAAACGAGGTGCGAGAGCGTGATCGCCTTGATAATCGCAAAGAAGTCGTCCACACCAAAGAATGGCTGCTCCAACCGGTATAGACCGGAGTTGAAGAGCATGATGAACGTCGCGAAGGCGATGAAGAGCCCGAATCGGAGGTACAGCCAGAAATCGCCAGGCGGCGGAGGCGGAAGGAACGGCAGGTGGTAACGAAGCCAGTATGCGACCATGAATGCGCCACACACGCCTGCAAAACCACCAAGTGCCAGAGCTGATTTCAGAACCGCTTTTCTGTTGGATCGCTGCAATTAGGTCCCCAGTGCGCCCTATCGCCAGAGCGCCTCCCCTTTCCCGAACAACGGAAGGTTCTCGTGCCCCTCATCCTCCGTGCGCTTGTGGCACGATGGACACACCGAGACCAGGTTGTCCGGATGGTTGGCTCGCTCAGCCGACTCGAACGCTCGAAAGGGAACGACGTGATGGACGTCCAGTTGCCGGCCAAGTGACTCTTCACTCGTCCCGCAAGTGCGACAGCGATACCCATCTCGTTCCCGGATCGTGCGGGCGACGGTCGACCAATTCCCACCCCGATACGTCGGTCTTCCCTTCAACTGTACATCAGATCGGTGGTCTTCACGCCAACGCCGCTGACACCGATCGTCACAGAAGTGGAGTTCTAGCCCCTCCTTCTCGAACCAGCGCGGCACCGAGGTCCTCTTCCCGCATTGCGTACACCTCACGCTGACGGGATCAGACTGCGTGATCTCCGGCTTGGAGCTGAAATCCAGTGAAAACTGATTGTAGCGAGACTGCCCCCCCGGGCTCTGATTCTCGGCCAAAGCGGCCTCCTTGACTCGGGGAGACGAGACGGTGAGGAGTCGGTCAGAAGACGGGGGTTACTACAACGACCGAGCTATCACGAGGAAGTGTTTCTTGTGTGAAAATAGCGTGCACAACCGATGCGTCTTCTACCGGCAACAGGTTAAACACCGCGTTCACGGTACTGACGGTATCGACATGGACCGTCACGGTATCGGCAAACGCTGTTGTCTGGTTGCTCGCCAGATCCTTCAGGTGAGCCACAAACTGTCTCGTGCCGATCGGTATCTGCTGGACGGTCACAACACGTCTCAACACGCCGTTCAGATCCTGGTTGAATCGATCGCCAAGCCGGACAGAGAAGATGGGGAGCATCCCCAGACTTGGGTGCATGGGGCTCGGAACGATCTCAAGCACATCTAGAACGGATGTGGCGGCCAATCCGACCACGGCGATCGAATCGAAGTTGCTGCCCTCGAGGTTCGCCAGGTCGATCGTGGGGATGAAATCAGCTATGCCCCCGACCCGGTCAACACCGACCGTAACCAAGGACGTCTGATTGATCACGATTGCAGAGTCTGTGTGCCCCCTGAATCGAAGTTCTCCTGTCGTGTCGAAGGCGCGTACCGTAAACCGCCTGACGCCAATTGGAATCTCTGACACCTGTGCGACAGAAAGACGGCCTCCCGGAATCGGGAAGTTCATGTTCCGCGTAACCGTCCGTAGACGCGATGTGTCGGCCGTCGTGATCTTCAGCTCAACCCGCTGGATCAGACCTCTCGAGAAGTTCGGCACGATGGCGGATACAACGGCACTCCCCTCACGCTCCTCGAAGTCCGGGGCAACCACATCGAAGGGTTTCACCTCGCACCCGACCAGGAGCCCTACAGCTGCAATAAGGAGCGATCTTCCAACCGCCAATCCACGTTTTCGGAATATAGTCATCATTTGTCTTGAGCGTCAATATCATTGCCACGAACCAGATCCCTTCTCGAGCCGTCTGATTCGATCTTGAATGTACGCACGCCTTTCGTTGTGACCGTCCTCGAGTCGCCGCAAGACTTCGACATATGCGCGAATTGCTTCGCCCGGCAAATTCAGGGCCTCATAGGAGCGAGCCAGGTTGTACCAGAGCGGGAGCTGATCGGGAGTCGCGTCAAGGCCCTGCCGGTATGTCGACACGGCCTCGGTGTGTTCACCCGCGGCAGCGAGCGCGTTTCCCAGAGCGTTGGCATACGTCCAGCTCGGGTCGAGTGCATAACCGTGTCTGGCGGTCTCGACAGCTCTGTTAAGCAAACCCTCCCGTCGGTAGGCGACGCTCAAGTTTCCGTAGACTTCGGTCGGTATCGATTCACCAGCAATCGACCGCTCAAAATACCTGAGCGCCTCCTTGTCCCTTCCTTGCGAGGCGCAGAGAGAACCCAGGTTGCTCAGAACTCGACCGTCCTGGGGGTCAAAATGCAGCGCAGTCTCGAAGCTCTCTTGCGCCAGATCGAGCCGACCGAGCCGGTTCTGACAGACACCGAGACCAAGCCATAGCTCTGTTGCATTCGGATGAATCGCCAGTCCCTTCCGGTAAGCCTCGACCGACTCTTCGTAGCGTCCCAGACCTTCGTAGGCCCGGGCCCTGAGAAGAAATCCCTGATCGTCGCTCCAAAAGACCGAGTCGTGATTCTCTGTAGCACTCAGGACGGTGAGCCAATCAGCGTCCGCATCAGCCAGTCTGGCACGGACAAGACCGGAGTCGTAGCGTATCAGCAGCCCGACCAACACGATTCCCGCACACGACACGAGAGAACCCAAAACAGGGATACTACGTCTGGACGAGCGTGCCTGGGTCGTCTGTTCTCGATCGAGGACGGTCAACACACCCAGGCCAAACCAGAGCGGCGCGGAAACAGCGACAAATTCCTTCGGAAAGCCGAACAACCCGTTTGCGATGCAGCTCGCTACGCTTGCCGAAGCGGCAAGGACCAGCCTGCGGTCTTCGCCCAGGATGGATCGAGCGGCACTTCTACAGCTGTAAAAAAGCAACGCAGCAAAGAGTACGATTGCCGCGGTGCCGCTCTCTGCCCATATCGCCAGAAAATCATTATGCGGGCGGTGCGGCACAGCCTGGGCATCGATCATTTGCCCATTGGCGTGGACAGGATACTGGATACGCCAGTTCCCGGGCCCTACTCCTATAATCGGCCAATTTTGGATCATCTTCAGCGTTGTGTCCCACAGGACCAACCTCCCTTTATCCCCACCCTCGTTGGCGATTGAAAGAACAGCCTGCCCGACCGAGGTCTTCTCGTGCCACATGGCCTCGCCCTGGTCTCGCTCGATCTGTGCAGGGATGAGCGCGACAGAAAGGACAAATGCCCCTCCCGCGAACAGTGCGGCGGTCCGGAAGAAATCGTAACCCACAACTTTGGTTGTCGATCGGGACCGGTACCAGAGTAGAACGGTCACCCCTGCTGCAATTAGCAGTGCCAACCAGGCACCCCTCGATCGCGTAGCAGCAAGAAACGCAAGACACACAGAACTGCACGCGCCCCAGAATAGGAAGACGACACGCCGCTCTGCCTCCCAAAGACGCAGCACGATGTAGGGGAATGTTGTCGCCGCGTATGCTGCGGCGATGTTCCGGTGGCCCAAGGTAGAGCTAGGAAGTCCCGATGTAGGGATCCAGTTCCGACCGATATCGAAATACTGAAGAAGACCGATTACAGACACCAGACCCGACACGATAGCGGAGAGAGTGAGCGTCTTCTCGATATCGGCGCGCGCAAAACCAACGACAACGAGGAACAGGACGCCGATATAGACAAAATCCGTCATAACCGGCACCAGGCTCAGCGATGGGCTGTGCGCAAAGAACACGGAGAGAATCTCGACCCCGAGGAAACCGCAGGCAGCCAGAAGGATGTTCGCGTTGCCTCTGCGGGGGCCGAACCAGAGCCAGCAGATAAATCCAGTCAGGACCCCGACTAGGGCGAGCCCCAACTGAGGAAGGAGCGTAAACCTTTCGACGCGATCCAGAAAGGCAAGAGGGACGATGGCCACGGATAGAATCCCGACCAGCGTCCCCCAGTTGTCTTTGAGATATGTGTTCATTCTATCCCGGGAACCATTTAAAATTCTCCGACATCTGTCTCAACAGATTATGGACGACCTGGTTGATCGCATCGTCCCACACCTTGTTCTTCTCAACCTCGGTCAGATAGCTTGTCCTGTCATCCCCTGCGACCGGAAACATCCGAACGCCACGACTCTTCCGGCCGACGCCACTCAGGTTTGTCAAAAACAGATCGCCGTTTTCCCTGGCATCGACAATTCGGACATCGGCATTCACCTTTGCGGCCGTCTCCGGAAAACCTACCACGAGCGGAAGGTTGGGTCTCGAGTTTCGGGTAAGCTCATACTGTAGAACCCGACCGGTGATAATGATATCCACCTGGGCCTGTTCTGCCAACCTTACAGCACCGTCCGAATCGAGGAACGCAGTACCCTCTCCCACATCAATCAGCCGGACGTGCCCGTGCCTGGTCAGAGCCGTCTTGATCTGCCTCGCCATGGACTCGCCGGCCCGGTGTTGCTCAAAGCCCTGTAGGTTCACGACCGCTACACGAATCGCCGTACTCAGATCCTTCTCGACAGGGACACGTCGTGTGCGATTCCCAAAGACCTTACGTAGCTTGCTGCCAAAGCTGGTCGCGAACCGGACACCGACCATCCCTGAAAAATCGGGAAGATCTCGGCTGAATCCCTGTTCAACTCCGGCTTCCAGCTGCAGCCACCAAAGGTTGATACGCGCTCCAAACACTGCCCGCTCCGTACGCGAGCCCAGCGCATTGGGCTCAGACAAATACTCTGCGGTCACTGTAAAGATCTGACCACGACCGACCTCGACACCGCCTCCCAGGATCAGACCACTCTGGCGGATACCGGACTGGAAAAGATAGCCTGTGTTGATCCGGATACCGATCGCCTCGCGATTGACATCGAGGAGAAAGCGACTCGCGATCTCACGATCACCACGAGAGAACGGCCTAACCTCGAGAGGTCGGTCACCTTTGAACCCGACCGGGTGTGTCGCCGAAACCTCGATGCCGCCGTAGAATGCAGACGGGAAGCGACCCGGAAAACCCAGCTTGAGGGAGGTCGTAACGTCACCTGTACCATACTTTGTCAAACCTCCAGCTATATCGAACATCACGGGCATCGACACGGCAAAGTCCAGCGTATTCGCAAGGCCAAGCGCTGCTGCCAGGTGTCCGGTAACCGCCGTTCCCTCACCGACTTCATCAACCCGGATCTGGTAGGCCTCGTTGAGCATCCGAACCTGGATACCTCCGCGGCCAAGGGGCTCTGCAGAAGCGAGGCGGAACAGCCCTTCACCTGCGGGAAGTGGAAATGGTGGTGGTACCTGCTCCGACAGGACACTCTGCGCTTCGCCCGAAGTCGGCCAGGCCATCGTCACTACAGCCGCCAGGAGTAGACGTTTCATTTTCATGATCCCTGAAGCTCCTCGAGTTTCAGCAGAAGGTCACCCTCTTCCAGATTGTTGTCGACGTAGAACTCTCGATACCCCGGGTCGAGCAGATTGACCTGTGCAAGTGCATTCGCGTTGTCGTTGACATCTTCCGAGGACACGACTCCCGTTGCTAGGTAGGACTCGGCCAGGACAAGATGGAGATCCCGATAATCCACGTTGTCGTGAGTCGAGAAGTACCACGGGTCGATCTGAATGGTCTGGTTCGCAGCGTTGATCGCGCTCTCATAATTGTTCAGGGCCAGTTCAACTCCCGCCAGACCTGCCCACGCGTCGGCATTCTCCAGATCGGCATTCGTCGCCCTCTGGAAATTGGTCTCCGCATTCAGCAGAAGCCGTGCCTGCTCTTCGGAATCCTGCTCCTGACCTGCACGCTGAAGGTTGATCCAACCGAGACCGTTATGCGCCTCAGAATAGCCAGGGTCAAGTGAAAGTGCATTTCCGAACAGCGCTTCCGCCTGGGTGAAATCGCCCGAGATGGAAGCATTGCGGTATACCTCCCAGCCCTCAAACGTTAGTGTCTTGACAGAACCGTGTGTTCCTCCGATACCTGTTCCACCTCCGCAGCTTGGAAGGGCGGTGAGCAGGAGGATCACAACCAACTGAATGTGCGTGTGTCGTTCCATGGCATTCCCTATTTGAGCAACAGCATCTTCTGGGTCAAGGCATTGGAGCGGGATACCAGACGATACAGATAGACACCAGCACCGACGGGCTGGCCGAAATCGTCTCGTGCATCCCACGCGACTCGGTATACGCCGGGAGAGAGTGCGTCTTTGATCAGACCCCTGACCTGCTGACCAAGAATGTTGTAGACCGTGAGCTCATATGTGCCGGATTCGGCGATATCGAATCGGATCTGAGTCTGTGGATTGAACGGATTTGGAAAGTTCGGATGAAGTACCATCTGCCGGATACGTGTCAGACCGAGCTCGTCCACAAAGGCGCCATAGATGCCGAAAGCGCTGAAGGTTCCGACAAGACGATCGTTCTCGATCCGTGTTCCGATGTAGATCCATTGCCCGTCCCTGTGCTTTCTGTAGATACCCATTCGGTCATCCGGAGCTTCATTTATGCCCAAAGATATCTGCCCGGGAGCAACCACCTCACCGGAAGCTGCGTGGACAACATACAGGTCAGAGACAGACCGGAGCCCCTGCCCCTCTCCCGGGCCAGCTGCAGCCTGGAAAAGAGCAACCTTTGTGTGTTGGTCGACACTACCCAGTGGCAGGGACACCTCGGCACCAGCGTGCGCAATCTGAAACTCGGACGTGATGCCGGCTTCGCCGATCTCGATGACGGCTGTGTCGGTCAACGCGATCCGTGTTTCTGATGTAATCCCTGTCGCCGAGATGCGGACCGTGCCCGTTGTCTCATCATCGATCACGAAATCTCCTACCCAGATCCGAGAAACCTCGACAGGGCTAATCTGGAGCACACGCGTCGTCGCCCCCCCCCCGATCCCGAATTGCACCTCGACGATCGGGGGACTCAGGAGTTCTCGTCTCGAAATCACGAACGCATCGAGAAAGTTCTTTCGGATCGGGTTGACGATAAATGAGATCTCCAGCAATCCCCGCGTACTCCCGGCGTTGCCAAGCACGGTAATTGGTCCGGCCGTGCTGGGGACGGAGACATCAGATCCGCTCGACGTCGCCAGAAACACGATCGGGGCGGCATCGCCCACGAATCCGAGCGTAGGACGGAGAATAGCGAGCTTGTTGACATCGTCGATAACGACACCGACATCGTCGTTCCCGCTGGCCGTCCAGTTCACTGCTTGAGCGTTTCCGGAAGTGACGAGAGCGGATAGATCGATCGTCATGTCCCGGTTCGCTTGAAGTGTCAACGCGCCGATCTGCGACACCGCCAGCTCACCCGGATTGACCGACCGGCTCACGGTTACGTGAATCGTCCCACTGGAACTGTTGTATGTCGATGTGTCGGTGGCAGTCACGACGACATCGGCTTCTCCCTCCGTAAAGCCGATCAGTTGCAGACTCGTCCGATCCAGGATTTGAGCGAGGATCAGGACGGGTTCGCTCGAGGAGGTCGTCCATTCAATATTCTCCGGTGTGCCAACCACAAGGAAAGGGTCGAGAGCGAGTGTATCCGGTACGCCAATACCGATCTCGCGAGCGCCGCCGATCGTGCTGAGATCGATCACAACGCCGCCTTCGGGAACCAGCGTAATGCGAATGTCATCTGTTGAGGTTTGTGATCCCGGATCGCTCACGGTAAAGGTGACGTTCTCGATCTGGTT
>CAYYGZ010000046.1:0-9013 GCA_964471275.1 uncultured bacterium | reverse complement strand
TAGCGATGTTGGTATTGGTATCTATGCTGATGTTGACTGTCTGTTGCCCTTCAGCCGTCCAGGTGACCGCTGCTGCGGTGTGATCCGAATCAAAATTGTAATTATCCAGAACAAGCTGCTGGGTAACTCCGGCTCCGAGGACCACGTCCGGCAGACCTCCTGATTCGGGAATGCCTGTATCGATACTTGATGAGTAGATTCGAACGGCAAGTGTGTCGCGCAGGTTTGTTGGATCCGTGACGGTCAGCGTTGCAGTCGTGTAGCCCACGGATTCGGTCGGGGCGCTGGCCGTGAGGACACGAGAAGCGAGGTTCGCCGCGTCCACTGACACGAGCGCAATGGGGCTGATACCCCAGACCAGGTCGCTGTCTGCGTGATCCAGATCGCTGACCAGATCATCCAGCTGGATTGTGGTGGCCGAACCACCCGCAATGACATCGATCTTCAAGAACTCAGGACCCACTTCAGGAGGCTGAGGGTCTGCGGGAGGCAGAACCTCCACGCGCAGTGTCGTGGCATCCGCTGCCTCTGACGTATCCGTGACGACAACGGTCACCGTCTCCACTCCCATGAATGGACGCACAGGGGTGATGGTCAGCGTAGAGTTGTTACCCACGACGTCAAAGGCAATACTGTCGGCCCCGCCGAACGTAAACTGAAGCGTCTCAAAATCGTCATCCACATCCCTGACTCGGGTTGTCAGGTCCAGTTCCGCCCGGCCGAGCAAACCCACATCCTGGTTTGGCAACGGCTTCTCGAGAAACTCGGGAGGATCGTTGATCGGGTTCACTACAATGTTCACCGACACGGTATCGGCCAGATCGAACTGATCGACGACCGTGAAGGTCAGTACATCCGACCCATAGTAGTGTTGGGCGGGCGTAAGCGTCGTGCGCCCGGTCGTCTGGTCGATTCCGATCGTAAAATTCGCATTTGCGGCCGTGGTTGAATCAGGGCCGAACGCCAGGAGGGCGCCTGCATCCGCATCTGTTGCCACGAGAACCAGCGTTGTATCGACCGTATCCTCATCGAACTGGACGTCATCGGGGATGGCATCGTCATCGAACACCGGTGGGGTATCGACAATCACCCGAATCGTGTCGGATTCGATCCCGCCAAACCCATCGTCGACGGTGAAGGTGACCTCGGAGATACCGAGAAACGCGAGAGGATCGACCGTGACGACGTGTGTCGTTGCGTCGATACTGACGTTGATGTTGTTGGGATCGGGTGTTGAGTTGGTCCATGTAAGTGACGAATCGGGTACCACGGGGTCATTCACGACATCATCGAGATCGATGGAGGTGTCGACCTGGCCTGGCAGGAGGTAGAGATCTGGAAGGTTGACCGATAAATCGATGCCCTGGATGTTGATCGACAGGGTCTGAATCGTCTTAAACGAATAGGTTGCGCCGGGATCGCCGTCCTTGAAGTATCCAGACTCGCTGCCCGTGGGGCTGAAAACGTCAACCCGGATATTGACGACGCTGCGCACGGGTTTCCGGGTGACTCTCAGGTTGAATGTCGCCAGAACACCGTTCCCGATCGCGGGATTCGCCGAACCGAAAGGTGTAGATTTAACATTCTCGAAGTAATGCAGCTGAAAGCCTGGCAGATTGTTCACATCACTGTTGCCAATCACGTCCCCGATGGTCCGATTCTCAAAGTCTATTCCATTGATGTAGCTGCCTTTTGTGAACGGAATCGGGAAGCCATCGCCCCCGATCCGAACGGGTATGAGCTCAAGACCATCATCCTCAAAGGTCAGGAATACGTTGACACCTGTGATCCTTTCGCCTTCCCCCTCGACATACAGCTGGACCGGAACGACCTGACCAACCTGTACATCGACCTGGGTCTCCCCCGTGGCGTGACGAACCAGCAAGTTTGACCTGCCGGGTTTGGCACCAAGTACGTCACCGGACATTCCGATCAGAAGGAGAATCGCTACCCCTGTTATGTATCTATGTGTTGTCATCTCGCTGGTGGCTCTCGTTTTGAGCTCTGATGTGGGCAGGAATCAGCCTGATCCGGCAGCATACAGGGCAATCATCGTGCCACAGGAGACACAATGTGGTCCGATACAACGGGATAGCCCCCACCAAAAGATGGGTAAAATACCAACAGAGAAAACCGAGACGGTGCAGGATGCTGCGGGGTGGGTATAAACTGGGTAATTCGGGGTAAGGATCCGGCCGAGCTGCAGACTAGCCGCAGCTCGGCCGGATATGTCCAAGGAATTCGCCTTAGAAACTTCTGCCTACTTAAGGAGCATAAGTTTCCTGACGGCGTTGTACTGCGTGGTGTTCAGACGGTAGAAGTAGACACCACTGGCCACGCTCCGGCCAATTGCGTCTGCACCGTCCCAGACCACGCGGTAGCGGCCGGCAGGCTGCTCTTCACTCACCAGCTGCATCACCATCTGACCCATCACGTTGTAGATCTCCAACTCCACGCGACCACCGTCAGCCAGATCGTACGCAATCGTCGTCTCTGGGTTGAACGGGTTCGGGAAGTTCTGATTCAACGCGAACTCTGTCGGAAGCGCCCGGACTTCGAGCGAACCCGGCGTGCCCAAACGGTTCTGAAGCTGGTTCGGATCAAACACCACACCATTGGCGACGTCGAAAAGACCGCTTTCGATGTCACCGATCGGACGGAATACCAGTTCGGCAACCGCGCCACCACCCGACGCCACTGGACCTGCGCTGATCGCGCTGGCCAGACTGACAACGCCGGATTCGTCATTCACGAAGAACAGAGGCGCGTCACCACCCGTGCTCTCGAGCAGATTGCTCTCGGGAGCACGAGCTTCGACGAACTCGTATTGGGTCACATCATATGCCACGGAGAAGCCCCAGCCCTGAAGCGCCTGGGCATCTGCTACTGTCGCGGACAGCGTCAGAAGCTCACCCATGCGTGCCTCACCCATTACTGCCAAACCGAGGGTAGAAGCAGCGTTCACGCCGGCGGACAAGGCTTGCTTGCCCGCGCGGCGTGCTGCCGGAGCGTCGACGGCCGTGCGGCCGAAGTTCTCTGCGAAGATGATGAAGTCCGTGAAGTCAACGGCGTCGTCACCATTCAGATCAGCCCGAAAATCATACTGGGCATCACCCGTCGACGTCCCGAAGGCGCCGGCGAAGGCCACGAAGTCGTTGAAGTCGACGATGGCATCCTGATCCGCGAGGATCAGACCCAAGACACGCTCACCTGATGCGTCGTGGTAGGCGATCGGATCGCTGCTGAGGACGATCATCGCCCCACCCGTCAACTGCGGGGTGGCAGGCTGGTGATCGACGTCGATCAGCAGGGCGTCCGTCAGTGCCAGCGAGGTCTCCGCCGACCGGCTGATTGCCCGGAAGCGGATAGTCGCGAGCGTTCCTTCACCGGAAGCGCCGACTGGTGTTCTACCAAGGATCGAGTTGACCAGGCCGAGGTCGCCACCTTCGTTCTTACCACCGAGATCAAACCGGTAGTTCTGGAAGAGGGTTCCCTGCGACACGAGGTCGGCTACCTCGATCATCTCAGGATCATATGCAAGGTGGAACTCGTAGGTGCGGACGGAAACAGCGCCTTCGACCGCGATCGTGACGTCAAAGGTCTCACCCGGGCTGACTTCAGCCGTGGGCAGATCCTTCAGCATCAGGACGGCTTCTGCGTTGTTACCCTCAACAACAGCCTGCTTGAAGTTCGGGAACACCGGAACGATGTTACCCGCTGCACCTGTGTTATCGGTCGTGTTGACCGTGGTGAAGTCCTTATCCGTACCGTTCACTATATCATCGCGGTTAATGTCAGCGAACGTGTTGAAGTTCGAGTCACCTGGCTGCGAGAACAGCGCGGCGTTTACAGCGTTGATATCGGCGGCTCCGACCTGGTTGTCGGGAACATTCGTCCCCGTGCTGTCGGAGTAACCGGCCGCATCGCCTGCGAGCAGGAAGGTGCGGTCGATACCTTCACCATCCAACGTCGGCTGCAGTCCTGAGATATCCAGGCCGCCGCTAACGTCTATTGTGTCGTGTCCCGCAAGATGCCGCGGAACCAGCGCCATCAGGATAAAGCGACCAGACGGAACATTCTCGAGCGTAAAGTCGCCATTGACACCGGTCGTGATAATCTGAACACCGGCAATCGAAGCGTCGGTATCGTTGAGTGCGAACAGGGAGTCGGTCGACGGAATCAAGTCACCCACCTCGCGGAGGACAACCGTGACCGTATCCGCTGACGTGGTGCGACCCTGAAGCGGAATCGTACCGGACATCTGAGCGCGTCGGACGATATCGACTTCGGCCGGGGCCGGAATGGCCAGACCGAGCGTGCTTGTGCCCGAGATCATCTTGCTCACGCGAGTGCCCGAGTTATCGAGCGAGATCGTCGTGGCAACAGTGGCACCACCGGAGAGCGGAAGGGCCTTCAGGTTCGCCGTAGCCAGAATCTGCTGGTTATCGAAGAACGTGAGCTGGCCGGAGCCGCCACCTGTGTTGTATATGAAGTCCAGCCTCAGCAACCCAGACTTGTCTATGTATGCAGCCTGGCTCACGTTGGACCCTGTGATCTGCGAGTTTGCCCCGATGCCGAAGGGCTGGACACCGGCAGTGTTCGGGTCCGTATCGACGGCCTCAAACAACGCCGGATCCACCGTCAAAAAAATGTCAACCACGTCGATGCTCGTCGCACCCGTCGCGTCACCCTCATCAGGGATGATCGGGAACTGGATGGTCTGGTTCGATACGGCTGTCAGCCTTGTTGGAATCGTGAATCGTGCACTCGTTGAAGGCAGTGCGGGAACAGAGCCCGTGAAAGTGATCCGCCCCGGTCCACGTACCAGCGGAGATGCTGCATCAAACACCGCTGACTGACCTGACGGAATACCATCGTGGGCGCCACGATCGACTGCCAGGTAGACGAAGTAGGTCGTTCCCAGTCCACCATTCGTCGGCAGGTCAAGCGTTGCGTTGTTGGTGTTACCGATATTGGCCGTCATGTTCCGGCCCTGAATCACGAAGGCACTGTCTACGCCCTCGTTCAGCTCAATTTCACCACCCAGAGTACCATCCGTAGAGTTACCCAGCCAGAATGGCGTCAAGTTGGCCGTCGAGGCACTGGTGATCGAACCATAGCTCGTCACCTCGCCGAAGTCCGCCGTCGTCAGCAGGATTCGAAGGTTGTTCGAATCCGTGCTGCTGTTTGGTGAAATCCGGCCGCTCTGGCCAATGGGAACGGCACCCAATCCGGCCTGCTCACCATTATCAACGTCGAAAGCTTCCCACTGGACCGTGACAGGCTCATCGATAGTAACGGTGATATCCTGAGATGGCTCGAGGATTCTCGCATACGGTGGGTGCTCAAAGACGATGCCACCAGACGAGGTGAAGGATTCGAGACGACGCGTCGATCCGCCGCTAAGCAGACCATACACATAGTAACGAACGCCCGTACGGGGAACCGTACCCTCGGGTGAGACATAGTTCCAGAGATCCCAGGCATAGCTGTCATCGAAGAGACCATCCGGATCCTCCTTGATCCCGCTGGCAAACAGGTGTGTATCGTTATTGCCCTGCGTGATCGCTGACAGGAGGTCCGTTCCGTCGGAGTTACCGCTTGTGTAGGCAACGCTTGCCCCGACAGCCCGGAAGGTGCTCCGCGTACTGTAGTAGAGATTGATCGTCGCATCGTCGTCGACATCGAGGTCGGCGTCCAATCCGGCGTTGCCCCAGAAGACGTTCACATACCGCTGGGCAGGACCTGCTGAAAGGTTCTTACCATCGGCGTCGGAAGCCATCTGCGACACTTCGATACCCGTGATTACATCAAGATCACCGTCTCCGTCGAAATCGTTGAGGGAGAAGGCATCGACAGTCTGGATATTCGGTGAATGGCGAACTCTCAGTGTCGCCGCTGTCGGGCTCGACTGGAAGGGATCGTCAACTGCCTGATACACCGTACGATGCGTACCGTCAGTCGCCACGAAGTAGACATTGTATGTCCCCTCCGGAACGTATGACGTGATCAGATTCGTAACATTGTCACGCACGATCGGATCGAACGTGTAGGCCCCGAAACCGGTCGTCAGTGTATCTGTTCCCGGAATCCGAACAGAACTCGCGACGTCGAAAGAGTCGATACCCCCCCCGTGCAGATCCGTAACACCCAGCCCACTGTTTGTAGACAGAATGATGTTCATCTGAAAATTGGACGGATCATCGATATCGTCAGCTACGTAGATCAGCGGGATGGTCGTCGTCGGACCTGGAACATTGCCGGTGTTGAACGAACTGAGCGCCGTCCCAGCAGTGCTCTGACCAAAGAAGTCGCCTGTATCGATTGTCGCGTTGACGTTGTCCTTCTGAGTTCCGCCCCCCGGCGTCATACCGATGGCGTCACCAGGTACCTGGACGACACCCGTTGTGGAGAAATCGTCATTCCCGTCGTTGTCGTAATCCCAGCCTGCGATCACGAACTCCGGCGGGTGCTGGACAAACAGAGGACCGCTTCGCCCCAGGAACACGCCGCCCGTGAAGGCACCGCGCACTGAAGCGTCGAAGGTCTTCTTGCCAGTTGCTGTGGACATGTTCGAGGCCAATCGATCGGCTGCCGGATCAGCAAGGACATAAACGAAATACGTCGTGTTGTCCTGCGTTCCCGCCAGAGAGATGATACCGGCAACGCTGTCCCCCGCCGCCGTTGCCCACACCGTATTGTAGTCCGCACGGATGAATGTGCGGTCCACGATACGAGGATTCTGTCGCGTACCGAGCAGCGGTACCTGCGACCCCGTAGGAAGTGCCGAGAGGGAAGTGAAAAATGAAGTCTCACCCAAAGTCAGCGGTCTTTCGATCAGTGTCGAATCAGTGGACAGGTAGAACGAATACATCACGTCTGTCCCTTGGTCAGTCACGGCCGCGATTCCGGCCATCGCTTGCGTAACACCAGAAAGATCTGAGTGACTCAGGTCAGGAAGACTCGGAAATGCCAGCTTGTAGAAACGGCCACCAGCTGACGTCGTGTCCCCGTTTGTCTCATCGGGAGCGGAGAAATGGATTTCCCGAACCTGTAGATTGTTGTGTTTGGCTGTTGCAACTGTCTGGGTAGATCCGAGTGAGGGCGCGAATTGAACAGAGATGGATGTGTCCACCTTCGTGCCTGTAGGAATACCCGTAAACGAGGTCGGCGTTGTAACGTCGAACTCGATCGTCAGTGTTTGATTCGCGGCGCCGGTTCCCGTGACCGCAAACTCCAGAACACCGTTTCCGGCAGCCGTGTTGTTCGCCGTCGTCGGCAGATAGACCCCGCTGAGTGTAGCGAAAGCCACGCTGCCCGTCGACGTGATTGTCGTGACATCGACTGCCACTTCGGACGGCAGTGTGATCGTCACACCGCGGATCAAGTTTAGCGCGGCTGCCGCAGAGGCAGTTCCGCCGAAACGGATATCGATTCTTTGGTGATACAGTTCGCCCGACAACGACGCTATTCCGTTCGGAATCGCTTCCGGTGTCAGGGTGACCGTCTGACCCATCGATGTTCCTGGAGCGAGGAACAGGATCACGACGACCGCAATGAAACTCAAGAGCTTCTGTTTCATCATTGAGCTCCTTCCTTGGACTATTGAACGACTTTGCTTGAAGCTGTTATTCGTTAACGGCTTCGGTTTTGGGCCGACTAACATCCGTATTAGCCGATCCGGTTAGAATCCTTCGACGCGCCTTCTGGTCTCCCACTCGACCTTCTTGCGCACTTACATCTCAGCCTGTCCTAGTCATCACCTCCGTTTTCTGTTTGATTTTTAGTTCTGCGTTTCTTCTACTTTTGTCTTTGTCAAAGAGCTGAAAACCCAAGCGTAACAAGGCTTTTGGAGCCCAGATCGGGTGTCCCGGGCATGGATCTGCCTAAGTTACGTAGTCCTACTATCGGCAGGCGGAACAACAACCTTAAGCGATAAATGCCGGTGTTTCTGCGTCGTTTCGGGCGCTCTGGACCGACTCGGACCGGTATCTCTGAGCCGCTGCGGTCGGATCCGTCTCGGCCGATATCCTGTGCTCTTGTCGTGGCACCATTTTTACGATTCTCCAGGTTGCCTCCTTTCCCGCACGTATCTGATCTGGCCTGGATAGGGATTACTAGAATCCGTCCGGTAGTGGCCAGACACCACAGTTGAACACACAAGAATCTCCCAGCTGTGGGTTGTGGTGCCCGTCTGACCAGACAGATAGACACCAGGCCTATGCGGTCTTAGAGGACCACGCCTCCCACCCCTGAGAGATTTGTCGTGTATTATCGAATCGGCTGCCTCCCCCCATCTGAGATGAGTTGCAACCCGATTCTTCCGCTCTTCTGCAGATGTCACATCACACCTGCTGCGGCAGATTTCGATTACTCAGGTCCTCACAATAGGCCGTCTCCTGTCAATACGGTCATTCGCTCTAGTCAACGAGTCTCTACACGATCTTGTACGGGAGCTTGCCCCTCGTACAAGATGCTGCACCCGGTAGCGGTTTGCGGTCTCTCACGTCCATGGCACTGCCCACACGCAGGGGGAAGGCTATGCCTGGTCTGGCCTCTTCCCCTTCACTGGGGGGCTAAGGAGGCCTGTCACGTGGCCCCGGTGATCCAGCCATTTAGAGGTATATACCATTCCGTTTCCACCCGCTCCGGGACCTTCTGACCATCAAACGCAGCAGTTACCACGCTGGGGCATCTTTCGATTGTCCTACTTCAGTAGCATCAGCTTCCTCACCGCCTGATACTTGCCCGCGTTCAGTCGGTAGAAGTAAACGCCGCTGGCCACACTTCGTCCCATCGCATCTGAGCCATCCCAGACCACACGGTAACGACCGGCGGGCTATTCCTCACTCATCAGTTGGAGCACCTTTTGCCCATAACGTTGTAGATCTCTGACCTGCCCCCCTAGAATGTTACCAGCTCTAAAGTTAGGATATGGGACATAGAAAGGGGTCCTCCTGGCAAGGAAGCGTTACACAGCAGAACAGATCATCGGTCATCTCCGAGGGCAAGA
>CAYYGZ010000045.1:11920-23673 GCA_964471275.1 uncultured bacterium | reverse complement strand
GTATGCAGAAACACCACGGTTTCATCCGACCCGATCTCGCCCTTCTCGATGAGCCCCATCAGTCCTGACAGTGCTTTACCCGTGTAGATTGGGTCCAGCAGGATACCCTCTGTCGTCGCCATCAAGCGAAGCGCCTCGTTACCCGCCTTGGAGCAGTATCCATATCCTTCAACCCCGATGTAGTCCGGCGAATTCCAGATGTCGTCCACGGTGAACGAAAGGTCAAGCTCCAGAATCTCCACCATGCGCGCGAGCACGCCCAGAAACGCCGCCTTCACGTCGTATGACCACTCGATCGGGGCGATTCCGTAGATCCGTGCGCCGAGGTCGAGCGTCTTGTTCCCGAAGATTATGCCTGGTTGTGTGCAGCTTCCGGAACAACCGACGATCACATCGACCGACTCCCCGCGGCAAGCCATCTGCTCCTTCATCTCGGTCACGGCCAGCGCATATCCCATGGCGCCGTAGGGCCGGTTCTCTGGCTTCATCACAACGAACGGGTTCTTCCCCTCGGTCCTCAACTCCTCGGCCAGCAATTCCTTGGCTGCGTCCAGCTGTTCCTGGGTGGGCACATCGATTAACCGGACCGACGCCCCCAGCAGATCGTCAAGAAGGAGATTCCCCTGCGAACCACCGGACTTGTGATCGGATACGACGGCAATCGAGCACGCGACACCCAATTTCGCGGCGGCCGCAGAAAGCTGCCGGCAGTGGTTCGATTGCGATCCGGCTCCTCCTATCAGGACATCAGCGCCGTTGTGGATACCTTGCCCGACCGTGAATTCGAGCTGTCGTGTCTTGTTCCCGCCAAACGCAAGTCCGGTACAGTCATCACGCTTGATGAAAATGCGGGGACCACCGATGGCTTCGGTTAGTCTGGGGCAGAACTCAAGCGGAGTCGGGAAGTGTCCCAGCGCCACCCGGGGCAGCCTCGAAATCAGGAATCGCAGTTCATCGATCGTCAGCACGGCATAATTCCTTCTGAATCGGGAGATGTCAGTGTCGTGAACGCGTCCTTGTATACGGAAATCAGGCGCTTCCAGCAAGCCTCTTGGGCCCGACAGTTCTTGCCCAATAACGACTCTGGCGTTATCCATGGAGCCACTGAGAATACCAACAGGAGACAAGAATGAAGATATTGATCACGGGAATCACGGGACGGATCGGCGCGAACGTTGCGGCTAGTCTCCGTGCCGAAGGTCACGACATTCGCGGATTCGTCTGGCCCAGAGACCCACGGATAGAAAAGCTGCAGTCACTCGGGATCGAGCTGATCGAAGGGTCATTGACGGAGGCAGATGACGTAAAGCACGTCGTCGATGGTGTGGATGCCATATATCATCTTGGGGCAGCCTTCCAGGGCGGCGGACCTTTTTCGAAAAGTGACTATTTCGACATCAACATCCGCGGCACCTTCAACGTACTCGAAGCGGCAAGGAAAAACGACCAACTCAAGCACCTGGTCTTTGCGAGCACCGACGCCCAGTATGCGAAGTATCCGCCCGAGGGGCTGGACGAGCCGATCACTGAAGACGGAATGCCTCGCAAACCGTCGGGCTGGTATGCGCTCTCGAAATCGGTCGGAGAAGAACTGTGTAACGGGTATATCCGCACCTTCCACATGCCCATCACGATCATCCGATTCTGTCTGGTAGTCGGTGCAGGTGAGATCCTGGATTTTCCGCAATTCTACCTGAGCAAACTGAAGAATCGTCCCGACCTGGCCGGACACTGGAAGGATGATGAACGTCTGGTCATCCTGCGCGATAAGCAGAACCGATCATACAAGAAGCACATCGCCGATGTCCGCGACATCGTCCAGGGATGCGTGGACGCCCTGTGCAAGGAAGCCGCACACGGGGAGACCATCCAAGTCGCCGGGCCCAAAGCCTTCACCTGGGACGAAGCGATCCCCTACCTTTCCGAGAAACTCGGCATTCCCTACATCGATGTAGTCTCCCAGGGGACGCCGACACATTACCAGTTCGACCTGTCGAAGGCACGCAACCTGATCGGCTTCGAGCCGCAATACGATATCGTTCGCATGATCGATGATGCGTTGCGGTTCCGCGAAGGCGACGACATTGGGGTGTTGCCTACATAAAGGCACATGAGGCAGGGAGCTTGGGCCGTAGATTATCCAAGCCCCCTGCCCCACGCGATTTCCATTCGATTAACGATCTATTATGACCTCCCATGAAAACCCTTTCTGGCCGGACAACCTCTCCGGGGCCGTCTCGCTCAGCTTTGACGACGGTATTGTGACACAGCTCGACAATGCCATACCGTGTCTGAACGACCACGGATTGAAGGGCACATTCTACCTGAACCCACGCCGCGGGGATCGCTGGGAGACGCTCCTGCCTCGGTGGAAGAAGGCCAGCCAGCAGGGCCACGAAATCGGGAACCACACGTGCAGTCATCCCTGTTCGTGCAACTTCGGATTCAGTGCTGAAAACTGTCTGGAGAAGCTGACCCTCGAAGACATTGCGTCGACGATTGATGAAGCGACCGAGGCGATGAACGCTGAGTTCCCCGAACAGAATGGACACCGGAGCTTCTGCTATCCCTGCTACCAGAGCTACGTCGGATCAGGACGCAAGCGGCAGTCCTACGTTCCACTCGTGGCCGAACGATTCATCTGCGGGAGAGGCGGGGGCGAGCGTGCTAACAATCCGTTGCTAATAGACCTCACTTACACCTGGGCGTGGGCGGTCAACGGACACAGCGGGCAGGACATGATCGACTACATCGAGAGTGCGACTGGGCAGGGCCAATGGGCGATAATCTGTATGCACGGCGTGGGGGGTGAACACATCGCGATCGAGACGGAGGCGCTGACACAGACGTGCGCATACCTCGACGAGAATCGCGATCGCATTCGAACCGACACAGTCGTGAATATCGCCGACTTTATCGTTGCACGACGGAGTGAACTCGGAATCGTAGCTCCCTGAGCCTATCCGCTCCTTGTCTCCGGCAATTACATTGTTCTGCGTGTTGTGGTCTTGCGCGTCTGCGTATTGGTTGGTTTCCGCACGAGGATTGGTTCGCTGGACTATCGAAGGGAGCTGAGGATGGAGCTTTCATGCTGTGCGTGGGCGTTGAGCAACCCAGAACCTCAGACACTGACGATCCTGAGCGAACTGGGGTTGACCGCCGTCGACATCCGACCGAGCTGGTTGCGATCTGACGAAGCCTGCGCGACGCGTGAAGAATTGGATTTGGATGTTATCTGTCTCGCAGCCTCCCACGAAAAGCCGGAAGACGCAACTTTCAACTCGGACAATCCAGCGGTAGTGGAACCCTTGATGCAGCACGTCAAGGAGGGACTTGTTCACGCAGCTTCGCAGGGAGCACGGTGGGCCTACGTCGTACCCGGTCGACAGACAGATGCGGAAACGTTTGAGCGTTACGCCACCCACTACACGGCCATTGCCGAGCACGGACATGCTCTCGGTGTAAGGGTCTGCATCGAGCACTTCCCGGGTACCGCGTTTCCAACGGTTGCGTCAACACTCGACTTCATCCGAGACACAGGACACCCGAACCTCTACCTTCTATTCGACGTCGGGCACGCTCAGATGTCGAATGAAGACCCCGCCATCGCCCTCGAGGGTGTGGACGACCGGCTCGGATATGTACACCTCGATGACAACGATGGTATCAATGACCTTCATCTGGCGTTGACGGATGGCGTACAGACAAGAGACTCGCTGAAGGACTTCTTCGGTGTCCTGGGCGACATCGGTTACGATGGCCCGGTCAGCCTGGAGATCAAGAACGACCTCCCGAACCCTCTGGATGCGGTCACCCGGAGCTTCGCCACCGCCTCAGAACTGATGCGGTAGCGCCTACACGTTGAGGTGAACGCTGCTTCCCGCAAGACCGCCCTGCGGGAAGTCCACCGACACATTGCTCACTTCCCCACCCCGGTTCACCTGGATATCTATCTGCTCGGAGAGTTGGTTCGGATTCGCGACAGTCAGCGTCAATCCCTTCTCGGCTTGCTTCGCCATCAACACACAACCTTGATCGACTGCCACGGTGCAATCATCCGTCACTTTGACGATCCCCGGTTTCCAGAATGCGGCCTGTATCAATCCGTCCTTCCATCGAATGACCTGAATGTCTGTGGAATTCTCACGGATAGTGAACGGGGGTGACATGCTGAGCGCCGCCGTCTCGTGCACATCCACATTCATGGCCACCGCATACGCATAGTGTGCATCCTGGGGGCCGAATCCATGATCGATCCAGACGCTGAACACATCCCGCATCACGCGGTCCTCGGACATATTCCCGTTGATGTCTCTCCACGCACCCCACTGGGGCTCCTTGCGCACATCGACCGCCATCTGCTGCATCAACAGATAACCGATCCCGTCGTGGTGTACCCACGGTAGTCCGCCAAAGAGCCGGTCTGTATACAGGAACTTTTCGGGCCCTTCCCACGTACCGATGTGAACGTCACCCTTCATCAGACACTGATTGATGGAAGTGACCACCGGGTAACGCGCGTGGGACGTGATGTCGGATCCGAGACAGACGATAATGCCGTCACGGCAGAACCAGGCTTTCCGGGCGGACACTCCATCTCGAATCGCCCGCATGGCAGCCAGTCCGCTCGCGCCGTCCGAGGCCCCCCCCCACAAAGAGATCCGCGCCCTTCGCCGTTCTCAACACCGGAAGCGGATCTTCTGTCCGCTGGCAAGTCACGCCAGGTAATCGCTTCCAGTCCCACGCGGGAAAGATCCCGTCGTACTCATCTCCTCGCTGCATGAAGAGCGTTACACCATCCCCAAGATGGTAGTTCTGTAATCCTTCCTGATTGCACGCCTCGCTGCGGACTGTTCGAGTTGAACTCATGCGAACGCTCAGATACCGATCAACTGCGCGATGCACCATGAAATCCGATCGCCAGTAGTAACGGTTGCCGACTGGCGCCCCCTCACCCGGTCGCTTGACTTCCTCCAGACGATCTCTGAACGCAAGCAGGTCGGGCGCAGCATCCGCGTTCACTGCCGCAAGATGCTCGCACGGCTCGACCAGCTTTTCGGATTCCCAACGACTTCGGTGCGGGCTGGTGATAAACCGGCCGACAGTGTGATAATCCATCCGGCTGCCCCAGGTCATCCAGCTTGTCCCTTCCAGAGCGAGATTCGTGAGAAGACCGATGGTATCGGCTGACATTTCAAATGCAGTGCCGGCAAGCAGGGTGGCAAACGGAGCTACTGTCTCCAGGAAGTGAGCACCATAGTTGCCCTGGTAGAGTTGCGGTCCGTGCTGATGGAAGCTCCAACCCGGCTGAATTCCCTCGGGACCGTCTGACAGCTTGACTTCTCCGACCACTTCATTCAGCGCGAGACGCACCAGGTCGGCATCCTCAACCAGAACACCTCGAACGTAGTTGATCGTTGACACCCAGGCTCGGTTCTGACCGGTCATGCCGATCTCTACACCAGCGAGAATCTCGATTGTGGCGTCCCACCCGGGCGTGCCTAGATCCTCGCCGAAGAGAATCAGAATTTGCATCAGCGCGGTCGGCCCCCCAATCGTGTTGTGCCACCAATTGTCGCTCTCCGGCAGCCTTCCCAGCCAGAATCCCTGGGCACTCGAAGCAGCGGCCATCAGACGTAGCGCGATGTCGGGGTCCGTGTCTCTGTGGCGCGCGCCTCGCAGCAGTAAGATCGTGCGAGCCAGGTGCTTAGCGGGATCCCAGGTCGACCGACCACGGTTCGCGTAGTCCACGTCCGCCCAGCTTCCGCCAGCCTGCATGGCGGTTGCCTGGACCTTCGCCAGGTCAAGACTCATGCGCTGTCGCTCGTTGTACCCGTAGACCTCTCGCTCGAACAGCCGGGCCCTGATTGTGTCAAAGTCACTCATGTATCAATCTTTCAGGTGCGTGTCCATCCACGCGATCGACCGACCAACATAGTCGGGTACGGGTTCTTGGGCCCCACTGAAACGCGCCCCGTGACCGCCTCCCGGGATCGTCAACAGTTCCGAGGTCACACCTGCACTCTGAAGCACTTCAAGCATCGTAACCGATTGGTTGTACGCGACTATCTCATCGTTCGATCCGTGCATCAGCAGGGCCGGAGGCGAGTCGGCACTCACGTGTGTCACGGGCGATGCGTTCCGATGGATCTGATACTCGGGTGACGCCGTGTCACCATCACCAGGCGGGCGGCTCCTCAGGAACGCGTAGGATGACTGCTCATCGATCATGAAGTTGGACGGTGCCGCACGAGCCACAACACACTGGACGTTCGCACTCTCCTGCAACAGTGGATCCCCACTCTCCGGATCTCCGTCTGCCTTCAGACATCCGAGCATCAGAACGAGATGGCCCCCCGACGATCCACCCAGGGCACCAATCCGATCCTTGCGTATCCCATACGCGTCCGCGTGGTGACGAGCGAATCGAACCGCTCGCTGAGCATCTTCGATCGCATCGGGATACGTAAAGCGGGGAGCAGCGCGATGGTTGATCGCGAACGTCGTGTAGCCCGCCTCCATCAGCGGGACCGCGTATACCTGTTCCTGCCCGCTCCGCTTGAGCGGTGTTGCATCCATCCCCAGCGGCGCGCTCCACCCGCTACCGGAAATGAAGATGACACCATACCCATTCGGCTCTTCTGGCTCATACACATCCAGCATAAGCGCCAGCCCCGAATACATCCCATACACGACATTGCTCTGCATATCTACTCCGATTCACTGGCTGATGATTGAATGCCACTACAGAATCCCAATCTCCCTGTCCCCACCCAAAACCCCGCCGCCCCCTCCAGACCTTCAATGGTTAATGGTTATTGATCCCCCCTACACCTGCTTCCCTTCCTGGTAAACCACTCGGACCTTACGCGCGGCATAGATATCCCTCGACGGATCACCGTCGAATGCGACCAGATCCGCCACCTTCCCTTCTTCAATCGTCCCGATCGTGTCACTCTTGCCAACCGCGTCCGCTGAGATCCGCGTGGACGACACGATCGCTTCGGCCGGTGTGAACCCGACCTCAACCAGCAACTCCAAGTCGTAATTGAGATGGCCAAACTCCAGCATCCCGACGCCCGAGTCGGTTCCGGGAAGCACCCTCTCTTTTACGTCGTATTCCATGAATTTCCGCATCACATCGAGTCGGACCTCGCGCGCCTTTCCAGCGCATCCAGTTCTTGTTCTCCGTCGTGAGAGAGCGATCCCAGATCTCGCTGATTCCGAAGCGCCACGATCCGGGGATACTTTGTCCACGCCTGCAGGGCCGGGCTGATCCAGATCCGACTCTCCTCCATCATCGCGGCAATCTCCGGATCGAATCGCATCTCGTCATCCGGATCGAGGAACTCCGCGTGCTCTATAAGGTCGATGCCTGCCTGGACGGCCCGCTTCATGGATTGGCTCGCTCTGCAATGTGCCGCAGTCGTCCGATCGTAGTGGTGAGCTTCGTGAACGGCTGCGTGCAGTTCCTCTTCGGTATAGGATGCCTTGCCGGGAACCGTCCCACGTGTGCCCCCGCCAGAGGCCATGATCTTGATATAGTCCGCCCCCTCGTGTATCAGCCGACGAACCGATTTCCGGATCTCCTCCTCGCCATTCGCCTCTTCATTACAGAACCAGAAGTGTCCCTCCTTACACGTGATCGGACGTCCACTCACCTGCATACTCGGGCCCGGGATATAGCCTCTCTCGAGACCTTCCTTGAGTGCAAATCCTACCCGATTCCGAGCACCGTGTTCCCGGATCGTCGTGATTCCTGCACGTAGATGTTTCATCATATTCATCGCGCCCGTCATCACCATCATCTCATCGGTCTCGGAAAACATCTCATCGTAGTTTCGACCATCGCCGGCAAGGCTCAGATGCGTATGCCCATCGATCAATCCCGGACATAACGTAGCACCCGACAGATCGACATCGACCGTACCGTGCGGGCAATCCTTCCGCACCGCCTCCACATCACCGACTCCTCTGATCAAACCCTCATCGATGAGCACCGCCTGATCAGCCTTCGATTTCCCGTCACTTCCGTCAACCATCGCGTCCGGCAGCAGCAGCTTTGGATGCTCGATATGTTGATACATCATAACGCCATCCTCGCATCATCAATTATCGGACGGCTTCGTCAAGGCACCGTGCTTCCTCAACCGCGGTGACAGCACACCCGTTGCGAGCACCACGCAAATTGTCCCGATGCCGCCGCTCACAACGGAAAATACAGGTCCAAAATAGTGTGCCGCAACCCCAGATTCCAGCCCACCAAGTTCGTTCGAAGCGCTGATAAAGACGCCGCTCACAGCGCTCACCCTGCCACGCATTGAATCAGGGGTCGACAGCTGGATGAGTGTGTGGCGAATCACCATACTGACGTTGTCGAACAGACCCGTCAGGAAGAGCATCGCAAACGAGAGCCAGTAAGAACTCGAGATCCCGAACACGATCGTCACCGCACCAAATGCACCCACAGCCAACAGTAGATTCCAACCCGCGCGCTGCATCGGCGGGAGATGTGCAATCAGGAGCGCCATACAGAAGGCGCCCATCGCCGGCGCCGCACGCAGCCACCCGAAACCTTCGGGCCCCACGTTCAGGATCTCCTCAGCGTAAATCGGCAGGAGATAGACCGCACCCCCAAGCAGTACGGCGAACATATCGAGCGACATCAGCGTGAGGACGAGTCGGTTTCCCTTCAGGAACGTCAACCCGCCAAAGAGCGCCTCCATAGGTGCTTCGGCTCTGGCGCTCCCTGTTGCCCGGAACGACATCCGCAACAGAAGCATCGCATAAAGGGTCGAACCCACTGCAGCGGCCACGTAGGCGCCCGGCACGCTCCACACGATAATCACGCCCCCGATTGCAGGGCCGATAACCCAGCCCAGCTGCATCATGCTCGTACTCCACGCAACCGCATTCGGATAGACGTCGCGAGGAACGAGCTGTGGCAGAAAGGCTGAGCGGGCGGGTCGGCCGATCGTCGCGAATGTCGCATCCATCACGAGCAATCCATACATCCAGCCGATCGATCCCTCGGTGTGGGAGAGAAATGCGAGGCAGATCGATGTCGCGGTCATACCCGTCAGACTGAGAATGACGACCTTCCGCCGTGAAAATCGATCTGCGAGATAACCGGCCGGCAGCGCGAGCACCATCGTCGGAGCGGCCTGTGCAAGACCCACAAATCCGAGGGCGAGCGCTTCTCCCGTTCGCTGATACATCTCCCACCCGATCGCCACGCCCTGGATCTGTGTCCCGATCAGTGCCGCAAACCATCCCGCCAGATACCGCCTGTAATCGGGAATCCGGAACGCGGCGTATGCGTCGTGCGACTCTTGTTCTGACTCTATCTTCTGCCCCCCACGTTACGGCACTCAGTCATTCCGAGGAAGTCGGAGGCGACCGAGGAACCCACCACCGACCGAAGACCCATTCGGGCCAGAGACGAGTCGCTTCTCGACACCCACGTGCCCATTTCTCTACCCAATCTCCGTCCCCACCATCGATAGAAATCGCCCTGTCATAAACCGTCTTCGCTGCGACCAGATCTTCTACCGCAAGCCCCACCGATCTAAAGACCGTCGTCTTCCGGCCACGTGCGCCCATCACCAGTTCACCCAGCTCTGAAACGATGGAACTCCCGTCGTTAGCCACCTAGCCCAGCGGGATCAGGATATCCCCGATTTCCGCATTGCCGACTCTTTAGAGTCAACAAACACCTTCGCCCGTAGGATCGTTTCCGTATCCAACTCTTAAGACGTCGGCGTAAGCGATCCTACGGCATTGAGATGACAGCCATCGACCACCTGGCTTGACTCGACGATCGGCTCTGATGCGGCGGTCAACGAGTCATTTCCACTGTTTCCTGGCCAAAAGACAGCAGATCAAGTCGAGTGACGCTGACGTGTCCGTACATAACCACCGCCGTGTCCGACAACTCGGCCTTGTCGGGTGCCGGTGATTCCACATCGTGTACAAAGACGCCCCCACGCTTCTTGAAGATAGAACCATAGAACGCGTGCCCGAGATACGCGGAAACCAGCCGGCAATCATCGGCAGGCGTGACCGGCATGTTGATGTTCCACGTGATCGGTTCTTCGAGCCAATCGGCTCGATTCATCAGCATTTCGAAGGCCATGCCAAGCTGATGGTTGGTTCGTGCCCGCAACAGATCGATCGTCTCCGAGGAGATCACGCGGTTGTCCGCCCAGCTGTAGAACACCTCGTTGTCCAGCGCCTGCGACAGTGCCACGGCCGGCACTCTCGCGATATTCGCCTCCAGACACGCGCCCACTGTGCCGGATGACCACGTAAACGAGACGCCCGTGTTTGCTCCGATGTTGATTCCGGAAACGACCAGGTCGGGCTTGCTGTCACCATACAGATTGTAGATCGCGAAATTCGTACAATCCGCGGGCGTACCCGTGAACGAGCATCCCTCCACACCGTGGATCGTGCACGACTCCATCACCATGTCGCTGAATCGCGTGATCGACTTTCCCTTCCAGCTTTGCTCCTCCTTCGGGACCACCACCTTCAGATTGCCGAGCGGTTTGAGCACGTCGATCGCCAGTTCCAGGAGGGGTGAATCGATACTGTCATCGTTCGTAAGGAGTATTTCCAATTACATAGCCTCGTAGACAGGATTGTTGGAACAGGACAGATGACAGAGCCGGGCCCTTCAGCCATCAGGCAACAGGGACACCAGACAATCTGGAGGGAGGATGATTCATGACACAATCGTGACCGGTCTCCCGGTCGGGGAGTTCACGAGAAGTGTGTACCAGACCAAGAGAAGGCCTCAGCCAACTCGTCCAGCCTTCACTCAACTGCAGAAGTGCTGCGGCGTCTCGGGAGGAGAGTAGCAGACCCGAAGCTGGTCTGTCTCCAACTTCCGATTGCCTGCGAGCTTTGAGTCCAGACACGCTTCCAGCATCCCGCTCACGATCAGTGTTCGCTCGACCGGGATCGGGGATTTTCCGATCGCCAGCATCTCACAGATCTTGTGAACAAGCGACGCTGAGTAGTCAACGTTCGGTGTCGGTGTCACAAAGAACTGTGTCGACACGGGTTCACCCACACCCGCCACATCTGCAGCAAAGCAGTAGTCGAAGATCCCGCCATTCAGCATCAGGAGGGTCGCCCTCACGCCATCCAGATACTCGATCCTATACGCCGCGGGTTTGGGCACACGTTGATGCAGCTCGCCGCTACCGAAGAGATCGATCGTTCGCCCATCCTCATCCGGCAGCCCCTTTGGCGAATCACATCGGGAGAGCGCAGCGACCAACAACGCCTCCGACCATACACCCTCTCGGCCTGCACGCCAGACGGCCTCCCCCTCGATAAGCTGAACGGACTTCACACCTGTCTCGCCGCCCTGCCGGCGCTCGACCATGCACTGCATCGCCTCCAGACAGTGGTAGTCCATGGCATCCGCCCCCCCCACGCCGATCATCATCGCCTCCTCGATCACGCAGCCCGACTCGAGTTCCAGATCCGGCAGGCGCCAGGTCACCGGAAGCGAGGATCCGGCTAACATCGGAAATCCGAGCCGCTTGGAATCCGCGACCATCTCCTCCGCCTTCGTCCAGCTATAGGAAAGATGCTTGTCGTTGTAGACAGGTACCGCGCGTCCATCTGTCTCAAACACCTCGACACACTGCTTGAAGAATGCATGCCGCGGATACAGCTTCTGCCCCTTTTCGTTCGACGGGTACTCGCCGTGCTCACCGATAATCAAGACACCGTCGACC
>CAYYGZ010000045.1:0-11910 GCA_964471275.1 uncultured bacterium | reverse complement strand
CCTCCACACCGAAGCGCTTCCGGGATCGTCGGATAGATGCCGAATCCGAATTCACGCGCTCGATCCTGACTCTGATCGCCTTCCGTACGCTGGTCCACATAGAGTGAGACGACTTTCACATCCGGGCGAATCCATTCGCCCTCGTAAGGATAACCGACCAGCAAGCGATCGATGAAGTGCTGCGTGTGCTTCAGGTGCGCATAGACTGTGGAGATGACGGCCACTCGTTTCATCTCACGTCCTCCAGAAGGTCGAAGCTTCGGATACCTGATACCGGATATCCAGATGTGGGGTCTCGATACGCGCCCCGTCCTGATGGAGGCTGTCGACTCCTGCCGCCGTCAAACCGGTCGTCACAAGCGTCCGCTCCAGAGGATAGGTTTCCTCCCCCGTCAAGAACATCCGCTCTACGTTGTTCACGAGCGGCGTAAAAAAGCTCGCAAGCGTGGCTCTTGCCGGCGGCATCGGCAGATACATTTGCGTGGAAAGCTTGCTCCCGTCTCCCATCCGTGCAGCGAAGTTGAAATCCTGTAGAAGCCCTCGCAGCAGCAGCATCGTGCATTGCACCCCATCTGCGTGCTCGTAGACGTAGGCCACGGGATCCTCGACGAGCGTCTTCATCTCATCGATTGTCGGGAACACGTGATTGAAACCCGGGCGTGAAGGCGTCAGCGTATGGCTGCGGCACAATGCGGACTCAACGAGTTCGCGTGACCAGACGCCGTCATAGTAAGCTTTCCAGAATCCGTCTCCTCGGTAAGCCTGAACCCAATTGACACCTGATTCCCCACCTTCCCGACGCTCGACCATACACTGAAGTGTCTCCAAGCCGTGAAAGTCATAGCTGTCGACACCGCCGTAGCAGACACAGACCGCCTCTTCGACTCTCGCCCCGTGAGGGAACTCGATCGATGGGGTCCGCCAGGTCACGGGTAGAGAGGACCCGGCCATGAACGGGAAACCCATCTCGCGGGATGTGTCATACATCTCCTGTGCCCATTCCCAATTCCACGACAGATGCTTGTCATTGAACACGGGAACCGAGCGTCCCGATGCACGGAACACGGCCACAATCTGCTTGAACAGCTCATACCGTGGGTAGAGGCGCTGCCCCTTCTCGTTCTGATCGTAATTGCCGTGCTCACCGATCAGCAGAACGCCATCGACTGCGAGCACGTTCGTATCGAGCATCAACGCATCTGCCACTGTGGGGCACACGCGCATTGTCGGAAATCTGCTCGCTCGATCGCCGCTTAGGTCTCCTTCGGGTCTCTGATCGACATACAGGGATACCAGATCCATTTCTGGAACGTGATGCTTCCCCTCCCACCCGTATCCTTCCAGGAATCGATCGACGATGTGTTGGGTATGCGAGTATTTTCGGAACTCGGTCGTGATCGCCGCAATCTTCGGTCGGTCCATGACTCACTCGGTCAAGGTTGGAACAGCAGCTAGGTTCACGTGTTGCCTCAGCCACAGCGGAACAGCATCAAGAAAAGGCCGGACGAGTCAATGCGATACCAAAATCTGTCCACAGAATGCGTGTCGATCGCTCTGGCAGGAATCCGAACAATCCAGCATCTTGTCACTCCCTGTAACCCGGAAGAGAGGGATGCTTGCCCAATTTCACGATCAAGACCAGACTGAACCTGGATCCCGAAGAGAGAAAAGCACTGTTCGGGTGGGGTGACGATCTGTGGGACAACGACCGGTATGCCCTCACCTGGCGTGGCACGGATGTCTACTGTGTCGGCTATGTGGACGATGAGGCAGTATCTAACGCAGGAGCCGTGTGCCACTCAGTCCAGGTTGGGAATCGGCGGGTCACGCTTGGTGGTCTCAACAGCGTCATTACGGTTCCAGCCGCCAGAGGCAAAGGGTATGGCAGCCAGGTCGTAGGTGCTGTCGAGAGACATATGCAGGAGGAGATGCAAGTCGACTTTGGAATGCTCTTCTGTCACCCGGAACTGATCCCATTCTACAAACGGCGAGGCTGGCAGGAAATCGAAGGTCCCGTCACCATCGATCAGCCAGAAGGGCCGCGCGAAACGCCACACATTGTGATGGTCCTGCCCTTCTGTGATGAAGCCTGGACCGACGAAGCCTTCGAGTTGGGATGTCTGCCCTGGTAGGTGGACCTACCGCCTGCCCACCAGGGCCCAGGGCTTGGAAACGACATCGGTACCGACTCTCAATCTTCTCTCAACACATCCTCACTCATCCACGGATCCTTCGACGATGAAGCTTGGCACTCTGGTCTACCTGAAACGCGACAGCAAGACCCTCATGCTCCACCGTATCAAGAAGGAGCAGGATTTTCACGAAGGGAAATGGAACGGACTGGGCGGCAAACTGGAGGCGGGCGAAACGCCTGAAGCGTGCGCGATCCGCGAGGTCAAGGAGGAAAGCGGCCTCGACCTGGTCGACCCACATCTGAGAGGTATCATCACCTTCCCGATGTTCGATCAGATCGACGACTGGTATGTCTATCTGTTCACGGGCACGCAGTTCAGCGGCGAGACGATCGATTCCCCTGAGGGGAATCTCGAATGGATCGATGATGAGAAGCTACTGGATCTGACTTTGTGGGAAGGGGACTACATTTTCCTGAAGTGGTTGAACCAGGACCGGTTCTTCTCAGGAAAGTTTGTGTACGAGAACAAGGAGCTCATCGAGCATTCCGTCGTATTCCACTAGTATCCCATCCTTGAGATTCCTAATTTCATCCGATGAGTGAAGATCGCCCTCCGATACACTGCCCAGCACAAGAGTCTGCACCGGTCGACATTCCGAGACACGGTGTCTCCTTCTTGACGTCGTAAGAACATCTGGGGCGCCGCACTGGACCGGGTGTCCCTTCTGGCCTAGCCAGAAGCACCGGAGATAAGATCACACATCGCTGGACGGCCTGAGCTCCTCGATCTTTTTCTTCTGTTCCCAGGTGACCATCAGGGCCGCGGGCCAGGTCACGGAATAACAGACCCCGGACAGGGCGGTGAGGATACCACCAGAAGCGTAATCGCAAAGGCAAATACGGCGTCGGAGATTACCTCGAGTCGCGACACGTCATCGCCTCGCCACCTGAAGTCCTTTTCCTTCGCAAGAACGTTGTCGACCAGCGCTTCGCGGATCATGGCCGTCCTCCCTGTAAGGCCAGTGTTAACAGAAAATTGTACGTCCCACAGGACTGTTCTTATTAACTTAATTAACTGTTCTCGACTTTTTCTGTCTGACCTGAAAGGTGAACCCCATCGACCCGTCTAACATTCGTAACATCGCGATCATCGCTCACGTCGACCACGGCAAGACGACGCTCGTCGATGGCATGCTGAAACAGACCAACGTATTCCGTGAAAACCAGGAGATCAAGGAACGTGTTCTCGATTCCAACGAGCTCGAACGGGAGCGTGGAATCACGATCACAGCCAAGAACACGGGGATCGTCTATGGCGACACGACGATCAATCTGGTAGACACGCCCGGGCACGCAGATTTCGGGAGCGAAGTCGAGCGAATCATGAACATGGTAGACGGCGTTCTCCTCCTCGTAGACGCGGTCGAGGGCCCGATGCCGCAAACTCGCTTTGTATTGAGACACGCGCTGCAGCGGGGGCTGAAGGCCATCCTCGTGGTGAACAAGATCGATCGTCCCGCGGCCAGACCCGATTGGGTCGTCAACGAGACCTTCGACCTGTTCGTTGAGCTTGGCGCGTCGGACGAGCAGGCGGATTTTCCCGTACTCTACACACGGGCGCTCGAGGGCCGAGCCGGTGTCACAGCCGACAGCCTCTCAGATGATCTCACACCCCTCTTCAATGCCATCATCGAAAACCTCCCCCATCCGAATGTCGCGGTCGACGGTCCTCCCCAGCTGCTTGTGACGACGCTCCAGTACAGCAGCTATGTCGGCAAGATTGCCGTGGGTCGACTGAGTGGCGGGTCCCTCAAGTCCGGACAGACAGTCGCGCACGTGAATTCGGCAGGCGACCTGCAATCCGCTAAAATCGGGGAAGTCTACACCTTCAGAGACCTGAGACGTGAGCCGCAGAGCATCGTCAGCGCCGGGAACATAATCGCGTTGTCCGGCGTGGAAGATATCGGTATTGGCGACACGATCACCGACATTGACGATCCCCGGCCGCTTCCCCCGATCGAGGTCGAGCAGCCGACCGTCCGGATGACCTTTAGCGCCAACACAAGCCCATTCTCCGGTCGCGACGGCAAGTATGTCACGAGTCGTCAGCTGCGTGAACGGCTTGCAAGAGAGCTGGAGAGCAATGTAGCGCTCCGGGTAGACGACACGGAGACTGCCGGTGAGTGGGATGTGTCCGGGCGGGGCGAACTCCATCTCGCGATCCTGATCGAAACGATGCGCAGGGAGGGCTACGAATTCTCGGTCAGTCAGCCCGAAGTGATCTTCCACGAAACCGAGAGCGGGCGTGAAGAACCGTTCGAGGAAGTCTACATCGAAGTACCGAGCGACGCCGTCGGACCGGTGACCGAAATGCTCGGTCGACGGAAGGGGCGACTGCTGGACACGCGTCACGCCGATGACGGAACCGTTCACAGCACGTACCACGTGCCGACACGAGGGATGCTCGGGTTCAGACAGCCTTTCCTGACCTCGACGCGCGGAAACGGCATCTTCCACGGCGTTTTCGATGCATATGCGCGGTATGCGGGTTCAATCGAGACACACGAGACGGGATCGCTCGTCTCGCAGGATCAGGGGAAGGCCACGCCCTACGCACTCACGAACCTGAAGCAGCGGGGAACCTTCTTCATTCCCCCCGGAACCGAAGTCTATTCCGGGCAAGTTGTCGGTCAGCACATCAGAAAAAAGGACCTGACCCTGAACGTATGCCGCGCAAAGGTCGGGACCGGGCACCGCTCAAAGCCAACCGGGGACGATGAACAGCTGCCACCACATCGCGCCATGTCGCTCGACGAAAACCTCGAGTATCTCCACGCGGACGAACTGCTGGAAGTCACGCCCAAGAGCCTAAGAATCCGCAAGAAAGAGCTTCTCCATCACCTGCGCGAGAAAGCAGCCAAGCAGGACAAGCAGTAGCCCCTCCGGCGGTGCTACGTCTCTTTGGAAATCCCCTCCGAATCGGATATTATGAGGGGAATATCCATCTCTCGAGGGGACTACTTGCGCACCCGACTCCACATCTCTCTGCTTTCGTTGATCTCTCCCTGCTGTGGATCGCACCCGTATCCGCGGCACCACCGATCTGGCTCGAACACGGCGAGTACCGGCTGGGCGATTCACCGCAAACACCCGAAGCAGGTCTTGCCTGACTGACGGTTGACACGAACAGTCCCGATTGGCAGCCCTTCGTGGCGTCCGAGGGTCATCCGGCTGGCCAGTTCACGAATGTCTGGCGCCGTTTCCGGATCCCCGACACGCGTTTGATCGACCCGACGATCTACGTCGCATCCTGTCCGCCCTTCGAAGCCTACATCGACAACAAGCTTATCTTCCAATCAGGCGTTCTTCGGCCCGACATCAGAAACAAATTCGCCTGGAACGGGTGACACCTGATTCCTCTGCCGGCCAGCTTCGCGGGCAAGTATGTCTATTTCCGGAGCTTCGCGGAGCACCCAGCCAGCTTCGCTGATCGGGCGCGTATCTCGATCGCTTCCCGCTCCGATCACCTCATCGCGATGGTTCGCCGAGACATCCTGCAGGCCACCACGGGTCTCATCATCTCGGTTCACGATACGGGGCGCGGGATGCCCCCAGGCATACCTGGAGCGCATCTTCGACCCAGGATTCACGACAAAAGGCGTAGGTGTCGGGACCAAGTTTGGGCTCTCCATCAGCTACAAAATCATCGAAGACCACGGCGGTTGAATCGAGGCGGATAGCAGGGAGGGTGTCGGAACGACGTTTCGCGTGTATCTTCCGGTGAGCCAGCCGGAAGCAGATGGTGGCTGATCGGGCAGATCCGGGGCCCTGCCATCCCGATGCTTCACCGTATGCGACGGACACGATCCAGGATGACCGCAACCACACTCTGATCATTACCCCATGCCCACCCCCATCGACATCCCTTCCGTCGAACGCGCCATTGCCCCTCTATTCCGGGATCTCCTGGACCGCCATATCACATTGTTCGATCGGAATATCCCCGCATCGCTCCTCCACATGGGTGTATGGGCCGAGAATATTCTGGCCGATGGGACCAGCACGGTCACCGGACTGATCGATTGGGACCGAGCCCTGTGGGAGGATCCGGAGATCGAGTACGCCGTCCTGGACTATTGCGGCATTTCAGAGCCAGCCTTCTGGGAGGGCTACGGCAGGGAACGGGATCGCTCGCAGGAAGCGCGTGTCCGCCAAGTATTCTACTTGCTCTATGAGCTCCAGAAATACATCATCATCAGACAGGGCCGCGGCAACGATTCGGCCCGATCAAAGCAATACAAGCAGCAGGTGTTCGACATCCTGAAACAGTCGGGTCTCAAGACAAACGGGGAATGTGAAGCGGAATGAAGGTACTCTACATAACAGCCGAGTGTAAGCCCTTCTCCAAAGCGGGCGGCGTTGGCGATGTTGCGGGAGAGCTTCCCCCGGCTCTGAAGGCTCGGGGCATCGACATCGAAATTGTCACGCCCTGGTATGGACAGGTACAGCTCAACGACTACGCGGTCGAGTTCAACAACCAGACCGAAAACGTCGGTATCGTCTCGCATCCGGAGATAGACGGTGTACCCGTCAACTTTATCAAGAATGCGCACTACTTCGAGGGCACCTACGGAACACCGTATGTACATAGCACCGACATCCCCTTCAAGGACGACATCCTGCGCTTCTCGTTCTTTTCCGAAACGTGTCTCCACCTGATCGAGCAGAAGAAGCCCGACATCGTCCACGTCAACGACTGGGTTCTGGGCTATCTCTTTGGGCGGATGGAGATGGAAGGGCACGAACAGAAGCGGGTCATGACGGTTCACAACATCGGCTATCAGGGCACGATCTCTCGCTACGTGATCGACGGATGGGACATCGAAGCCATCGCCAGCCACGAGAAGGTCGGTCCCCTCTTTGTCGACCCCCGACCCGAATGGAACAGCGTGAATGCGCTCCGCCTCGGGCTGGAACTGGCAGATCAGGTCAACACTGTAAGCCCGACCTATGCCAAGGAGATTTGCGAGCCGGAAGATCAGGATCGCTTCTTTGAGGGTGGCAAGGGGCTCCACGAGGTCACCTCGCAGATCCGCGACAGAGGATGTCTGCACGGGATCACAAACGGCTTTGCGTATGCCGATCAGCCTTCGGATGCAGCGTTCCAGTCCGTCCTGAAGCAGAAAGCTGACGCGCGAGCAATGCTCTCGGCAGACTTCAAGGATCCGCCCGGCCTGCTGCTCGGGTTCGTGGGCCGAGCCGTCGAGCAGAAGTTCGGTCTTCTCGCCGAGCAGCTGGATGGTCAGTCCGTCCTGGAGCATCTCCTCGACATCCCCGGCGTCAACGTGGCGATCGTCGCGACCGGTCTGCCGGAATACGAGTCGTTTCTACGCTACGTGTCTGCTCGCCCGAACTGTGTCGCCACACTCGCCTTCGACCGCGACCGGGCCGGTCTCGTCCGCCTCGGCAGCGACGTCTTCCTGATGCCCAGCCTGTTCGAGCCGTGCGGGATAACGCAGATGGAGTCGATGAGCTGTGCCACACCGCCGCTCGTCAGATGGACGGGCGGACTGGTTGATACCGTCATACCGCACACGGAGAAAGAGGGAACCGGCTTCGGGTTCGGGGGGGCGTCTCGTGACGCGACGCTGTGCAACCTCATCGCCAATGTGATCGAGGCAAAACAGGTATTCGGCTCCCGGCCGACCGAATTCAGGAAGCTCCAGAAGAACGGGTTCCAGACCCGGTTTACCTGGCGTGACGCAGCCAATCAATATGTCACGGATCTCTACGAGCCCCTGATGTCCTGGCGTAAGCGGCCTGCGAGCAGATAATGGGGACCTGTCGCGAAGAAATAGGGTTGATCGGGTTGGGTCTGGTCGGCTCTTCTCTCCTCAAACGGTTCGTGGCCGCCGGCTACGGCTGCGTGGGTTACGACATCAGCCCCGACGCAATGGAGCGTGCCGCTGCCAATGGGATGACGCCGGCGGACTCCCCGTCCCAGGTGAGCGCGTGTGCGCGCCGTGTCGTGCTTTCGCTTCCGAATTCGGACACCGTCGAGACGGTGGCCGAGGGAGCGAACGGCCTCCACCACGGATTGCAGACAAACAGTCTTGTGATCGACACCACCACATCGGACCCGGAACGATGTGTCCGACTGGCCGGCAGGTTAAGCGCGAAGGGCGTTCACTTCCTGGACGCGACCATCCTCGGCTCGAGCCAGATGGTTACGGAAGGCACGTGTCTGGTGATGGTCGGCGGCGGCGAAGAGCAGCTCTCGCGGGGACGTGACATCCTCGAAACCTTCTCCCATCGCATCTACGCTATGGGTGAGAACGGAAAGGGTGCAGAGGCGAAGCTGATCGTCAACCTTGTCCTCGGTCTGAATCGCCTCGTCCTTGCGGAGGGTCTTCTACTGAGTAAGAAAGCGGGCGTCAATCTCGACAGGATGCTCGAAGTTCTGAGGGTCGGCGCTGCGTACTCAAAGGTGATGGACCAGAAGGGCGGCCGGATGATCAAAGAGGAATTCACAGCTGAAGCGAGACTTGCCCAGCACCTGAAGGATGTGGGTCTCATCCTGGATATGGGCATGAAACACGGTCTCAAGCTTCCCGTCAGCGCACTTCACGCCCAGATACTTCGGTCCGGAGTCGACGCTGGCTACGCCGATCAGGACAACGCCTCCGTGATCAAAGCGCTCGAGCAGTACACGGAAGACAGATAACCGCCTCCCATTCCCAAACCCGGTACCCACTCTCCCAATGTCTAGCCGTCCACACATCTTCGTAACTGCCGAACCTGTCGATGGTCTTCGGTCGGTCGACGATATTCGCGAAAACATCCAGTCGGGTCACACGAAGAAGCTCTGGGAATCCCAACTCGCTCTTGCCGACGCGGAACTGGGGCGCAAAATCTACGAACCGGGCGACGTATTTCCCGGTCGTGACGCCATGAGCGCACGTCATGCCAACCGCGACTACACGATCGTGCATAGAGCGGGAACACGCGCCCTGCGGGCCGCGCTCGCCTGCCTGATCACCGAGGATGTTCGGTATCGCGATGACGTGCTCGCCCAGATGGACGCGCTTTTCGACACCGATCGATGGCCGGAATGGCGGGACATCGCTCACACGGGGATGAACATCGACCTGCGTGCCGGTCAGCTTTCCCGATCGCTCGCTCTCGCGTACGACTGGATCCATCCCTTCCTCGACGCCGAACAGCGTCAGTGGATCGTCGACGGCATCGACCGGTGCGGCATCCAGCCATTCTTCAAAGACGTCGCGGACGGTGTCTGGTGGGCAAACGGCACCAACAACTGGATGACCTGCGTTGTCGGAGGACACGGCATCGCGGGCATCGCGCTTGCAGAGGATCATCCGCGCTCCGAGGAGCTTGTCGACTACGCGCACCCGAGACTGAACGCCTACTTCGACAACTACGGGCCGGAGGGCGAATTCAATGAATCCGTGTCATACGCGAACGCCCACGCTTTGCCCCTGCTCTACTTCAGCGCACACCGCTATGCGGCCGGTGGTGGCGAGAACCATCTTGCGAGCTTTCCGATACCCGATACCTGCCGCTGGATGATGCACTTTACCGTGCCGCCAGGACACGTCGTTCCCTTCGGGGATTCGCATATCGGCCGCGCCCCCTCCGCCCCGATGTTCGCCACCGTGGCGGATGCCACACGCGACCCCTGTCTCCAGTGGTTCTACCTCATGCACAGCCAGCCAGACGATCCAGACACCGACCCGTGGGAACTCCTCTGGTATGATCCTTCGCTCGAACCGAAGCAGCCTGACATCCCGTTGGGGCGGGCATACCACGGCCACAGTCAGAACATCTGCGTACGCTCGAGCTGGGACCCTCGGTCTGCGGCCTGCGTCGTCTACGCGAAGGGCGGCCACGGTGCCGAAGGTCACGGGAACCATGATGCCGGGCAGGTCTGCATCGACAGCTGCGGCAAGCGGCTCATCACCGATCCCGGATCACCCCCGGGGTATCCGGCCGATTTCTTCGGCGAGAACCGGTACGAATACTACAACGCCTCTGTCCACGGCCACAACGTCCTTACTTTCGACGACCACGAAATGTGCTGTGAAAAGTCAAACTGCGCGCGGATTATCCAAAGCGCCTTCGACGACGCACGTGGGGGATGGTGGCAAATCGACCTGACAGGGCTCTACGAAGAGCCAGAATCCGTCAAACGGACCGTAGCGTATCTTTCTCCACATACGGTCGTCGTATACGACACGGCCGAACTGACGGCAACTGCCGACACTTCTCTCCGATGGCACACGGCGAACGACCCCATCTGGTCACCGGACGGTCATTTCAGTGTTGCGAACACGCCCAGCGGAATCGACGGTTTTGTTACGAGCATGCATGATACCGATCTGTCCTGCAGTCTGGAACATCACAAGTATGCCGAGCCATTCAACCGCTTCCGACTGGGCGACGTATTCGGGCAGAAGAACGAACCCTATCTCGACTATCGAATCACATCCGACCGAATCGCAATAATGTCCCTCTTCAGCGTTCGCCCTAGCGGACGGAGCACATCCCCCTGGATCGCAGAAGGGGACGCTTGGACGAACCAGAGCGTATCGGTCCAGTGCCGAGACACGCTCATCGTCAAATCCGGGGACACCGGTTGGGAAATCGAAGTATGAGCAGTCGGGAGCAGCTGCTTCTCGTCCGGTTTGGCGATCGGACATTTGAATCCATCCAGAGCGAGTTCCAGGATGAGAATCTCGTGTATGTCGACAGTTTGCGATTTGCCCAGAACACTGCGGAGTCCTACACAGCTGCTCTCGGAAACATCAACTCGCACGAATTTGTGGAGAAGGCCATCAACCTCAGGTGGGTCCAGTCCTTCAGCGCCGGGGTGAATGCGTATCCACTCGAGTTGATGAAGCAGCGGGACATTGTGCTCACAAATGCGGCAGGCATCTACGGCCCCAACATCGCCGACCACACGATCGCTCTGGCCCTGATGCTCTGCAGAAAGATAGAACCCATCCGAAGAGCAGCACTCCAGAAGGGGTGGCCAGAGCAGAAGAGAACGCCGGCCCCCGGAGAACTGGCAGGGCAAACGATGCTAGTCCTGGGATTGGGCGGAATCGGGATAGAAACCGCAAAGCGCGCAGCCGGTCTGGGGATGCGGGTCATCGCAACTCGACGACACTCTAGCCGTTCAAAACCCGACTTTGTCGATGCCGTCCATCCCCCGGATCAGCTCCACTCGCTGCTGCCGGAAGCTGACTGGGTCACCATCTGCCTGCCCTACACGAGTGACACGGCGGACCTCATCTCGACATCGGAATTCGGGAGAATGAAGACCGGCGCCCACGTCCTATGTGCCACCCGGGGCGGAATCATAAACACAAAGGCGCTGATGGCGGCCCTCGATGGCGGGGTTGTCGGGGGCGCAGGATTGGACGTGACGGATCCCGAGCCTCTGCCTGTCGACCATCCGCTCTGGCGATACGAGAACGTCATTATTACCCCGCACCAGTCGGGCTATTCGGAAGCCGCAAACGAACGTCTCGAACAGCTGACACGGGAAAACGTCCGGAACTTCCTGAACGGCGCCCCGCTGCGGAACATAGTGGATCTTGACCTCCAATACTGAGGCAGCGTGTACGACCTGACCCCACGACCGAAGCCGACATGGTCGCCGTCTTCCTCAAGACGGAGATCGCATCCAGTCGATTTTCGGAAGAAATACTGATCCTACTGCAACGTGATTGGGTTGATCGACGCATCGTGGA
>CAYYGZ010000044.1:4204-23857 GCA_964471275.1 uncultured bacterium | reverse complement strand
GTTCTGTTTCACCTGCTACTGCTCCTTCTGCTCACACCGGCTCGGGAGCTTCTGATCCAGGCGGGGACGGCCCCTGTCGAGCCGAACTCACTGGCATTCGAGTTTGTGGAATCAGAAGCCAAACCTTCAGAGGCGCCTGAGGATTCGCGGTTCCTGTCTGATCGCGACGCACGCTCGGCAGATCGATCACAGGCTGATCTGCTACGCAGCGAGATGGCACAGAATGAGGGTATCATCGACATTCAGGGTGACTTCCAGACCTCAAAAGCAGCGGGACTCACTGGAACGGGCCAGCACTCACCAGACCAGACCCAGCAGGCGGAGGGCGAGACATCGGAAGCTGAGCAAATATACCAGGGGCTTGAATCAATGGCCCTGCTCAAGCGGAGAGGTCTGACGACGCGAGAGCAGCGAGAGCGATCGGTCTTTGGTTCGCCGGCGGCGGCACGCCAATCGGTCGCGGTGACCCACTTGAACAGCCGGGCACTCGATGAGGGCGGGCTTCAGCTCAGCACCTATGCGTGGAACTTCGCCCCCTACCTCAAGTATCTGAAGAAACTGATCCAATCACATATCTTTCCACCTGCCGCCTTTACTCGGCTCGGGATCATCGATGGCGAGTCCAAGGTTCGTTTCCGCATCTATGCCGATGGGCGGATGGAGGCGCTGGAAGTGCTGGATAGCCGCGGCAGCAAGCTGCTTCTCCAGACGAGCACGCAAGCCGTGGAGTTGTCTGCACCGTTCAAGCCTTTGCCCGATGACTTCCCGGAGCCGTTCCTGGAGATCACGGGAATCTTCACCTATGTCCTTCTCGGTGAGGGACGCTAAGACCTAAGGAGTCTAGATGAACTGGGATCTGTACTCTGCACTGTTTAGCCAGGGCGGATTGATGATGTATCCGATCGCCATCTGCTCCGTGATGGCCCTGTCGATCGCGATCGAGCGCGCGTTCAGCCTGCGTCGGAGTAAGGTCATCAGGCCCGAGATCGTGAGCGTGATCGAGAATATCTCGGGCAAGGAGGATATCGGACTGGCCGTATCGGTGTGCGAGCGATTCGAGGGGCCGTTTGCCAACGTGATCATGGCCGGGCTCGGCAGTCGAGAGCTGGCGCCTGAGGAGATAAAGGAGAACATCGTAGACCAGGGCCGTCAGGAGATCGGCGATTTGGAGAAAGGTCTGGTCGTACTCGAAACGGTAGCAAGCGTTTCGCCACTGCTCGGTCTGCTGGGAACGGTCATCGGAATGATCAAGGTTTTCCAGGAGATCTCGGAAGTCGGTGTAGGACAGGGGAATCTGCTGGCTGGCGGTATCGCGGAAGCGATCCTGACGACTGCGGCCGGGCTGTTTGTGGCGATACCGTCGCTCGTTCTGTACAATTTCTACACCGTCAAGGCGGAATCTCTGGTTCTGGAGATCGAGAAATATTCAAGTGGTCTGCTGAAGAAACTCAGAGGATTCCGTGCGCAGGCCGTGCCCGTGAATTCCGAGCCTTCTGTGGATGGCGAATGAGATTCTCGGACAAACCGAAACGGAGACCGACGATCAACATCACTTCGCTGATCGATGTCCTCTTCCTGCTCCTCACCTTCTTTCTCGTTACCACGACTTTCATCGAGCAGGCAGCTCTGAAGGTTGAGCTTCCCTCGATGCAGAACGCGGACCGGGTGCAGCAGGAGAAGCGGTTCATCCTGAATGTCAGCAAGGACGGCCAGATGGTTTACAATGGCGAGGTGGTCGCAACCGATGCGTTGAAGGCAGCATTGGCGAAATCCTCTCAGGACGTGGACGCGAGTGGCGGATTGATTCTCAGAGCAGACCAGGGCCTGCCGTATGGAGACGTGATGGGTATCCTGGACATCATCAAGGGGTCCGGTGTGAAGCGATTTGTGATCGCAACGGATGAGCAAGGCACCCCTTGAGCATTTCGCTGACTTGAACATTCCCTCCTGATCGTCACGCCGAATCTCCCGTCGAACTACACTCTTGGGCGATGATCTTGGCGATCTGGGCACCATCTTCACGGGAACAATGGGCTTTTCCGCGCCGTCATACTCAAGATGGTACCTATTTTACGCCGATTTCTTGATCCGCGATGGAGTCGATGAAGGCTCACTGCCCATACACAGAACTCGTCTCCGTCTGGCTGGACGGAGAACTGGGATCCGAAGATGCCCGGGCATTGGTGGAGCATTTTCCGATGTGTCCAATCTGTCGGAAAGAGCGTGCTTCACTCGAGCAACTCTCAGAGATGTTCGATGTCTTCCGCGAGAGCGCCGCGACGATTCCGACACCCCTGGCCTCGGGGCCCAGACAAGCGTATTCCAGAGCTGATTCCATCTCCTTGTTCAGAAGAGCTCTTGCTGTGGCGGCATTGGTCGTGATCGGCTTCGGCGCTCTCTTCAGTCTGGCCCAGAGCCTGTCGCGAGATGAACTCCAGTTCGAGCGGTATTTGGAGCGGTCCCTTGATCAGGACGTACTGGAAGTTGCGGTAGCAGAGGATGATCTGTCGAGAGACAAAGTTGTGAGTCTGCTGATCTCCAGCTCTTACTGAGGGTGAAGTAATGAAACGGTGGAGAGTTTGCATTCTGGCGCTGGCCTGTTTTGGAGCCGGTGCATTGTCAGCAACGGTGTATGAGGGTATTGCGCAAGGCGCGCGACAATCGCACAGGGGAGCGCTCTTCCGCGGTCTGGCCGACAAGCTGGGCCTCACCGATACTCAAGAGACACGGCTTGACGAGATTGTGGATAAGGCCCGGCACCGAATGGTTAATTTGAGCCACGAGACAAAACCCCGCTTCCGAGCGATTAAGCAGGAGACGCGAGATAAGATTCGCGAGATCCTGGACGTTGAACAACTGGCAACCTTCAATGCCATTTGCGATTCGTGTGATCGTGACAGACGTCGTGGCAGTCGCTGAGTGGCCGATACGTCGAACAGGCGGAACCGTTAGTGATTGCCTGCTAGCAATGGGAGGATACTTGAGACACGCTAAGTTGATGTTTCTGGTCTGCATACTGGCCAGCTGTGGTGGCAAGGAGCAACAGACAGACCAGGGGAGGGGCGGCCGGAACCGCGCAACTGTGGCCATACCGGTCAAGGTCGAGGCGGCTGCACGTGCGGAAATATCCAAAAGCGTGCTCAAGAACACGACGCTCGAAGCGGAACGCTGGGTGGATGTTCGTGCAAGACGTCAGGGCCAGATCGTGCGGATCGCCAGGGAGGAGGGCGACCGTGTGTCGGTGGGAGACGTCATTGCGGAACTCGATTCCGATGATGTCCGTCTTCAGGTCACCCAGATGGAGGTGGCCTACCTCGACGCAAAACGCAATTATAGCCGGGTCGAGAAGATCTTCAAATCGAATCTGATCAGTGAGGAGCAGTTTGAATCGGCGAAAACGCAGATGGACAGGGCCAACGCGCAGCTGGACCAGGCCAAGCTGAACCTGAGCTACACCCGGATTACATCACCCATTGCCGGGATCGTCACTGCAAGGAATGTCGAGATCGGTAACGTCGTCTCGAGCAGCCAGGCCGTATTCTCCGTCGCCGACTTCGATCCGCTGCTGGCGCGGATACGGGTGCCGGAAAAGGAGATCGGCAAGATTGCGATCGGGCAGGAAGCTCGCATCTCAGTGGAGACAGAGACGGAACAGGCCTTCGGTGGTCGCGTGAAAATGATCAGCCCGGTGGTTGACCCTGAGAGTGGCACCATTAAGGTCACGGTGGAGATACCGGGAAACCAGAGTCTGCTCCGACCTGGCATGTTTGCGGCCGTTCATATCATCACTGAAACACGCCGTAATGCGCTGGTCATACCCAAGCGAGCGCTCGTTCTCGAAGGCGAAGGCAACCAGGTGTTTGTCTTCGAAGCAGGTGAGGGTGGCGGCAAGGCTCAGCGAAGGCGGGTCGAGATCGGGTTCTCTGATAGTGATCGGCTGGAGGTGGTTTCGGGGCTGTCGGATGGCGATCGAGTTATCACGGTCGGTCAGGACGGTCTCCGCCCGGGAGCCGACGTTCGGATTGTCGGTGGGAGCGCACAAGCGGCCGCGGCTAGGAGGGGCGGAAGCAGTGAGCTGGCGGACGAGGCCCGAGGGCGACAGTCGCGCGATGATGGTCAGAGAAACCGTCAGGAAGCAGGAGGAGAACGGGTTGCCCGGGGTGAATCAGCGACGTCTCAGAGTGGAAGGCCCGGTGGTGGTGGATCCGGAGCAGGCCGTGGCGGAGGCGATATAAAGGCGATGCAGACGCGGATGTTCGATCGGTTCCCTGAGATGAAGAAGATCTATGAGGCACGCGTTAAGAAGGATCCTGAACTGGGTACCGATATCGCCAAGTTTCGTGCCTTTGTCGGGGAAATGCGAGAGAAGGGCATCGTCTCCTTCGGTGGCCGAGGTCGATAGCACGGTATGAAACTGATTTCCTTTTCGACACGCCGACGTGTTACCGTGACGATGTTCGTCGTTGCGGCTCTGATCTTCGGTATGGTCGCCTTCGACCGATTGGCGATCAATCTCCTTCCAGACATCACGTATCCGACGGTTACCGTCAGGACAGACTACGAAGGGACGGCTCCTTCCGAGATGGAGCGGCTGATCACGGAACCTGTCGAGGGGGCCGTCGGTGTCGTCACCAATGTTGTGAAGGTTACGTCCACCTCCAGACCCGGCGTATCGGATGTTGTTGTCGAGTTTGCGTGGGGGACGGACATGGATTTCGCCTCCCTCGATATCCGTGAGAAACTGGACCGTCTCCAGTTGCCCCAGAACGCGGACAAGCCGGTTCTCCTTCGTTTCGATCCATCTCTCGATCCCATCATCCGCATCGGTCTGTTCGGCGAAGAGAGCCTGATCGCGCTCCGTCTTCTTGCGGAAGAACAGATTCGGCCGGAACTCGAGGCTCTGGAAGGCGTCGCGGCAGTACGCGTGAACGGTGGCCTGGAAGAAGAGATTCACATCGAGGTGGATGGTCCCAAGCTTGCGACTTTGCGGATATCTCTGAACCAGGTTGTCTCCCGGCTTGAGCAGGAGAACGTCAACCTGACGGGAGGACAGCTGGAAGACGGTGAGGCGGAGTATCTTGTCCGAACGCTGAACGAGTTTCAGACACTCGAGGAGATCCGCGACATCGTCGTCGGCGAGAGGCGGGGTGCGATCATCACGCTGTCCGATGTTGGTGCCGTATACCGGGGGCACCGTGAGCGCACGGTTATGACACGAATCAACGGTCAGGAGAGCGTCGAGCTTGCGGTGTACAAGGAGGGTGATGCAAACACGGTGACCGTGGCCCAGCGCGTCCACGATGCCCTCGTTACTTTCCGGAAGGACGCTGATGTGATGCTGGGCCGATCGGATATGGAAGTCGTGTTCGACCAATCGGTGTTCATCCGCGAATCGGTCTCGGAAGTCTTGAATACGGCCATCATGGGTGGACTCCTGGCGATCATCATTCTGTATCTATTCCTGCGGAGCCCACAGAGCACTGCCATCATCGGGTTGTCTATCCCAATTTCGGTCGTCGCTACCTTCTTCCTGATGTTCGTGTCAGATGTCAGCTTGAATATCATGTCTCTCGGCGGTCTCGCGTTGGGTATCGGCATGTTGGTGGATAACTCGATCGTCGTTCTGGAGAGTGTCCAGCGATACCGGGACGAGGGGATGGGAGCTCTCGAGGCAACGAACACGGGAGCAAGCGAGGTGGCGCAGGCTGTTGTTGCCGCAACCATAACTACGATCTGTGTTTTCGTCCCGATCGTTTTTGTCGAGGGGATCGCGGGCCAGCTGTTCCGGGACCAGGCTTTGACGGTGACGTTCTCGCTCGTGGCCTCTTTGCTCGTCGCGCTCACGCTGATCCCTATGCTGGCTTCTCTCGAGATGGGGTGGATGTCGGAGGTTGCGGAGATCGAAGCCAGCAGGAGGTCGGCGGATGGGAAGGGAGGCAGAGGTGCCACGCGTGTGCTGAGTCTGATCGGCCGTCTGTTTTCACTGCTGGGTCGCGGGATCCTCCGAGCGATGTCTCCACTGGTCTGGGTGTTCAACAGGGGCATCGATGTCGTCTATGAGGCCTATCCGCCCTTGATCTGCTGGGCTTTGAGGCACCGGCTCTACGTTCTGGCTCTTTCCTTTGCCGTCCTCGTCGGTGCCGGTGGCACGACCTATTTTCTTGGCAGCGAATTGATCCCTGAGATGAGCCAGGGAGAGTTTGTCGTCAGTATCGAGATGCCTGTTGGCACCCCCCTGGCCGTGACCGAATCCGTGATCCGCGACCTGGAGGCAGTCGCGGCACAGCTGCCTGAAGTCCTGACCGTCTACAGTATCATCGGCTCGGCGGGCTCGTCCGGCGGCTCATCCGGTGAGGAGCGTGAAAATATCGGTCAGATTAACGTGGCACTGCAGGAAGGCGTCATCCGTGATCGCGAGGAGCGTGTTATGGAGCGCCTTCGGCAAGCATATTCAGACTTCCCGTCTGTCGAAACCAAATTCGCTCGACCCTCGCTGTTCACGTCCAAGACACCGGTCGAAGTCGAAGTTTCCGGTTACAATCTGAACAGACTGAAAGACCTGTCCGATGATGTGATGGACCGGTTGAGTGATCTAAAGGGGTTGACCGATCTGAAGACGAGTGCCGAAGGCGGGAATCCAGAGGTGCAGATTCGATTTAACCGGCACCGTGTCGCCCAGCTTGGGACGACCATATCCGCGATAGGCCAGATCATTCGCAACCAGGTCCAGGGAGAGGTTGCGACGGAGTTCACCCGAGGCGACCGAAAGGTTGACATTCGGGTTCGGGCTTCTGAGGAGCACCGAGCGACCGTCGACGATCTGAGGCGCCTGATCGTGTCACCCGCCTCGGCGCCGACGCCGATCCCTCTGGCCGTGGTCGCGGACCTGAGTGTCGAGATGGGGCCTGCCGAGATCCGCCGGGTCGACCAGGAACGCGTGGCGATTGTTTCTGCTAACCTGGAAGGTCGTGATCTGAGTGAGGTCGTAGCGGACATCGAGAAGGAGATAGGCCAGATCGTAAAGCCACCAGAGTACAACATAGAGGTCGGTGGTCAGAACGAGGAACGTGAGCGCTCTTTCGAAAGTATGCAAATGGCGATCGCCCTCGCGATCTTCCTCGTATACCTCGTAATGGCCTCGCAGTTCGAATCGCTGGTCCATCCATTCGTCATCATGTTCTCCATTCCCTTCGGGCTCGTTGGTGTGGTGCTTATCCTGCTTGTTACCGGCCAGACCGTCAGCGTGGTTGTGCTGATCGGGCTGATCATGCTTGCGGGGATTGTCGTGAACAACGCGATCGTCCTGATCGACTATATCAACATGCTTCGACGCGACCAGAATGTGCCGAAACTCGAGGCCATCGAACAGGCCTGCCGGGTGCGCCTGAGACCCATTCTCATGACAACCTCTACCACGGTCCTGGGGCTGCTTCCGATGGCACTCGGCATATTCAACTTGAGACCGATTGTCGAATTTGCCGACCGCGCATTCGCCGGCGTGCTACCAGACATCGTGTATCTGGCTCTCATGACTACGCTCAACATCATCTTCCCCGTTGGGCAGGGTGCCGAAATACGGGCGCCTATGGCGATAACGGTGATCGGAGGACTCGGCTTCTCGACCCTTGTGACACTGATTTTGATACCCACGATCTACTCGTTATCGGATCGTCGGCCTTGAACGGAACTTTGACAGATGGTCACGCCGATCGGCAGGAAGAGGCCTTTCAGAAAGCACTGCCTTCGATGTCCCTATCGGAGCTTCAGGATGTCTTCGGTCATCTTGACCGTGAGAAATATCCTGAGCGGATAGAGGCCGTTCGGGAACATATGCACGATCGCATTGCCCTATTAGACGATCGTGGTCCGGACGCTCAGGTTGGGGAGCCTGCTGGTGTTTTCCGCAGGCTGTGGGGGAGCTTACTGGACGTATTTGTCAGCTTTTTCCCGCTGGTTGTGTATCTGGGGTTCAGGATGCTGGCCGCCGCCGGTGGAGATGGCGGCGGGCGAGGAGGAGGGCGAGGCGGCCGAGGTGTTTTTTTGGGAGGGGCTGAGACGGGCTGGGTGGATCAGGTTGTTGGTTATGTAACCTCCCCCGAAGCAATCTGGGGTACAGTCGAAACATACGGTCCCTGGCTACTCGGATTCATAGCCTATCGGGCTCTGTTTGTACTGCCTCAACTGACTCGGTCCGGGCGTTTGCCCGGGATGGCGGAGGCCGGGGTCCGGCTGGTTTCGGAGTCAGGGGGGAGTCTTACGTGGCACCAGGTCGGGATTCGATTCTCCCTGGCCTATTTCCTCGGTGTACTGACTCTCGGTATTAGCCACATCTGGCCGCTATGGGACGGTCAGCGTCGAACGCTCTTCGATCGGATCGCGGCAACCCGCGTGGTCAGGACACCCAGAAGGTGGGAGAAATCGGAAGAGCACCGATTACTCGAAGATTGAGGCTACCTGTTGTCTGAGACAAGGGGAATGTCTATTGTTGTACGTTGGGTTCAATTTATGCCTAACTGCCTAACCTGCTGTCATTTACGTCGGCGACACGATCTAGGCTGACCAGGTCAATCTAACCGAAACAATGTGTTGCGATCTCTCGTCTAATGTCCGTGAGTCGGTGTATTCGGGATGGGTGATTGAGGAGTGATTATGCTGAAGAAGACGTTGTGTGGAATTCTAGCCGGTTCTCTGGCACTGTGGTCCCTTGTGGGCCCCCTGCACGCGGAGTCTTACTTCACCGTGCGTCGAACCTTCGGGGTATTGTTCCTTGGGACAAGTGCCATACTCGCCAAGCGAGCAGTGGATTTTCGCAAAGATGCGAACGAAACGTTCGACCAGTACGAATTGGCTTCTAGCGCCAGGCAGGCTGAAGAACTGTTCCAGCGCACAAGCGACCGGGATACCAAGAGTCAGATGTCTATCGGCCTCTCGGTCGTGCTACTCGTCAGCGGCTTGCGGCTCCTCCTGTCTAGCGGTATTGATGGCAATATTCCGAAGATGAGCCGGGGTCTGAGACCTGAGGTAAAGGACTTCTCGCTAAAACTCAAGAGCGACGTGCACACGGGTCAGGTGGGTGTCGCCATTTCAAAGGGATTTTAGATGTTTCGTACCGTGCGGCCGAGTGATCGGCCATTAGGGGAGGATCAAATGAAGCCTCGGGTTTTGCGCCCCAGCTCGATGTGGGCGGTCTGTTTGATGGCGGTGATGGTTCTGGCTTGCGGGAGGGAACGAACAAACCCGATCGATCCGAGCTTCTCAGGAAATGATGCACTCGCTCCACCGGGTAATGTACAGGCTGTCGGCAGCATCGGTCGTATTGCCTTGCAGTGGAACGCAGTCGTAAGCAATGAACTCAAGGGCTACGGCATCTGGCGGTCTACATCGGCCACGGATGGCTTTCAGCGTCTTTCAGGCGAGATTTCAGACTCATTGGTGACGACGGGGAGAACAACCTTTATAGACTCGATGATCGATCTGTCGGCAACGCGTGTCTACTTCTACAGGGTCAGCACGGTAGATATTCAGGATCGGCAGTCCGAGCTCTCGACCTTCGTGAGCGCTGAGGCGCTGGAAGACAACAGACCTCCTGCACAACCGACAGATCTCTCTGCGGTAGCCGATGTAGCCAACGGCTTTGTGACTTTGAACTGGAACGCACCGCTCGGGGATTCGAACGGTCAGTCTCTGACCGGGCTGGACGAATACAATGTCTTCAGAGCGAAGGACTCGCAGGACTCTTTTGTCAAGATCGCAAGCGTTTCTTCGACGGTCTCCACATTTATAGATTCATCGAACCTGGAGACCGACGCGGTGTACTTCTATCGGGTCAGCGCCAGAGACGAAGCAGAGAATGAGAGCGGGCGATCGTCCTCGGCTTCCATCTCGACAGGTGCGACTGGCGTCGGCGTCCCCACCGGTCTGCGGACAACATCCAAAATCGGTAAGATCGAGGTCAGCTGGAATCCGGTGAATGATCCCAATCTGATCGGCTATCTTGTACTGAGGTCTGCTGATACTCAGGTCGAGTTCGCACCTGTTACTGCGGACACGCTCTTCACGACTGCCCAAACGACCTACACGGACTCTACGGTTGCGACCGAACAGGTCTTCTTCTACAAGATCCAGGCCGTGGCGAACGATCCTGAGTTGGGTCTGCTTCGCAGCTCGAATACGGCGTTTGTTGACGGTGTATCCACGGCGGATGAAACACCACCGGCCGCACCGTCAGATGTGATCGTCAGCCTTGACGAGAATGCCCTGGGGCTTGTGTCGCTCAACTGGACGGCACCCGATTCGGACAGCGATGGTGGGGATCTGACGGGGTTGGCGACCTATCACGTGTTCCGATCACGCGAGTCCACCAGTTCGTTCGTTCTGCTAGGCGAGGTCCCGGCGACTTCCACGTCTTACCAGGATGTAACTGTTGATCAGTTGACCGTGTATTTCTACGCGATCAGCGCTGTTGACGTTGTCGGCAATGTGGGGCCGCGGTCAACCTCAACAAACGTGACGACCAAAGGAGCTGCGCGTCCGACGAATATCAGGATTTCGACAGGACCGCAGCAGCTGATCCTGACGTGGAACTCGAATACGGAGCCTGAACTGACCGGGTATCAAGTGCTGAGGTTCCTGGATCCTGCAGATGTAGATCCTGACGCCACTTTCGACACAGCCCAGACGACGTTTGTCGATTCTCCTCTAGTTGCCGGGCAGACGCTCTCTTACCGTGTCGTCGCCGTAGCGACGGGTGGTCTGGAGAGCGAACCCAGCGCGTTTGTATCGGCGACGGTCGAGTCACAGCTGGGAGCACCGAGCAGCGTGACAGCCACGAGTGGGATCGGACGAATCACGGTCACGTGGGCGGCGAACACTGAATCTGAGTTGACCGGATACCGTGTCCTGCGGTTCCGCGCGCCGTCCGAGGCGACCGCCGAGGCGACGTTCGAAACCGTGCAGAGATCGTATATCGACTCGCCGCTTGTGGCTGGGGAGGCCTACGTATATCGCGTCCAGGCCCTGGGTTCGGGCGGGATTGAGAGTGAGCGATCGCTGTTTGCCGCTGCCGCTGTCAGCACTGACGATCGGGCGCCTGCAACCCCGACCCAGCTGGCATCCCTGCTGACGGGAAGCACGGTGATCACGCTGTCCTGGACCGCACCGAGTGAGGATGCGAACGGATCAGACCTTACTGGTCTGTCGGGGTATCGATTGTATCGCGCGGTTGGGTCGGAAGCTTCCGGGCTGGTATTGTTGACATCCCCCGATTCGACGACAACGTCGTTCAATGACACGGGTCTCGAAGTGAATACCACCTATGTCTACCGTGTGAGCGCGATCGATGAGACCGGGAACGAGAGCTTGCTGTCCGCATCGGTAACGCGGATGACAGGGGCGACATCTGATGTGACTGCGCCGACGGATTTGACAGTTGTCGCCGCTGGTAACGCTTCGATGGTGACCGTCTCCTGGACCGCTCCGGCACACTTCACGTCGTTCCGTGTTCAGAGGAAGCAGACGGGGAGCGATTCGTCATCAGGAACCTTTACGACTGTTGCATCGTCCGTGACAGGTACGAGTTTTGGAGACACAAACGTCACATCCGGCGCTGCATACACGTATCGAGTTCTGACCCTGGTGGACAACGACTTCAGTGATCCATCTGAGGAGAAGACAGTTCTCGTACCATAGACCTGGAGTCAGCGATCCCGATTCTCCGGCGCCCCTCTCTCGGGAGGGGCGCCGTTTTTGTGCTGCCTGCAATGCAACGACAATCTACCGGCAGGCTGGCCTCGAATTGACGACACTTGATCCCAACTAAGGTTTTGTTTTAGGACAGAAAAACACCCTAACAGCCAGTGGCAGAATGGGTTGCGTGTCCGGTGCGTTGCTGGAAGAGCTGTGGTAAGATTCCTGCCATAGTGACCCACTTCACTCACAAAGGAGGGTCAGATGGAAGATTTACTTCTGTTCGATGATGATCGTCGTCAGTGTGTCGCCTTGTAGCGCGCGCGACTCGGTTGGTATTCGCGTACACCGGGCCACAACACCTGGGAAAGCAGTTCGAACTGCCCGGCGGGTCAATGCTGACCTCGCCGTTGTCACGGATCATCTGGCAAATGCCGAGGGATATTTCGGTGCCAGATCGCTGGCACCGATCCCGACAGTCGTCTGCAGTGACCGATTTACTTCGACGACGATATTCCGGGCTGTCGCCGGAGGGGCCTATGACTGTGTGGGGAAACCTCTGGAGGTCGAGGCACTCCAATCTTTGGTGAACAGGCTGCGGCAGGAACAAGTGGACATCGATGAACCTGGAAAAACAGAAGAAGACGCTACAGCTGATCTTGGTGACGTGATTCTCGGTCGTTCCACAAAGATCATCGAGGCCTACCGCACGGCAGCGGCTGCCGCCGGGACAGGTGCGACTGTTCTTGTTCGTGGGGCGAGCGGGACCTGCAAGGAACTGCTGGCCAGGGCGATACACGACGCTTCTGCCGGGTCAGGCGCGTTTGTTGCCCTGAGCTGCGCGGCCATCGTCAATTCGCTGGCTGAAAGTGAGCTCCTTGGTCACGAACGCGGTGCCTACACGGGCGCAACAGAGCGTCGTCCGGGGGGCTTTGAGACGGCCGACAGGGCTACGCTCTTCCTCGATGAAATCGGAGATGCGACACCCGCCTTCCAGGCAAAGCTTCTGAGAGCTCTGGACCGTGGTTAATTCTACTGTGTGGGAGGACAAAGCCTGATTCGACCCGATGTTCGCATCATCGCGGTGACCAACTAGAATCTGAAGGAGGCCGTGGGAGAAAACGCTTTCCGCACCGACCTGTTCTACCGGCTTACGGAAGTGGCAATACCACTTCCACCGTTGAGGGATTGGCTGGGCGATATTCCGACTCTGTCCAAGGGCCTTGTCGCCCGAATCTCGGTACGACTGGACTACCGTGGGCCGAAGATCAGCCGAAAAGCCCTGGATCGATTGGCACAGTATGATTGGCCAGGCAACGTTCGAGAGCTTTAGAACGTGCTGACACGCGCGCTGATCGTGACACGAGGCGCGGCGGTCGGCGAGATGGCCCTCGCCGGCCTCGGTCCCGATGGAGACGAATGCCACAAGCTGCTCGGTATCGAGAAACAAAGGATCGAACGGGCTCTGGATGCAGCCGGTTGGCATCGCGGGAAGGCCTGTGACAGCTAGGGTATCACGCGGCCGACCCTTCGACGGAAGATGCGTGCGTTTGGTCTGGAGAGGCCGAGATCAGGGAGGACGATCGGGGATTGACAGCTTGACGCAGTCGGCACATCGGGGCATCATACCCTCGGAATTCCATATACAAGGGAGCATTCTATGAGCTTTCTGACCGACCTGATCTGCACCCGAACCGGCGCCTCTTACGACAAGTCGAAACTGCTTAATCTTTCGGAGGAAGGGGCCCCCCTGTTCGCGAGGTATGACCTCGATGCAATCCGTGAGTCGCTCCCGAGGGAGCAGCTTGCGAACCGTGACCCGAACATGTGGCGCTACGCTGAGGTGATGCCTGTTGAGGATCCTCGGTATCGTGTCAGTCTTGGTGAGGGGTTCACGCCACTTCTGCAGACAACAACTCTCGGCAAGCACGTCGGCGTACCGAACCTGCTGATCAAGGACGAAGGCGCGAACCCGACCGGGTCGTTCAAAGCCAGAGGGCTCTCTGCTGCCATATCACGTGCACTGGAGCTCGGTGTATCGGAAGTGGCGATTCCTTCGGCAGGGAATGCCGGAGGGGCCACGGCAGCCTACGCAGCAAGGGCAGGTTTGCGTTCGCACGTCTTTATGCCGAAGGACGTGCCGCGTGCAAACTATGTCGAGGCAAGAATACTGGGTGCTCAGGTTGAGCTGGTTGATGGTCTGATCTCCGATTGCGGACGGGTCGTGGCAGAGCGAAAGGAGGCGGAGGGGTGGTTCGATGTTAGCACGCTTAAGGAACCGTATCGTGTCGAGGGCAAGAAGACCCTGGGTTACGAGCTTGCGGAACAGCTCGATTGGGAACTGCCGGATGTCGTGATCTACCCGACAGGTGGGGGAACCGGTCTGATCGGAATGTGGAAGGCCTTCGCCGAGATGGGGAAGCTTGGATGGATCGGCGAGAAGCGGCCTCGAATGGTTTCCGTACAGGCTGCAGGATGTGCACCCATCGTGCGAGCGTGGGAGGCAGGTGAAGAGGTAGCGACGCCCTGGGAGGGTGCCCAGACAGTCGCCTCCGGATTGCGTGTGCCGGGAGCTGTTGGGGATTTTCTTATGCTCAGAGCCATTCGGGACAGCGGTGGGTGCGCCCTGTCAGTCACCGATGACGAACTTCTGCACGGCGTGGCCGAAATATCTGCCTATACGGGCATCTTCGCAGCACCCGAAGGCGGGGCGACGCTGGCCTGTCTCAAGAAGATGGTGGAGCGAGACCTGGTGCAGGCCGATGAGCGGGTTGTGTTGTTCAACACGGGGACGGGGCTGAAGTATCTCGAGGCTTTCGAATCCGGGAACCGAACCCCTTGAACACAGCCGGTCCTGAGCGCCTGCTTGCCGTTGTTCTGTCCCGTTTGAGTGGTCAGGCGCGCGGGCGGCTGGTCGAAGGACTGCCGGCTCCGTGTCGGGAGGGCGTTCTGGGTTCTCTGGATGAGATCGATCGTCTCGACCGATCGGAAATGACGGTGGTGGAGCAGGTCCTTGTGTTGGAGTTGGAGCGCCTGTTCGGGGATGTGACCGTCGCGCAAGATACCTTCCGCGAGTACTATTCACTCCGTGTTGCGGACATCATTACGCTCGTGCTTCTGAAAGGCAACGCGGAGCACGCGGCGTCCACACTTTCTCACTTGCCCCACACCGTTCAGGCCGAGTGTATCCACGCTCTGGCCGTTCAAGATTGGGGTGCCCTGGAGAACCATCTGGGGGTGGATGAGCGGGATTCAATCCACGCGCTGGATACCTGGTTGGGTGATCCGATTCGCGGACCCCGCTTTGGTTTCGCGCTTTCTATCCTGCAAGACATCACGGCCCCCCGTCAACTCCGCGCGCTCCTCACAGATATTCATCATCGCGACTCTGAGGTTGCCAAGACGATTCAAGCCTCTCTCTTCTCGATTGAGGATCTGCGAAGGCTTTCAGATCGTGAAATTCAGACGTTGACAACCGGCATAGATGACTGGGATCTGGCTATCGCTCTACTCGGTATGTCCGAGGGCTTGCGGCGTCGGATACTGTCGAATGTCTCCGAGCGACGCGCTGCGTTGCTCCAGGAAGATGCGACCTACCTCGAAGATACGGATGATGACGACGTGGAGGCGGTCTGTGACCGCATGCTGATACGAGCCCGGATGCTCTATGAGAGCGGACAGCTGGCGACGTATTTGGGCTCCGTTTCCGCAGAGCCTGTGAACCCGGACGAAGAAGAAGATGAGGCACCCCGAGAAGCATCCAAGAGCACGGGCGAGGATGTGTCCGAGACGGAACCTGTGCGGAGGTCCTTTCGAGGGATGATCCTTGCCGTTGCGGCGCTACTCCTGGTGTCAAGTGCCTGGTATCTGGGTGTCGGCCGAAGCGGGCCCGGCAGGCACAAGCGTGCGAGAGCTACGGCATCCGATTTTGGCTCGCGACAACGTCTGGCATCGAGGGGGACGGCAGATGGGGGTGTCTACAAGAAAAACGATGATGGTGCCAGCGATTCTCAAGTATCGGCAACCGATGGTGAGGTCTTCGTCGTCAGTGGGGCCCGGAGGACGGAGATCGAAGAGGCGCCGATCTCTCGTGGCGATATCGTGGAGACAGGTAAGGGCAGCCGGGCACTGATCGATCTGAATGACGGTCTTTCGCGACTTGAGGTTGAGGAAGAGTCCGCGATCCAGTTGGGGGAAGAGGATCAGTCAGCAGGTCCACCAAAGCTGTCGCTGCGGCTAGGAAATGTATGGGTCCTGGCGAAGAACCCCTCGTTGGAGGTTCACTCACCGGTCGCATCCGTGACCGCTGCCGCCGGGTCGCTGTATCGTTTCAGGGTCGTGCTGAGCTCAGCAACAACCGTGAGTGTCGAGAGTGGCACGGCCTGGGTGCAGAGCAAAGTGGGTGACGAAGACCTCATCGTCGTCGGTTCCGGAAAGTCTCTGCGCATCGAACCACGGGGATCCGTTGCGCTTGGCGATCTTTCGGACCCGGGAAGTCCTCGCTGGTTGTCGTTGTTCTAGCAGGTGGACAATCCTGGACCATCTGCCGATTGTAGTATATGCGCTTCTTCATCTGTATTCTTATTGGAATTGGTCTCGCCGCTCAGGTCGACGCTGCATCAGAAGCCGTATACGGGCTGGAGTTCGTGAAGATCGAGCGGGTCTACGATCCGGATGCCCGCCCCCAAAGGATTCTCCTCGTTTCTGGCTCCCTCAAGCTGACAGGCGGGTTGCGCGGGAACGTCTGGGAAATGGTGACGTATATCCCTCAGAGAACTGCTGCCCCTAGAACGGATCACGGTCATTTTAAGCGTATTGGAAACAGGCTCCAACTCTATTCTCACCTGACCTTCGGCACCTACAGTGGTAGAATCATCGAGGAAGGCGACCGCCTTGCGATCGACAAGATCGCGAGAGACGGTCGATCTCAGAGTGAGGTATGGTATATTGTAAGGTAGTGTCGAGACACCGTCTGGGGAAGAAGGAGGCGAGATGCGGTACAAGCAGATCGGATCATACCGATCTTACATCGTAGAGGAGGATGACCTCGTGGTCATTATGGGGAACACCGGCCAGAATGCGGAACTTTTGCGTGCGACGGGGTTTGAGAAGCAAGCAGATACCGGTGAGTGGCTGGGTCACGGCAGGAATCTCTACGCAGTGGATCCGGATGTGTATTTTCGGCTGTTCAGCGCGCGGGACACTGGCCATCCGGATCTGAGGGTTCAGGCGACCGATGGGAAGAACTTCTATCAAATAGACGCACTTCCGATTGTTACCGAAGACGAGGAGGGCGTCGATCGAATCGATGAACTCCACGCTCTGGATCTGGAAACACGGACCTTCATTGATGAGGGGATATCCAACTTCAAGGTAGGGTGAGGCGGTCGAAAGCGCGCAGGAGAACGTAAACCGGAGCTATGGCTCCGGTTTTTCTTTTTGCAGGTATGCCTCAACAAGGTTTGCCGCCACGGTACCGCTCCTTACGGCGCTCTCAATGGTTGGCGGAAGACCTGTATCAGTCCAGTCCCCTGCAAGGAAGATAGCTGGATGGCTGGTCATAGGGGATACGGGATTCGATCCGACCGGCCGAACATAGGTTGCACGCTTCTCGTGAACGATCAGTGTGTGAAGCGGTCTCTCGTCTCCGGCGATGAGCTTTGCTCCTCTCAAGTCCTGAAGGGCGAGGTCGACAAGCTCCTCATCTGACTTGGAGGCCAAGGCTGTCGAAGCGCTCACCGCCAGTGACAGGTGGTGGTCAGAACCTTCCGAGCTCAGGATCGCCTCTCTGTTGAACACCCATTCCATTGTGCCGCCAAGGAGCCCCACAAAAGGCTCCGGCAGGATTTCCCGATCAAACCATAGGTTAACACTCAGTATGGGAGACGGCGTGTGGGCAGCCAGTCTGGTAAGCAGATCGTCCTGTCCAGTGTTCGCAAGGATGTCGGCGACCCGGGGTGGGGGTACGGCCAGGACCACGCTCTCCGCTTCCAATATGGACTGATCCCTGAGCATCAATATAGTCGCACCATCAGAAATATCTAGATTCGTAACAAAGGTGCTGCGCCTGATCTTTCCCCCTCGTTCCCTGATGTACCGGCTCGCCTGTTCGGTGTAAAGACTGCTCAGTCCAACGGTCGACCATCCCATGCTGGCTCCCGAGGGAACCGAGAGTGCCTCTGCGAGAACGACAAGCAGCTCGCGAGCCGGCGCCACATCAGGAGCTGCATTGAGGACGGAGAGGCAGAGGGGGTGCCAGAAATTCGTCCGCATCGGATCGGACTGATTGATCCTGTTGAGCCACCCGGAGACGGTGAGATCCTGCGGCAGGGTACGAAGGTATGGCATTGCACGCCCGAGACTGACTGCGTCACGCCAGCTCGTGGGACCAAACCGTAGGAATGCCACCATGAGACCCAACTTGGGTGGCAGCCAGCCCGGTGCGTTGAGTCGATGGCGTCGACCGTGGCTGTCGATGAATGGAATCGAGAAGCCGTCTTCAAAATGGATGGTGTCAGACCCGATGGTGTCCAGGAAGCTACGCACGCTGTGGCAGCAGCGCATAAGGACGTGTTGTCCGTTGTCCACGACTGTAGAGGTATCGTCGTGAACGAAGCTGCAGGCACGACCGCCCAGGACAGGACGACGTTCAAGCACGAGCGGCACCAGGCCCTTCTGTGCGAGTCTCACGGCAGTTGATAGACCCGCAAACCCGCCTCCGATGACGACACAGGCGTGTCCTGTCATCGGAAGAGCCAGTTTCTTGCGGCAATCCCAATCTTCCATACCGTCGAGATCGTCACACGCTCGCGGAATACGTCGTAGCGTCGCTGCTCGATTTTCCTGAGAATCGCGTAGTAGATGCGACCCATGGTCTCTGCGGGGAACATCTGTTTCTGATCCGACTCGCTCAGAACAGCCGCTGCTTTGTTGTAGTAGGATCGAGCACGCTCACACTGGAAGGCCATCATTTCCTGGAAGGCGCTGTCATATCTGGCCATCAGGATGCCCTCTTCATCACATCCATACCGACCCAACTCATCCTGCGGCAGGTAGATTCGATCTTTGTCTGCGTCCTCACCGACATCGCGAAGTATATTCGTCAACTGCAAGGCCATGCCCAGGCTGATCGCATATTCCTTTGTCCTTGGGTCGGAGTAGCCGAAGATCTCGATGCATATCAGCCCAACGACGGAGGCGACGCGATAGCAGTAGGTTTCCAGCTCTTCGAACGTGGCGTACCGGGTTTTGGTCAGGTCCATCTCGACACCATTGATCAGATCGTCGAAATAGGCCTGCGGCAGGTTGTAGTCCCTTGCAACGGGAAGCAGAGCGGCCGTGATGTCTGACTGGGGCTCACCCCGGTAGCACGCAGCCAGATCAGCTCGCCACGCGGCCAGACGCTCACGTGCCTCCGCCCTGGAAGGTGCATCGTCGACGATGTCGTCCGTGTGTCTGGCAAACGCATAGACTGCGAAGATGGCATCTCGCTTGGTAATGTCGAGGAATACGAAGGACCAGAAGAAGTTTGAGCGGGCCCGGCGGACGATTTTTGCGATCGGGTTTATCACTCGTGCACTCGAACGGAATGCAGCGATCGCGCAAGCAGACGAAGACCCATCCAGCGTGTCAGCGTTGGGCGATGATTGAGCACATCGTAGTCCACACGTTCGATCTCGTCGAGGATACGGGATCCCCCAAGCCAGGTCAGTCGAAGCTCGTATCGCAACCTGCCCGTGACACACTCCAGAAGCGGACTCCCTGCGACAAACAGGTCACGTGTGCGACCGATCAGGTCTTTGAGGAGTGATCGGAGGGCCGGTGATACGGACTTTGCCGCGAGATCCTGTTCATCTACACCGTGACTTGCCATCTCTGCCTGCGGCAGGTAGACCCGGTCGCGTGCGTAGTCCACGGCGATGTCCTGCCAGAAGTTGGTGAGTTGGAGACCCGTGCAGATCGCGTCAG
>CAYYGZ010000044.1:0-4194 GCA_964471275.1 uncultured bacterium | reverse complement strand
AGACTGTGCGAAAAGGTCGAGATCCGTCTGACCGAATAAGGTCAGCACGAGTCGACCTACCGGATTGGCTGACAGGCTTGAGTAAGCGAGGAGATCATCGAAAGTTTGGTGACGTGACTGCCTGACGTCCTGCCGGAAAGCGGCGAGGAGATCCTCAAAGAGAGAATGGGGGATCTCGTACACTCTTATAGTCTCTCCCAAGGCCTCGAAGACGGGGCCCTCGGGTTTCTCGATGCAGTTCGCCAGCCGCTGATCCCACTCGTCCAGTTTCGCCAGCCGTTCATCGGGCTCCAGCCCCGGTTCGTCCGCGAAGTCGTCGGCTGCCCTCGCGAAGGCGTAGATACTGTATACGTAGGGTCGGATGCGATGAGGGAGGAGCCACGATGCCACAGGGAAGTTCTCGTAGTGACCGTGAGTAACTCGTGCGCAGTAGTCGAATGCACCTCTGAGATTATCCGGAATCGTCGGTTTCACTCGCCTAAGATAGACCAACGTTGTGAGGTGGCCCACATGAATCCGGTCGCTTTACCGTGTCCGATCCTCCCCATATATTCGTCGCTCAAGTTTGGTCACGTCTAGGCGTCGTTCGTCTGTTTGGAGGAACTCATGGTAGAGTCACACATTTTCGAGGGGCTTGACGGCAGACCTCGTAGCGAGAAACCCCGCAAGATCGGATTGACGATGGTCGTCGACTGGGGTATTGGTCCGAATCGACAGCAGGATTTGATGATTACGTCGGCTCCCTATTTCGATTTCGCCAAAATTGCGGTCGGACTGTCCCGGATGTATACAGATGATGTTCTGAGGCAGAAGATCCAGAGCTACAGAGCACTCGATATTGAGCCCTTTCCCGGAGGGCAATATCTCGAGTATGCAGTGATGCACAACAAGCTTGATCTGTATTTGCCCGCCTGCGAGGCAGCAGGGTACCGCTGGATCGAAGTCTCGGACAATGTCGCGTCCGTCGAGTTGGAATGGAAGGTCCGCGTCATCAGGGATGCGGTGGAAAACTACGACATGGATGTGTTTGGCGAGGTCGGTAAGAAGGAAGGGCTGGCACACGGTCCGAGCTTTGTTGAAGACGCGAAGGCCTGTCTCGGCGCCGGGGCGAAGATAATCCTGCTCGAGGCAGCCGAGCTTGTGAACGCAGACGCAGAAACCGAGCGTGAGGTTGAAGAGACCGTGTCTACCGTCGGTTTGAATAATGTGATGTTCGAGCTTCCGGGACCGTGGATCGCAGGTGTCACCGAGTTCGTAATACACAAGATGCGGAGAGAGCTTGTAGACCGGTTCGGTGTCGATGTGAACGTTGGGAATGTGATGTCTGATGATCTGTATTCTTTTGAAGCCTACCGCCGTGAGCTCGGAGTAAATGCAGGGACACCCACGGAGGCGTGATCGGTGGCCGAGTCCTAGCGAATGTGACTGAACACGAAAATGGCCCCCGCCAGGCTCTCTACGTGGCTTAGCTACCCTCTGCGGCCAGCCCCTCCTCAACCATGATTCTTTGATGGGCTTTTGCAAGCGCGTCCAGAGCAGCTTCGGGAGAAACGACGCCGTCGAGGGCCTCCCCAATGTGTTGCTGTGAAGCGGAAAGCAGTTCGTTGAAGACCGGTACATTCCAGAAATCCTGTAGCAGGTCGAGTGACTCCGCGAAGACGTGATTGTAGGGTGACGCAGTTCTAAAGGTTTCGCTTCTCAGGATATCTGTGTTTGCTGTGAACCCGGCGTCTTTGGTGATCCACGACTCCTGGATGTTCTTCTGCAGGAACCAGGCGATGAACTGACGCGCAAGTTCCTGTTTTTCCGGTGTAGTCTTGGCCGAGATGCTGAAGCCCTGCCCGCCAAGACTTACGACCCTTCGGCTACCGTGGCCGGGGATCTTGAAGAAGCCGACCTTGTCTCCCATCTGTCTCACGATTCCGGGAAAGAAGGCGAAATAGTTCATTGCCATCGCGGTCGACCCGTTTGTGAGCGTTTCGAGGGTTTTCGAGTAATCGAAGTTGGTCGCATCTGGCGGACCATACTGGGTCAGGGATTTGTAGAACGCAAGACCTTCTGCAGCCTCTGGTGTGTTAAGGACCCCTTCTACGCGGTAGCTGTCGGGGTCACCCCAGGATCCACCGAAGGCCCAGAGAAACATCTGGAATCCCATCGTCAGGGAATCGTATCCTCTGCCGGTCAGGAGTGATGCACCATATCGCTTGGTGTCGGGGCGCTGGAAGAATTCTGCGATTTCCCTGAATTCCTCCCAGGTGTTCGGGACTGCTAGCCCACGACCGTATTGGGTCCTGAAGGCTGCTTGTTCATCAGGGTCCTCGAACCAATCCCTGCGATACGCGAACCCGATGGCATCGGTTTCACACGGGGCGGCGTAGAATCTTCCTGAGCCCGGCGGATACTCGCACAGGTAGCGTGCGGCCCGTGGATGAATCGTGTCTATGTCCACTGCAGTTGGGAGCCAGTTCGTCAGGTCCACATACAGGCCCTTCGTTGCTCCGCGGCCGATCCACTGGCTGTCGCCGATCACGATGTCGAAATCGGTTCGTCGATTTCCGAAGTTTAGGAACACCTGGTCCTGGAAGGAGCCCCAAGGGATCTGGTGAACCTTCACGGCTATGCCCGTCTCGCGGGTGAACTGATCTCCAAGTTCCTGAAGCCCATCTGCCGGATCCCACTGCGCCCACCAGATGGTGATTGCCTTCTCGTCCCGTGCAGACTCGTCTCTGGCACACGTGGGTAGGAGTATGGTGAGGCAGGCGGCCATCGCAAGACGTGTCAGCTTCTGCATTCTCTCCCCCAAACGGCTTGTCTCTCGCATATGAACGATTCGTAACTCTCTGAATTTTATGTTGATAAGCGAAACGATCTCGATTGTCAAGCCGGGGCCCGCTAGGCTCTGCCTTGCTTGCCCGGATATGGGCAAAAGACTATCTTGGCGCTTCGTAAACCGCAGTAACGGGTAGGGAGAGTCAGCGATGGAGAGTCACAGGTCACCGAGTCCACTCATCGATGTCCGAAGGCCGCAGAACGCTAGTCACGCGGATTTCAATCCGCCAGGTTTTGTGTGGCGACCGATCGAAGGTGCGTTGTCGTATGAACTCGAGATTTCGGGGACAGACGAGAACACGTTCACCTATGAGATCGCAGGCAGGAGTCTGTTCATACTGCCTGTTGCACTGGAACGTGGAACATATACGTGGCGATGGAGAGCGCTAGGGTGCAATCAGGATGACGTTTGGAGTGAGGTCTTCACGTTCCAGGTGTCCTCGGAGACGGCGGAGATGCACACCCCTTCCGGGAAGGATTTGGTATCCCGGATCGAGGGTCGTCCGAGGCATATGCTTCCCGAGAAACGACTGTCTGGCTTCAGATCCGAGTGTCACCACGGGGCGTTGCGTGAGGAATGGGGATGCCTGTACGAGAAAGCAGCATCCAGGCTGGACGAAAACTTCCTGATGACCGAGCCTCGGTTTCTTCCTGATCGACACAGGCAGCACGACGAATGGGGCCGGATCTGGAAAGACGCGATGAACGGGTCTCGCCAGATGGGCCAGGATGCACAACTCTTTGCACTGGTCTACCTGATCGAAGGCGATGAGGCATTTGGCAGAGCCGCTATCGACCGTCTGCTCGAATTCTCATCCTGGGACCCGGAAGGATCCACCTCCACGTTCCACAACAACGAAGCACATATGTCCGTTATGAACCTCGGTTCTCGAGCTTACGACTGGGTTCACGGCTTACTGACCGATGAAGAAAAGGCGACAATCCAGAGACAATTTCTCGGCCGCGGACGTATGACGATGGAAAGATTTAAACGAGCCGACTACGGTGTCATCGGATACGACAATCACTCTGGTCGTCTGCTTGGTTTCCTTGGAGAAATCTGCATCGTCCTCGCAGGCGAATGTCCCGAAATCGAACCCTGGCTGGACTACATCCTCGATACAACAATTGCCATGTTCCCCTGGTGGGGCGGCAAAGATGGCGGCTGGGCTCAGGGTGTGTCCTATTCAACGGCCTACTGCTATCTCTTCTATCACTTCGTTTATGGGCTCAGGGAGGCATCAGGTGTAGACTTCTACAAGAAGCCATTCTTCCAGAATCACGGCCATTGGAGAATGATGTGTGTACCACCCAATGCCTATCTGGTACCCTTTGGCGATGGTCGCACCAACGGCCAGGGCTCGG
>CAYYGZ010000043.1:1302-23884 GCA_964471275.1 uncultured bacterium | reverse complement strand
TGATGTCCTGAAACTCGATACGACGCTCAACGAAGACGCGGTGGTTTATGTGGGTGATCGGCCCAAGTATCTGGCACGACCCGGACTGAATGGGAAGCGTCGTGCCGTTCAGTTGACCGACCGAATCGTGAAAGCAGACGAATCGCAGTACATGACCGAGGTCGAAAAGACAGAAACCCAACAGCTCTAGAGTGCAATCATCGAAGTTTTAGAGGCCGTCCGATCGCGATCGGACGGCCTTTCTTTTTCCGTGCGTTGACACCTCATGGATAACTGTTTAGTTTGGCGACCCTGCACAGGGCCCCGAGTGTTCTCGGGGCCCGTTCTGGTCCCGCAACGAGTGCATGATTGGAGGCTGCATGAAGATGCCGGTGTTCAAGACGGTTCTTATTTTCGGTCCACCCGGGGCAGGAAAGGGAACGTGGGGCAGCATACTGGGGAAGGTTCCCGGTCTGCTGCACTTCGCGAGCGGTGATATGTTCCGGTCTCTGTCTCCAGACAGTGATCTCGGTAAGATGACGTTGAACAGCATTCGAAGGGGTGAATTGGTTCCCGATCAGCAGGCCCTGACTCTCTGGCGAGACCAGATGAGGAATCTCGTGACTGTCGGGAACTTCAATCCGGAAGTGCACACACTTGTTCTCGACGGTGTTCCACGAACGCCGGCCCAGGCACGTGACGTGGAAGAGGATCTGGATATCCGTCTAATCCTGTTCCTCGACTGCCCGGACAGAGATCTACTGGTGAAACGACTATATGGTCGTGCTCTTATCGAGCACCGGGTGGATGACGCGAACGAGGAGATCATCCGACGTCGATTCCAGGTATACGATGAGCAAACAAACGCAACGTTGGAACACTACCCAAAGGACCTCGTCCAGATGGTCGACGTTTCGCAGTCACCTCACAAGATCCTGCTCGATATCTGTCAGTTGCTGAACGATCGCCTGGAGGGCTAGTGTTCGGAGAATCTCCCAGGTTCCTGTTCGTCACGAACCCCAAGGCTGGTAACCACTCGGAGAATCTTGCCGGGATGATCTCATCTTCCCTTGGTGGTCGGGCGGTCTGCGAGATTCGCGAAACTGCCAGGGCTGGCCACGCGACACAGCTTGCCGAGGAGGGTGTGGCGTCCGGGTATGATGCCGTTGTAGCCGTTGGCGGCGATGGTACGATCAACGAAGTGGGTAGGGCTCTCGTGGCGTCGCGAGTGCCTATGGGGATTCTTCCTGCCGGCTCCGGCAATGCACTCGCAAGATGCCTCGGTCATTCACTCGACAGGTCAACTGCGTGTGAACAACTCCTGTCCGGTCGAATACGAAGTATCGATGTCGGACATCTCGGGGAAGAGATCTTCCTGACAACTGCTGGCATCGGGCTTGATGCGGAAGTCTGCAAACGCTTCAACACCGGAAGCGGTAGACGTGGGATCTGGCCGTATGTTCGTCAGAGTCTGGCGTGTGTCCTTACATACAAGGCGCAACCGTATCGATTGTTCCTCGACGAGGACAGTGATTGCCTCTGCGTCTGCCCTTCCCTGCTGACGCTCGCGAACAGCGCGGCCTTCGGCTATGGCGCAGAGATCGCACCGGGTGCCCTTCCTGACGATGGGTTGCTGGATGTCTGTATAGTGGAGGAGATGACAATCGTACGTGCCCTGGTGAACGCGCATCGGCTCTTTAACGGGACGTTTGATCAAACGCCTGGCGTGACGAGGTGCCGCGTGACCCGTTTGCGGATTGAACGAGAGGCACCCGGTCCCATCCAGGTAGATGGGGAATCGAGGATGGGTGATGCCTCATTGGAGGTCACTCTGTCATCAGGCGGACTAGATGTCATCGTGCCGGCATAGCCAGCCTCCACCCGAACCAGAAAGGGCGAGTGCCGGGTCACCGGTGCTCGCCCTTCTCTCTGGGTAGCCTTTCCGGCACTAGAACATGAATTTGAGGCCGGCGTAGACGCGATCAATGTCGGTGGTCGCCGTGTCCGTGAAGATAAAGTCGTGTTTGTAGTTCAGACCGAGTCGGACATTCTCGCCGAGTATGATGTCCACACCTGCACTTGGCGAGATGCCAAAACTGCGATCGCCGGTGTCTAGAGCGTAGAGTCCCGCACCGAGTCCGACGTTATAGATGAACGGATTCCAGGGATAGCTGAAGTTCGTACCGATGCTGTAGATCGACAGGTCACGATCCGACAGATAGGTATACCCTCCCTGTACGCCAATCCAATCGTGCATCTCGTATCCAAGATCGAGTCCGTACACAAAACCCGTATCATCCGATAGGCCCGTACCCTGGAAGAATCCCGACCCGAACGCAGCATTCAGGTAGAGGCGGGCTACAGTTGTCCCGAACGGATTTCCACCCTTTCCACACTCACTGTCCTCCAGCCCGTCAGTCCTCCCAACGTCTTGCGCCATCGCCGATGCACCGATGAGCGCGATCAGCGCGATGATCCCAACCATTTTGCGTTTCATGTATACCTCCGTGTCAGCCTTCCGCCGACGCTGGCGCTCGTGTTCGATCAGACCTTCCGCTAGATACCGACGCTTCTCTTCTTGTATGCCTTTCGGATCTCCTTCTCGTCTGTCCAGACGATTTCCGATGACGACAGATGAGTCAGCTGGAAGTTTGCTTTGTAGTAGACGAGTTTCTCCCTCCCCACTTCCTGCAGGTTCGAGGTCAGGGTGCCCGTGAGCACAAAGTCCGGGGCAGTCTGTCGGCCAGGATGATTTACCTGTGTCGGGTCCACATACCCGGAACGCTGATACTCGTATTCCCGCGCGATGTCCTTCCTGTTCTGACTGTTGACGAACCTGAATTTTCCGCTATGAATGAGCGATGTTCTGATCTTGTCGGACAGCGCCCTAAGATCAATGTGCTCTGTCGTCCGATTGCGCATCTTGCCAACCAGCACGGCGGGTGTTTCTGTGCTCAGAATGGGCGCCGACTCGACGAGCGAGTTGACCATCTTCTTGGCAATCAACTGCATATCATTCTCATTAAAACGATCGTCAAGCAGGGCGATCGCGTTTGGGTCTTCGTAAGTACCCTTTGTGAATGCTCTGGGTCCCGCACAGCCGACCGACAGAATCGCGATCAATAGGATTATGCGTTTCATAGCTTCCTCCTTTAGTTCCACTCACACTCAAGGTGTGTTCCAGTGATTGTCCAGTTATCATCGAGTACTCGATCCTGGTAGAGCCGAATAAGCAGTCGGCAATCCCTTCGGATCGAGCCTGCAGGGCAGTCAAAGGTGTGCGTGCGAAGGCCCCGTCCCTCCTGTTCTGATACTTCAGAGAGCCAGTGCAGATCGGGTCTGGCCGAGGTGAATACGGTCAGGGCCTTCTCTCCGACCCGTTTCAGAGGGATGCGCCCGGAGAATGTGACCGTTCGCACAGATCGTGGAATCAGAATGTCCGACTGATCAGCGACTGTCTCGCTTCGCCATCTCCCACCGAATACCTGGTTCAGGTCGGCCGTAAAGACGCGCTCAATGCCACCATCCGGGACGATGATGTAGAGATAGCGGTTTCGCGGCGTCGATGGCTGACCATCGATTTCAAGTGTGATGGTCAGATCCACCGACTTGTTGGGCGGGAGGGCGTGAAGTGAAGCGGCCCGGATGACTTCGTGATCAAGTCCGGCCTTGCGCAGGGCGATCAGGCCATCCGCGCTGACATCGCCTGCATACCGTCTCTGTTCGATCATCTGGGTGAGAAGTTCCGGTTCGAAGCCATTTCCTGACAGGCGAAGCAGGTCCGCGCCGTCAATCGGCAGTTGGTCCGATCGTTCGTATACGGTGGGCAGAACGTTACCATCCCACTCGACAATGTTTACGACTGGACCTTGTGTCGGAAGTTCGGCGGGACTGGCGCTTACCGTGCTGAGTAATCCACAGATGAGGATGATGATGCGAATCATGAGAGACCTCCTTGTTACTTCAGCCATAATGCCGGTGGTTGATAAACGTACGCTTTCCGGAGTAAACGTGAACTTCGCGCAGCGTCTCGTGAAGAACGTCCCCGGATTCATCCAGGATCTGAATCGTGATCGTGTGCTGACCGGGTGGGAGTGAAAGTCGTCCGATCCTGATCTCGCGCGGCAACGTCACCCAGCTGCGGGTGTCTGCTTTTTCTGTAGCGGCAGTGAACAGGTTGACCAGAAATCCGAGCCATTCGCTCTTCTTCTCCGCTCCCTTTGTCGCGGCCAGCTTTATGAGCGCCCGAGCAACGGTTCGACCAAAGATGGACCCGGAATGATCGTCGAGCGTCAGCCTTGCCAGCCCATCCAGATTCTGCGCGATCGCGGGTGTCACCGTGAGGTCCCCAGAGACGATGCGAACACGTTTGGGGTTACCTCCCGCGGATTCGAACCGGGGGAGGGCTACGCGGAGCCAGTAGTCGACGTTTTGGCTCGATCGGTATCGCCCGTATCGATCACGCCGGTTACTACCCGCGTGTCCATCACTTCGCTCTCGTCTATGCCTGATCTGCGTGGAGACTGTGTTGACTCTTCCGGAGCGAACTCGCTTCAGATCAGAGTCGTATATGGGCAAGCTCACTTCTTCCTGTGTCTTACGCGGGATAAAACCGAACTCCGCGAAAACGATCAGCTCGCCGGTTTCTGCTGTCTGGGACAACTGCTGAATGCCCGTGACGGCGCCCGCATAGCCCAGTTCAGACTCCACACGCGCCAGATCTTCACGCAATTCAGCGGGGGCGCTCAAGCCCAGTTTTTCCGTATACAAGCGGTAGGCAGAAGCGGCATCTTTCAGGGAGATATACGCGTCATTGTATTCCCCCTCCGATTCATAGAACAGAGCCGCCAAGTAGTGGATGAATGGGTCGTTCTTGTAGGTGACTTCCGATTCGCTCCGGCTGGTGTATTTCTCGAGCTTCAAGTTGGCTTTGCGGCATTCCACCAGGGCATCCTCGGGCAGGTCCAGATACCAGTAGTTCAGTGCACAGTAATAGTGAATAAACACGAGTTCATACGTCTCACCCCGGTAGTGGCGCGATTCGTCACTGGTTACCAGGGCAGCGAGCTCTCTGGACAGGGATCGGGTGAAGAGCTCGTCTGCGATGCGTTCGGCTTGCTCCAACAGGGCGTTCGAGTGAGCATAATCGCCATCGTAGTGAGCGATGAGGCCACCCTCAAGGAAAAACAGGAGCTTGCTTGGACCTTGCGCCGCTCGCTCAACAGCCGCGAATGCACCCGCGTAGTCACCGGCCGACAGGCTGCTTCGGATCGTGGGTGTGTTCGCCGCGTATGGCGCGCATGCCGTCGTCAACGTACAAATGAGCAGCAGGATGTGTGCGGCGCGTTTTGAGGTCATGGTTGTCTCCGACAGACCCTATCGCAATGATGATGCCAGCACACAGATGACATCGTAAGCCCTTATTTTACAAGTAAATTGTCGTTCCAGGGCAGGATACCTATCAGGTGTCGAGATGGCGCATGTGTGAATTTATGCAACAATTTTCTCACGGGAATCCATGAAACATATCTTGATCATCGATGACGATCCCACGGTTCGAGATGTTCTCCAGGAGATCGTTTCGAGCTTCGGGTATGAGCCCCATCCGGTCGATTCGGCGAAGGAAACCGTGTCGATGCTGACCAAGAGAAGGATAGACCTGATATATCCTAGATATCTCAATGTCTAAGATTACCGGGGATCAGCTTCTGGATTTTATCAGGAAGAAGGGCTTCACGACTCCCGTGGTTTTCATCTCTGCCCATATCGATGAGGAGGCCGAGGCCCGAATGCGGGCTGCCGGGATCAGTGGTGTTCTGGAGAAACCTTTCGAGGTGTCGGATGCGATCGACCTGATGGAAGCGGCAATGACCAAAGAGCGTTAGCTTCACAGAGTTCTACAACAAAGAGAGGGCATTCCCGGTTCGGGAATGCCCTCTCTGATTGTCTGATTGTGTGTGTTAGGGTCTGGGTTCGACCTTGTAGTTCTCGATGAACAAGACGTCGATGCCGCCACGAATGAGTTCCTGCACTGCGTCTCGGGGTCTGCAGACAATTGGCTCCTCGTGCTTGTTGAAGCTGGTGTTGATGCCCAGGCTCAATCCCGACTTCTGCTTGTAGGCCTTTAGCGCTCTGTAGACGTAACCGTTTTCTCTCTCGTTCACGATCTGCGGCCGTGCGGTGCCGTCCTTGTGCACGATTCCTGGCGCCATCTTCTTGCCTTTCTCGGTGACATCAAAGCAGACGGTCATGAAGCGAGCTGCCAGCCGACCCGGTTCGAAGTTCTCGAAATAGGCGGGCGCATCCTCCTCGAGGATGATTGGGGCGAAGGGCATGAACTCTGTTCTGTCCAACCGATCATTCAACCAGTGCATCATCGTCGGGTCTGTCGGTTCGGCCAAAATCGTGCGATGCCCCAGAGCCCGAGGGCCATACTCCATGCGGCCGTTAAAGAGCCCAATAACCTGCTTCTTCACAAGGCAATCGGCTATTTCTGCTGCAGGATCCTCGAGTTCTGTGAACGTGACCGGGGCATTGTAGAGCGTTTCAAGGATCTCCTGTTCCGACGTTTCATTTCCGCAGAAGACATTGCCTACTTCCGCAGGTAGGATGCCGGCCTCCCGTGCCAGGACATCCAGGGCGGCACCGGTCGCCACACCTCCATCACCCATGTGAGGATGAACGAAGATCGTCTCAACGCAATCGAGCTCAAGGATCTTCTGGTTCAACCGGACATTTGCGAATGTGCCGCCCGCAAGCGCGATCTTCCGGAGGCCTGTCTTCTCAGCCGCAGCTCTGATCACGCCACAGATTGAGTCCTCGAGTACCTTCTGGGCGCCATATGCGATCTGTTCGATCGAGTATCCTTCGAGTGCCTCGGAGAGCTCTGTGTAGGCATCGCGGAAGAGCAGGTGCTTCTTGTTCAGGAAGCACATTCGAGCTTTGTCGTGTCCATAGTACTCGCTCAGGATTCTGTGTGTTTCCTCGCAACGTTCGTATGCCGCAAGCCCCGTGATCTTCCCACCGTGCTTGATCGGGTTGAATCCGCAGATGTAAGTAATCAGAAACCAGAAGCTGCCAGGTGAATGAACACGTGGCCATTCCTTCAGGATCTCAAGCTCACAACCCCGACCTGTGTAGATGCTTCCCGCTAGTCCATCGCCACCGCCATCAGCCGTGATGACCAGCGCGTCAGAGAACCCGCTTGTGTAGTAGGCGGAGGCCGCGTGTGATCTGTGATGGTCGATGTATTCGAAGTCTGCCTCGATCCCGAACTCCCGGACAGATTTCTGCAATGACTGCTTGTTCTTGCTGACCATGCTGAGGAGATGACGAGACGCTGCGACGAACGACGTGGACGCTGTTACGGGACCGAGCAGCCGAGACGTGCCGGCAAAGATCCGCTGCAGCAGCGTGACATCATTGATGTCGGTGTAGATCGGGTAGTCTTCGGTTTCCACCATTGACTGGAACCCGACGCACACACGATCGATCTCGCCAGGATCGATTCCAGTGTTACTCAGGAGGTTCTGTAGTGACAGGTAGGGAAAGCCGAAGTGGAGCTTGTTTCGAGAGAAACGCTCCTCGTTTGCCGCGTAGAGCAGCTCTCCATCCTTGAGCAGCGAAACGCCTGCATCTTTGCCGTCGTGGATTCCCAGTACGATCATAGCGTTCCCTTTCAGGAGTCTTTCTGTCCGTAGATGACCTCGTAGAGGACGCCTGCGAACGATTGTCTGGCTTTGTAGACGTGTGTGTCGTAGAAACTGTCCGTGAGCCCCGTGAATATGCGAGGCGGTTTGACCGCAACCTTCATCGCGCCAGTTGTCCGTGGGAATACGAGGGCTCGCCGGATCTGCTGGACCAGAGGTCGATGGTCGATGTTCTTGACATTCTGATCTGCTCTGACGAGAACGTGGAGAGGCCTGGCCTGCTCGGTTTCCGTGATCGTCAGCGTCTCGCGGTGGTAGCGATTCTCATCGGGCCACTTTCGATTGTAGCTGTAGTCGAATCCGATGATGACTACGTCGGCGGATGATACTTGCGTCGCCAGGTGCTCTCTTGAGAGATCATAGGCAACAATGACCTGACCCAGCGTGTCTCGGAGGTCGCGTGTCGACTGGAGGTTGTGCGCCCCGTGAAGGGCCAGCATGCTTGCAAGCGCGGGAGTGATGAGGCCGCGTCTCATCGAACGAGTAGCTGAAGTCAGAGCCGTCCCAACAAGCGTGCTGATTGGCACGAGGGCCACAACCACGTATCGTGCCATGAATCCGTCGGGTAGCCGCGGGAATGAGGCATAAGCTGCCAGGGACACGAGGGACCATATCCCGACGAACCGCCAGGCAGGTGTCGAATACGATGCTCTGCTTCTCCAGGCAAGAAATACCGCCGCGGCAGCTGATGGCCAGAGCATCGCGGGCGTCAGAACGGAAAGGATACTGAATGCAGTATCCGGGCCCGACGTTCCCCAGATCGGGTGGAAGTTACCGGCTAGCAACGTCGAAAAGGTTGCCAGATTCGCGGGCTTCCACATCCAGCCCTGTGACTGATCTTCTGCGAACGGTGCGAAGGGTGGGATCGGTTCGGAGACGAGCGTGAAGATCGGCACGATCGTAAGGCAGATCAGCCCGAGCCCAGGCGCGAACCGCCGCAACTGGTCCCTTCGATAGAGGAACAGGTAAAGCAGGATGATTGCCGGTATCAGCTTCGCAGAACCTTTGGTTCGGTGAGCGACGACCGCAAGTAAGGTGAGAAGAACCTGGTTTGCGATCTCTCGACCACGGGATGTCTCTTCAGAGTTCAGCAGATGCCAGAACACGCCGAATGTGGCGAGTATCAAGATCTCTGCCAGCAATTCGAAATCCGAAACCCAGAGCGCGCTCGCCTGACCTGGACTGGCGAGGGCAAAGACGGCCGCGGCCAGCAAGGCTGTGCCGTGCGACAGTCCCAAGGTGATGGAGAATCGGGCAATGCCCAGACATACGCCGGCAAATAGAACTGCTTTCGCGACGTAATAGGCCGAGGGATCGTGGCCAAACAGACCGTGGAGGATCTTGAACCCGAAGATCTGTACGGGACGGTCCTGGAATCCCCAGCGTTCCGGTATTGGGCGCAGTATTTCACCGAGGATCTGAAACCATCCTGTTTCCCGGGCCTGGTTGATCCAATCGTAATCGTTGTCGAATAGGCGCAGACCGGACAGAATGGTATATGCGAACGTGAACGCCCCGATTGAGAGAAGAAGGAGCGGTCCGTGTGTCCTGATCCAAAACGTCAAGCCGTCTAGCTGGACGTCTGCGCCTGATCGAGGATGCGATAGTATCGCTTCTGCATCCGAGGCCATTCATAACTCCTAAAGGCGGTCATTGCCTTGCGTGCCATACGTGCGCGTAAAACGGGGTTTCTGTAGAGCCGGACAATACTGTCGGCCAGTTCATTTGGATTGTTGTGCTCATAGTAGGCGATTTCAGAATCGTCGAAGTAGGATTCGACTGTTCCGACCCGAGAACACACCGAGGGGAGTCCCATGGCCACATATTCCAGGAGCCGCACGGGAAGCATGACTTTGTCTACAAAGACATCCTTCTTGCAGGGCACGAGTCCGAGGTCGGCTTCGCGTATCAGCTTCGGAACTCTCTCGACGGGCACCCGGTCGTGGAAACGAACACGGTTCGCTAGGCCTCGCGACGACACCCAGTTCCTTATTTCCGCCAGATACTGCTCCTCACCGTCACCGTAAACGTCAAGCTCCAGTTCAGGTATTTCGCGGTTCGCGATCGAGAATCCTTCGAGGGCGGTCTCGAAGCTGTAGCGACGCAGGATCTGTCCGTGATGAAAGAGCCGAAACGATTTTCCGCCTCTCATTGCAGTGGGGTGGGGCGCTCCGGGCCCGGTGTATCTGAAATACCTTGGGTCCGGAGCGTTCATAACGACCTCGATCTTGTGAGCTATGGGATTCCGCGTGAGAAAGAGGTCGCGGATGTTTCTGTTGACGGTCATGACACGATCGGCGTACGCCAGGCTTGCCTGCTCGAAGAATACCAGCGCCTTGAAGATCGCCGAGCGATCGGAGATGCCGTATAGAGATTGGAAGAGTTCGGGTGTGATGTCGTGCATGTCCAGCAGGACACGTGCACCCAGCATCCTCGGAATCAGTGTCGTGAAGACGAGGAAGTCCGGCATGTTGTGCACCTGCACGACGCGGTAGCGATACCGGATACTCAACACCGTCAGTTTGAGGAAGGCAAGCAGGAAGAAGGACACATACTCTGCCACGTATCCGAGAACGCCTTGCCCACGTTCGTGTTTAAGCGGCAGGCGATGTATGTTCACATTCCCGAGGCGCTCGGTCTTCTTCTCGCCATCTGCACGCAGACAGACCAGGTCGACAGTGTCTCCTCGGTCCGCCAGTGCCTCACACTGGCGTCTCACCCGTACATCGTGCGGGTAGTACGCGTGACCGACCATTCCGAGTCTCACGACCGGGCCTCCAAGACGTTCTGGTAGATCGTCTGAACCTGCCGCCCGACCGTTTCTGCAGAGAGTGCCCCCATTGCCAGGCGGCCGTTTGTGCGGCGAGAAGCATCCAGAACCTGTTCGATACCGCGAGCAATGTCTTCCGGACTTGCCTCGGCAAGCACACAATTGTCTGTGTCTCCAATAACCTTTCTGACATCTCCTACGTCGGTCGAGACTATCGGCAGGTTGCAGGCCATTGCTTCCTTGATCACGTTGGGAGATCCCTCACGTGAAGAGGTGAGGAGCAGGAGATCTGCTGCATTCATGTATGTCGGCAGGTGGCTGTGTGGCTTGTTGAAGACAATGAGCGGATCGATGCCGTGACCTTTTTCGCGGACAGTGGTCAGCGCGCGATCCGCGAGCCCATACCGTTTTTCGGGCCGATCCGGGTTGGAAACGAAGAGAGCTAGACGTCCCTTCTCGGGGAGCCCGAGCTGCTGTCGTGCCCGTAGTCGCGACATCGGCTGGAAGTGATCCATGTCGATGCCATTCGGGACGATATGGCTCGGAACGTTCAAATACTGCTGCATCTCTTCCGTCTTCACGATACACGCGGACGCGCGATGGGATACCCATCGTGAGATCGGCCTGAGCTTTGGACTTGCCAGATCCGTGCCGCAGAATGAGACAACGAAGGGGATTTCGGACTGAAGGCACGCCGGAACGCCGTTGTATCCAAAGTGAGCGTGGGCGATGTCATAGCCGCCTGATCTGGCGAGCCGCCGGACCTCGGTGATGCCTCCCAGAAGCTTCCACTTGGATGCCCTTACATCGAGGAAGCAGACATCTATGTCTGTGCCGAGGCCACGCAGCGAATCGATTTGTGTGGCGACGAAAGCTCCTAGACCGGGATCTCGCTGGACAGGGAAGATGCTGGTTATGGCGAGGACTTTCATGCGTCCGAACCTTCCTGCTTGAGTCCACGACAGATATGCATGCTCTTCATCAAGCCTGTATACCCGAGAGAGGTGTACGTCAATCCAGCCTGATCGAACCACCGTGTGATTTCACCCTCAGGGATAAACTTCTGAAGCGGATTGTATAGCCAGTCGACGAGATCGATCGTCAGATCATTCTTGGAGGCTTTCCGGCTTCCCGTTGCTTTGAGCAGTGACCAATACAGCGGGACAAAGGGCAGAACGGTCGACCGTCTCAAGGCGGCGGGGACGCGGCAGAGGATGCCCCTGGTCTTCTTGTGCACGACTCCCAATCCGTTCTCTCTTCCGACCGCATACAGGACGGTGCCTTCCGCCTTAAGGACGCGTGCCGCTTCCTGGAAGCCGCGCTCCGGGTCGGGTGTATGTTGAAGCATGTAGACACAGAGGACGATGTCGAACGTGCCGGCGTCGTAGGGGAGGGCCAGGGCCGAACCTTCCGTTGCCGTGATATCCACGTCGGCCGTGTCTGCGTTGGCTTCGATCGTCGTGATGTTGTCCGGCGAAACGTCGAGTGCTTCGATCTGCAGGTGTGGGTAGGCACGTTTGAGAAGTATCGAGAATTTGCCCGAGCCGGCGCCGATGTCGAGGAGTGACGATGCGGCCATCAGCCGATCGTGTCCGACGTGATCGACGATGAATCTGAGGAAGCCGGCATCCTGGACATCGTAATCCTTCCAGAAATACTGCCCGTAGAAATCACCCGATGCCTTTTGATCCGGGGTCGAAACTTCAAGGGTCGCGCTCATGCCTGTTTTGCCCATTCTGTGGGGGTGTTCCGACTCAGAGGAGTCGCTTGGTCTGCCTCGGTGGGGTCCGCTACGTGCGTCCCCGAGCCGTAGGCCGACGTTGTCTTCGAGACCGTGGCCTCAACGCTGAAGTCGGCGAGTGCTCGCGCCCGTCCCAGGATACCCATATCCTCCCGGCGATCCGGATTCCGGATCAGATCGATGACGTGTGCCGCAAAGCTCACCGTATCCCCGATGTCAACGGTGTATCCTTCGACGCCGTTGTCGATGAGCTCTGGTACCCCACCGACCCTCGTTGCCACTACTGGTTTGGCGAGAAGCATCGACTCGAGGATGGCATTTGGCAGACCCTCGGTAACGGAGGAGAGGAGTGAGATGTCACAGAGGCAGACCAGATCTGCCACATCATCCCGGAATCCGAGGAAACGCACCCGGCTCTCGATACCCAGTTCGCGGGCCTCGTTCTTCAGGAGACGCTCGTAGTCCGGAAAACCCCCGCCAGCGATCAGCAGGTAACTGTCGGGTGTTGCGTCAAGGATGAGTCTGAAGGCCTGGAGCATCGTGACAAGATCCTTTTTGGGATCGATCCGGGAAATGGTCGCAAGGATGGTGCTGCACTCGGGTATGCCCAACTCCAGTTTCAGTTCTGCCAGACGCCCTTCCGGTGGCAAAGGTCTGTCCAGGATACCGTTGTGTATGACGTGGCAGTCCTGCCAGCCGTAGGCGGCCATGCGATCCGATATCGCCTGTGAATTCACGATTCTGACATCGGCAAATAAGCCGATGAACCCGTTGAAGAAAGCATGCACCGCTCGCTTGATATGACTGTGTCTCGGGTCGATCCCCAGGCCGCGCTGCGAAACAACGACGTTCGGCACACCAGCCAGCCTAGCTGCCCACCCGCCGAACAGGTTCGCGATGTAAAGCGTCGCGTGAACGGTGGAGGGTCGGATTCTACGGATGTGACCGAGGAGCTGTGCGAACGTGCCGAGATCAAACAGACCGCGTCGGTGGAGGACAATCACATCATCAGCCTCTTGCTCAAATTCCGCGAGCATCGATCCGGGTCCATCCAGGAAGATGACCGTTGATCTGTAGCAATCCGAGTCCAGGTGTTCCACAAGCCTCAGCATCTGCTTTTCAGCGCCGCCGATCTCTGGACGGGGAAGGACGTAGACGATGTCGGTTCTTTTTGTCACGTCAGATCCGTTTGTTGATCATGTCCGCGATCAGGCCAAGGGCGACAGTCTGGAAAGCACCCAGAAGCAGCAGGACCGAGGTTTCGGCCAGACCGCCTGTCACGATGATCTCGTGTGCGAGCTTTCCCATTCCCAACGTACCCATCACGGCGCCGAGCGGCATGAAGACGCGAAGCGGGTTGAAGTAGACGGTTGTCCGCACGATGAGCATGAAGAACCGGTAAGTGTCCTTGATCGGATGGATCTTCGACTTTCCCTTCCGCTTGAAGTAGTCGATCGGGATATACTTCACCCGGAATCCGTGACACAGGGAGCAGAGCGTGATCGTTGTCGTAAACGAGAAGCCCTGGGGCAGGATCTTGAAGAATCTGAATGCAAGATCCTTCCGGAAGACTCGGAGTCCTGAGTTGTAGTCCGGGATCTTTGTTTCCGCCAGGTAGTTCGCGACCTTAGCCAGCACCCATTTCGCTGGACGGCGGATCAGCGGTATTCTGGCGGCGTCACCGACCCGCGCACCAACGACCATGTCGTACTTACCCGCGTCGCGCAGGAGATCGGGGATGCGGTTTGCCGGGTAGGTGGCGTCGGCGTCCGTGATGACGATCCAATCCCCTTTAGCCGATCGAATGCCCGTTTTGAGGCCTGCGCCATATCCACGATTTTCGTCGTGCCGCACAATTCGCGCACCCGTGCTGCGAACACGCTCGGAGGTTCGGTCCGTCGAGCCGTCATCGACGACAATGATCTCGTAGTCGTAGTGTGAGCCGGCCATGACCTCGCGGACACCGTTGACACTCTCTACGATGCTTTCTTCTTCGTTGTATGCCGGGATGATGATCGAAACCATTCCGACGTTCTTTGTCTCTTCGTCGCTCAGCTGCTCGCGATCGAGCGTCAGGAGCGCTTTCTGGCCTTCAAAACGATCGTCCATCCGAGTTTCTCCAGTTTTGGATGTGTGGTTGCCCACTCTTCAAGTTTGCTGCATAGGGACAGGTTGAGTGCAGATCTGTCAAGAACACCGAATCCGAACGTATGGAATCTCTCTTTCACGATTTCGAACCCAAGATCCTCCAGCCCGCTCCGGATCTGTCCTGGACCAAAACGGTGTCGTTTGTGTGTGAAGTAGTCTTCATCACCTTTGCCCAACAGTGACTTCACCTGCCGTCTCATCCACCCGGGCATCAGGCTCCGCGTGACCCAGTTCTTTGCTCCCTTCAAGACATCGTCAATGGCAACGAACGGAGACAGCGCGTTCGGTGAAGAGAGGACGAGTGTGCCTCCGTACGTAAGGATTCTGTGCAGCTCTGCGAGTGCTTCGGATGGCCGCTGCAGATATTCCAGAACACCGAGCGCGACAGCCGTGTCGGTCGATTCCGATGTGAAGGGGAGCGAAGCCGCATCGGAGGCGGCCAGCTTGAGAGGTCTGCGATCACGGAGCGCCGATTGCCTCGCTTTGTGGAGCATGGGGAGTGCGAAGTCGGTACCGAGGATCCGGTCCGTATCGACACCCAGGATCACGTTGCCGGCGCCGCAGCCGATTTCCAGGACACGGCCGTCCGGTGAGCCGATGAAGCTCAGAGCCGTCTTGCGGCGCTCTCTGAGGTTGTGTACATAGATCGAACGGGCTGCTTCCGGGGCATACTGCTGGTCCCAGTTTGCCGCCTCGGAGCTGAATCGCTCCTTGATGGTGGCTGCAGCTACGGTCATCTCGCGACACTCCTGAGGACTGACACAGTTTCCTTGGCCTGATGGCCGCTTCCTGACACGCTGACATACAGCAATCCGCCGATCAGGCTCCACCCGACGATCGTTGCCGTCATCACGAGTGAGAGGGCAACTGCCTCTTCTGGTGCAATCCCGAAGTAGGAGAGCAGGCCGGCATACGCGACCTCTCTCACGCCCAATCCGTTGATGGAAACCGGGAGAGCGGTGATGATGGCCGTTATGGGTATGGCTGTGAAGAGAGCCAGTCCCGATATACTCAATCCCATCGCGCGTGCGGCAGCGATGTTGGTCACGATCATCAGGATCTGCACGGAGATGGCGAGTACTGCGATACGTGCCATCGGGACCCCGACGAGATCTGCCGGGACGAGCGCTTCGAGTCCGTCGCGGTATCTCTCCGGTATCAGCTGAACCACACGGTGGCGTCCTGCGACGAGGAGGCAGGCAGCGACCACGGCAGTTGTCCCGGTTAGCCAGACGACTGTTCTGATGTGACCGGGCAGCTGGACATCAGAAATGGCTGCCAGCGCGGCAATGGTTGCGAGTGCCAGCAGGTTGGTGCCACGATCAATCGCAACGGAGGTAATCGCCCGGGAACGGGTTGTCTGTGAGCCCGACAGCGATACCGCTCTTACGATGTCGCCACCCGTCCTGCCGGGGAGGAAGGTGTTGAAGAACTGTCCAACCCAGAACAGGCGGGTTAGGTGAAGCAAGTCGACGGTCTGGCCGAGCCCCTTCAGCACAAGCTGCCACTTGAGCGTGCTGAAGAGGAGGCTCGCAATCAGAAGACACGCCATCGTAGGAATCCACGTGATCGGGAATGACCTTACTGCGTCACCGACACGGGAGAGATCAATCCGGGAGGCCAGGATTGCGAGTGCGGTGAGCGTCACACCGGCCTTTATGATCGTAATGGTGGTGTGTCGTGTCATCGATCTTCCGTGGCCTCTGCCAATGTTTCTCGCGAAGCGAAAACCGCCTCACTTTCCAGGATGTAATCACCCAGGATCAACACATCCAGCTTGCTGGATTCGAAGGCGCGTACGGTGTCATCGGCGGTCCTGACGATCGGTTCCTCGTGCATGTTGAAGCTGGTGTTTATGACCTGCGGATAGCCCGTGAGACGCTCATACTCTGTCAGCAGCTGGTGGAACGCGGGGTTTGTCATTTCATCGACAACCTGAGGTCGTGCCGTGCCGTCGATGTGAACGACTGCCGGCGCCTCTTCCTTGCAGCGATCCGTCGCATCGTATGTGATGGTCATGAATTCTGCCGCTCGGTGCGATTTCTCGTAGCCGAGGTAATAGCTGTCCGCGTGATCCCGGAGGATGGCCGGCGCAAAGGGCATGAATTCTGTTCTGTTCAAGCTCTCGTTGAGCCACTTGTTGACGGTCGTGTCGGTTGCCTGATAGAGGATCGATCGGTTCCCGAGCGCCCTGGGACCGTACTCCATCCTGCCCGATGCACGGGCAATGACGCGTCCGTCCGCGAGGTATTGCGCAGCCTCGGCTTCGACATTGTCGCTTCTGCGGAAATCCCGTCCCGTGGTCTGCAGGGCTTGTAGAATTTCCGCGTCGTCGATGTCTGTTCCGAAGTAGGCGTTGGGGATCCATTCGAGCGCGATCGATGATCGATCGGCGACCGTGGAGAGTGCGCTACCTACGGCCAAGCCGCCGTCTCCCATGTTCGGGTGGACGTAGACATCGCAGACACCGGCGCTTTCGCGGATTCGCTGGTTGAGCTTTACGTTCGCGAAGATGCCGCCGGAGAGGACCACGTTGCCGATACCGGTTCTGGAAACCGCCTGCGCGACGTAGCGTGAGACGATATCCTCCAGGTGCATCTGTATCGCTGCGGAGACATCCTCTTTGCTGAAGCGGTCGAAGATCGGGCAGAGATACTCATACTCTGCCGAAGCCCACATACCGTGGTTGACGAATGAAAACCTCGCTTCGGAGTAGTCGATGCGGTCTCGCAGGTAGGGGAGAACCCCCGTTGGGTCACCGTGGGCGGCCAGACCCGTGATCTTGCCCTCGTGTTTTCCGGGCGTGAAACCCGCCCAGCCCGTGACGAAACCGTAATACTGACCGGGTGTGTGGTAGAAGGGAATGCTGTGGATCGTCTCCATCCTGCCGTCGCGGCACACGGCGATGCGGGAACAGTATCCGTCGCCAACGCCGTCGAGCGAGATGTTCAGACAATGATCCCAACCCGATGTGTAGTACCCGGAGGCCAGGTGAGCCGTGTGATGGTCGACGTGATCGATGGGTGCGGAGATCTCGAGTTCCCGAACCCGTGCTTCGAGCTCGCGCGTCTTCGAGAAGCGAATTGTCTTGCCGTTGAGCGTCCGGTAGAGCTTTGCCCCGATCTGCGTACCGCCCACGATCCGAGCCAGACCAAGCTTTGACATTCCGATCAGGATCTGACGCTTGATGTCCTTGGGGTAGAGGCCTTCCCAGTGCGCGGCGGCGTATGTGCTGTGTGTCTGGTTTGCGATCGATACGACATCGATTTTGGATCGGCTCACTCCAGACAGTCTGAGTACCTCCTCGATCGATTCCTCAGGCCAGCCCCAGAACAGCTTCGTTCTGTTGAGTCGTTCCTCGTTCACGGCAGCGACGACTTTCCCATCGATGATGAGTGCTGCGCCGGCGTCGTGCTGTGCAGCGATTCCGAGTGCGATCATGACCGATCTCCAGATGTGCGAACCAGTGCGATGAGCTTGTGCCCGTGGTTGAATACATTGAGGTGGAACAGCGTGTAGAGCGCTGAGGACACGAGACGTCGTCCGAGTCCGTAGGTTCCGGTCGTAGTGCCTTGCGGTGACAGCGAACGGACCCACGCATAGAGCGGGTCGTGGAAAGGCGTTCCCCAGGCACGTATATCGAGTATGTCGAAGCCGGTCCGAGCCAGCTTGTCGCTGAGGCTCTCACGCGTGTAGTGCCGAACGTGCCCCATGTCCAAAGCCGACTGCGTGAGCGGTCCCGACGGAACCGTGATCACAAGGTGGTTGACGACTTTCGAGATGTTCGAGAGTGCGGACTCATCGTCGTCTAGATGCTCAAGCACCTCGGAACAGACGCCCATGTCAGCGGAGAAGGAGGGAGCGGCCTTCTGGATGTCGACGACCTCGAACTGGCCATCGATCGTGCTCGACACCTGGTGGATCGCGGTCGACGAAAAATCGACGCCGGAGAGCGCGATATCGGGGGACAGGCTCAACTCCTTGAGGAGCTCGCCGCTGCCGCACCCGATGTCTATCAGGGATTCGCAAGAGATTCGGTCCAGACGGCTCTTGATGAGGCGACGTGTGTGTCGGGCAACCGGGCTGTAGACCTTCATGTCGTGCCAGGTATTCGCCCATTCGCGATCGTAGAATTCGGCAGGTTGTTCGGCTGTCTGAGACAAGGCGGATCGTCCTGTTTTCAGGGTTTACCGGAACTTATTTTCCACGGCCAGGGCCTGATTCCGGTCCTGTGGTCTCGATGGAATAATGGCGTAAGCATTGTATTTACAATGGGATGGGTCAATATTCTATCAGGGTGGTGGGATGGCCAGATGCTTCAGACAGAATACCGTGTGTCTAAGGGAGCAAGGGGTATACCACGGACGCTCCCTGCTCTTTTTATCGGCAGAAAGGCAGATCCATTAAGGGTTTTCTGCTGAGATTGGCGCTGCGGTGTGGACAGCGGATGCTGGTGGGGTCAGAAGGCAGAGATGGCCAGGCCGGGACTCAGACGTGGGTTTTTCCGAGCGGGTCCTTCAGTGCGTGGAAGCGTTGCACCAGATTGTCGTATAGGTACCAGAATCCGCCGCAGGAGAGGATGAAGACCACCGGTAGCAAAGGCACGCGGTAGCGATTTCTCACGTGAAGGAGTGCGTAGGTGCCGGCATAGATGACGATCGCTGCAACCAGAGCGCGAACCCGATTGTGCCGTCTGAACGCGACAGATGAGACGATCGCCAGAATGAGGAGCGTGTAGTATCCGGTGTTCAGAATTGCAGGGAGCATCGGGTGGATGCGTGGCAGGGTTTTCTTCACACCATTTGCGTCCTTCCAGTACATCACCGCCTTCTTACCGACCATCTGCACGAACCAGAGCGGACGGCTGAACAGATCAGCTGACAGTTCTTTCTTGAAGCGATCCTCGAATTCGGCATCGGTCGCGCCCTCAATCTTATCGAAGAATTCCCCCTTCAAGGAGGCTCGGCTCTCAGACGTCTGCTCATCCCCGCCCGTCTCTGCCCACCGGCTCCCATACCAGATGGTGCTCACGATCCCTGCTTTCACGGGCGACCAGGAGCCAAAGGTCTGCTGATTCCTGACTGTCCACGGTGTCCACAAGGCTAGGACCGCCAAGAACATCCAGATCGTTGGTCGGAACAGACGTGTGAGCGAGAACCGATCGACTGAGGTAATCAGGATGGCCGGAACCAGCAGGACGAGTGTCTCGGGTCTGCAGAGACTGATTATCCCGATGAGGCCCCCGGTGACTCCGTAGTCGAATCGACGGCCGCTCCGTGATCGCCAGGCGGAGAAGATCGTTGCGACGAGGAGGAATGTAGTGGGTCCTTCACGCAGGATGCGAGTGTCGTAGTAGACAAAGGCGGGATAGACGGCGATCAGGAAGGCCGCGCAGAATCCTGCTCGGCGGTCGAACACCTGTGTCGCCAGCCAGGCGACCATGGCCACAGTGAAGGCCGAAAGCAGAGCCTGGATGACTACGACTGCGATCAGACTGCGACCGACGATGGCGTATATAACAGCAAGGAAGAACGGATAGGTTGGCGGCCGATCACGTGTCGGGGTTATCCCGTCAGTGGAGTAGCCGTTGCCGGCCAGCAGGTTCTGTGCGATACTGTCGTAGATCGCTGCATCTGACCATTCGCGGTCTGGCGCGAACTGGGAAACGAAGACTATCCGGACAAGGAAAGCAAGAAGGCCAATGCCGATCCAGATCGTCAACTGTCGGCGGGCGCGGAAGTAGGCGACAGTCCTGTCGAGGGTGAGTTGGGTCATCGTCAGGAGTGCGCGCTTTGCGACGCGATGTCAGAGGCGGATACCGCTTCCTTCTGCAGCCACATTTCCAGACTCATAAGGGACCAGATCTCACGGCTGTGGTTTCGTGTATTGGCATGATGCTGAGAGACCAGGTTGCGGATGATGCCTGGTCTAAGGAAAGCACGCAGACGGCTGTTGTCCGACAGCAGGAGCGCGTCGACTTCGGTGGCAAGTTCATTTCCGATCCACTTCGCGATAGGCACTTCAAACCCGTGCTTGGGGCGATTGAGGATGGGCTTGGGGATGCGCGCAGCAGCCATCCGTTTGAGAAGCAGTTTCTTCTTCAAGCCGCGCAGCTTTACGTGCACAGGACAACTGGCGGCAAATTCAACGAGCGTGTGGTCCAGGAATGGCACGCGAAGCTCGAGCGACGTGGCCATGCTCATCCGGTCGTCTTTGGTCAGATAGTCGTCGGGCAGGATGGTCCGTGTGTCCAGACCGAGCAGTCGATCGAGATCGTGGACCGTCTCGGAGTTGTCTATGTGTGGTCTCAGTGCATCCGAGGGCGAGCGAGATGCGATGCGGGACAAGAAGTCGTCCGTATAGAGCTCTTCATTTGACTCTGTGTCGAACATACTGACGAGTCCCAAGTGCCGTGCGAAGGCATCTGTGTTCTGTGATCGGAGAAATCGATATGCACGGTTAATCAGGCTGCGTTTGGCGTGGCCGGTCGGGAAGACGCCGAGAGTCGTGGCGAGGCCCTTGTGTATCACCGAAGGCAGTCTCTGGAACGGCCTTGAAAGAGGCACCGACCAGTAACGTTCGTATCCGGCGAACATCTCGTCGGCTCCTGTGCCGGAGAGGGCGACCGTGACGTGCTGGCGCGCAAGTTCCGAGATCAGGTAAGTCGGGACAGCAGAGGAGTCGCCAAAGGGCTCGTCGAATTGGCCAACCACACGATCAAAGAGCGCGGAGATGTCGGGCTGTACGACCAGCTCGTGGTGCCGGGTTCCGAAGTGCTGGGCCACAGTCCGAGCGTGATCCAGCTCGTTGTAGGATGCCTCCTCGAACCCAATTGAGAATGTCTCTATCGGTCGGTTGGACAGCGATGCCATGGTCGAGACGATCATGCTGGAATCGAGGCCGCCGCTGAGGAGCGCACCAAGGGGTACGTCCGAGAGCATCTGCGAGCGAACGGATTGGGTAAAGCGGGTTTCGAAGTCGTCGCAAAGATCCCGCTCAGAACGGTTGTCCTTTGTGTCGAAGGACAGGGACCAGTAGCGCTCGATGTTCACACGGCCGTCGTGCCAGCGGATGAGGTGGCCTGGTAGAAGCTTCCGGATGGTGCTGTATATCGTGCGGGGGGCCGGGATGAATTTAAATGTGAGATACTCATCCAAAGCGTAGGGGTCGAGCTCTCGAGAGACGTCCGGGTGGGCGAGTATCGCTTTGATCTCCGAGCCGAAGATAAGGCCTTGGCTCGTTTCGGCATAGTAGAGCGGCTTGATCCCGATCCGGTCCCGCGCGATCAGTACGCTTCCGTCACGCTGGTCGTGGATCGCGAAGGCGAACATGCCGTTTAAATGATTGACGCAACCAACCCCGTGTTCCTCGTATAGGTGCAGGATCGTCTCGGTGTCGCTCTGAGACGAGAACCGATGGCCTCGGCTGATCAGGGATTGCCGCAGGGACGGAAAGTTATAGATCTCACCGTTGCAGACTATCCGACACGTTCTGTCTTCGTTCTCGATCGGCTGTGTGCCGCTTTTGAGATCGATGACTTTCAGACGTCTCATGGCCAGGCCGATTTGGCCATCGAGGTAGAGGCCCTCCTCGTCAGGCCCTCGGTGCTCGATTTCTGCATTCATGCGGCCGAGAACGGTGGGATCGACGGGTGAGCGGTTGTTCAGGATGCCGACGATACCGCACATACCGACGCTCCTTCCAAGATGCATTGATAGGCCTGCAAGTAGTCGCGCGCTACACCGCCCCAGGATCGTCTCTTTGCGCTTTCTCTTGCGGCGGTCCCTAGCTGCATCCTTTCCTTCTTACTGTTCATTAGTCTTGCAAGCGCTTGACCAAGCTGTTCTGGCGATGAGGGTTCTACGAGATGACCATCTACCCCCTCCGTGATTAGTTCCTCGCTACCGGCTATCTTCGTTGCCACAATCGGCAGGCCCGATGCCATCGCTTCAAGGATCGCATTAGACATCCCTTCTACGTGCGAGGGGAGGACGAACAGGTCCGCATCTCTGTAGACGTCAGCCATTTGATCTGGTAGGACCTGCCCTGCCATCCTGACGTGAGATCCGATTCCCCACTCAGCGATTCTGTGACGCAGTTTACCCTCCAGAGAGCCTTGACCGACGATCTCTACAGAGAAACCTCTGATGTTCGATGCCTGGAGGATGCACACGGCTTTGAGGAGATCTTCGAGCCCCTTGTAGGGTTCGAGCCTACCAACAAACAGGACCCGGA
>CAYYGZ010000043.1:311-1292 GCA_964471275.1 uncultured bacterium | reverse complement strand
ACCCGGACGACGTGAGACTTTGATTTCAAGGGAGAGAAGCGCCGGACGTCAACCCCGTTGGGGATCACATCTATTTGGACCTCAGGCTCAACCTGGTTTGCGATATCTCTCAGTCCACGGCTGTTGGCCACAAGTCTATCAGCGCCACGCCAGACAGGTAGGCTGGCCCGCTTCATCATGCCGCCAATGCCCTGTTCGGATGCGTGCTTTCCACCGTGGACGTCTCGTCCTCTGAAGGAGACGATGTAGGGCAAGTTCAGGGCCTTCTTTAGCCCATAGGCAATCGCGCCGCCAGGCAGACCGAAAAAGGCGTGAACAAGGTCTGGACGGGCGAGCACGCCACATCCCAAAGCTGCCACCGCGGCCGACACTGTGTAGGACGCTATCTCGAGGGGGGAGGCTTCGAGCCGGTGCCTGCGGAGCGATGGCAGTCGCACTATGTGAACACCATCGACAGACTCACGCCTCGGTTGGCCATTGAACGATCCCGTCAGAACGGTGGTGTCGACGCCTAGACGGGCAAGCTCTGTAGTGAGATGGCGAGTGGCGTTACCCGCGCCCCCGCCAACCGGCGGAAACTCGTGGTTTAGCATTAGCACACGCATTTTGCGACCTCGGCGCTCTTGTCGCCGCCGCCGTCAGAGTCATCCGACTGATCCTCTTCCAATTCGAAGAGGTCAAAGGGTCCCTGACTCAACATGGGACGGAGATAGACATCGCCGTTCAGGACATTGTCGAGCTCCAAATATGTTCGGTCCACAACAACGTATCGGACATCTTCCCTTCGCATGACTGTCTCCAGCGGCACCTGCATAATCGGGAAATAGGGTTCCAGCTTCTTGAAGCCGTATCCGTGTCCGCCCCAAACTAACTGTTTCCCGGTCTTGTAAGCGAGAGGCTCGGATAGTCCAAAAGGAATGGTGAAGACGTTCCCGTGTGGCAATCCTGTGAGTGATTCAGCGATGGCCTCAAGGCCCTCCG
>CAYYGZ010000043.1:0-301 GCA_964471275.1 uncultured bacterium | reverse complement strand
GTTCCTGCGTTTTAGGGTTGAACGCAGAATCTGAGTTAGGCACACAAACGCCAGAACTCCGACGATCAGCGCGGGCGTATCTCCTGAGACGATCAGGCCAGCGCTCAGGTAAGCTACAGGCAGACCGCTGTTGTACGTGTAGAAGACGCCGGCACCGAAACACCTCAATTGAGGTATGATGGATGTCAGCAGCGCCCATAGGTAGAAGATGGCCACCCACTCTTTGCAGAACTGAGTGAATGGCGAGCCGTCTGGTTTGTACATCAACAAGGGGAGGCAGAGGACGAGAGGATTCGCAAGG
>CAYYGZ010000042.1:19709-23937 GCA_964471275.1 uncultured bacterium | reverse complement strand
GATCGAATCGTAATCGATGTTCTCGATGAACACGTTGATCGCCGTCGCAACCTGACTTCGATACTCCAGGATTGTCGAGCGCTCCCGTCCAGCCAGGTCGAACCGGCGGCCGTTTAGAAAGTAGTAGTCGTGTTCATCCAGACCGTTGAGACCGTGGTCGACATAATCGATGTATCGTGTCTCGAGCGTCTTCGGTTTTGCTGGCGGGGAAGGCGCTTCCTCTCCATCAGTCGCAGGATCTGGTGCCGGCACTGGGGCCGTTGTCTCTTCTCCCGTGGGCTCTGGTTCATCGGCGGGGATCGTATAACGGCGCACGCTTACGTGATCCGCCTCGTCGACGAGCCCCTTGTTTCCGTTGTCGAAAAACCGGATCTGATATTCGACGATGCCTTCTCCTACGGCCTGGGAGACATAGGCATTCCCTTCCAGCCGGTTCTGCTGGATGAGAAACAGGGCAATTCGGCCTAGCGTGTCATCCGGGAACGGGTTGTTGTCCCTAAAGTAGAAACGACCGGTTGCCGTGTTGATCTCGGCTGCGACGCCCGAGGCCAGCAGTAGCGCAAGGATCAGGGCTGTATAGCCTGTCCTAGGTCTCATCTTCGAGTTCTCCATATTCGAGTGGGTCGTTGTCATCCGGTATCTCGAATATCCATCCGCACGAGCAGATTGGCGCATCATCTTCCCTTGCCGTGTTACAGTCGGGACAGCGCTCGGGTTTGGGGGCCAGATAGCGGACACCGACAGCGATGAGGAGTGCGATGGCAATCAGGAGTGTAGTTGTCACGATAGCAAAGAAAAAGCAGGCGCGCTATTCGTGCAACGCCTGCTTTCTCACCAATGATATTCATAATCTTCAGTCGTCGTTGCCTTCAACGACAACCTCTGCTTCACCTTCCATACCGTCGGCCAGTACCGAGATCTCTCGGGCATCGTTCATCAACCGAGCGATCCTCTCGTGGAGACTTTTGGCCTCGGTCTCGAAGTTCTCCAATTCCTGAACGAGATCTTCGAACTCATCAGAATTATCCATCGGGTCGGAACCTTTCGTGGCTTCCGGGGAGATGAGAGGGAGAGCTAGGGGTATTCTTTTATTAAATATAGACTTAACTGTGGCATCCTACAGGGGACTTTAATATACGACAAGCCCTCTGTGCGGTCAATTAGCCTTTGGTAAAAAATCGGAGGCAAGGCGCTCAATCTGTTGTCGGGTTGGGATGGCTGGCTGTGCCCCACGCACCGTCACGGCCAAAGCCCCGGCGCAACAGGCATAGGGCAGTGCCTGCCTGAGTGCCTGTCCAAGAGCAATCCGAGCTGCCAGACACCCGGTAAACGTATCACCGGCGGCCGTCGAGTCCACTGTCTGGACTGCGGGGGAAGGCTGGTGAATCATCCCTTCTTCGTCTACCAATACAGCTCCGCGGGCACCCATTGTGATGATGACCGCACGGACGCCCCTGTCCAGAAGCCGCTCAGCGGCGATCTGGGCGGTTTTTGTCGATTCCGGTCGGATTCCCGTCAAGAGCTCGGCTTCCGTTTGGTTGGGTGTGAGGCAGTCCACGTTGGTGAGAAAATCATCGTCGAGAGGTTGGGCGGGCGCCGGGTTGAGGATCGTGAACGCGCCAGCCTTCCTCGCCAGAGAAAGCGCACTCCAGATACCATCGAGCGGCGTCTCGAGCTGACACACGCACACACCTATACCCGAAAACCTGCTGAATCCCGCCTGAATCACTTTTTCGGTCAAGGCAGCATTGGCGCCAGGAGTTACGACAATACAGTTCTCGCCACGCGAATCCACCGTGATGAGGGCGACCCCTGTCGACACGCCTGGTATGCACTGGATCCAATCCGTTTCTATCTCTTCCGCAGCGAATCCGTCTAAACACTCCCTACCGTAGAGGTCATCCCCAATGGCGGTCAACACCGTGACACTGCCGCCCGATCTGGAGGCAGCCACCGCCTGGTTGGCACCCTTGCCTCCTCTCGCCTGCAGGAAATGCTCTCCTAGCACAGTTTCACCCGGGCTGGGTAGGCTGGCTGTTGTGGCGATCAGATCGACATTCGTAGAACCGACAACGAGTATCCCATCCATCACGGCATTGCCTTCCGGGCGACATAGAATTTGAAGTCACTGTCGAAGTCCGCCCAGCGTGAGGGAGGTCTGCCTGCGTCAATTCGTGACCGGCTACTGTAGTATGCCAGGTCGAATCCCACACTCCCAAGCAGTCTGCGATACTTTCTGGGCGAGTTGATCTGCATGTAATAGACCTCGACGTTGCGATCGAGATCTGTGATGATCTCGCCGAATTCAGCGTCCAAATCTGACCTTCGAAGGGCACGGTTCACGAACTGGAGGGCGAGACGCTGGAGTCGTGAGTAGATGTATTTGTTCAGTGCTTCGAAAGCGTGCGTCGTGAAGATGAAGTGACCTCCAGGCCTGAGGATTCGATAGACTTCCTCGAGTGCCCGAACCTTCCCTTTCTCTTTGGGTATAAGCTCTATTCCATTGTAGGAGAACAGGATGCCGTCGAAGGAGTTTGCCTGAAACGGTAGGTCTGTCGCATCGCCCACGCCCAGAGGGCACGGGACGACGGCGCCTGCCGTGAAGCGCCGCGCCTGATCGACCATCGGCTTGGCGAGGTCGATACCGACCACGCGGTAACCTTCCTGGATAAGCGGCAATGTCGTTCGACCGGCACCACAGCCAAGGTCTAGGATTTCCTGTCCGGCAGACCAGAACTGGAGACAGATTTCCCGCTCCGAGGGCCATAGGCCAACCGTGCTGTATTTGGAGACGACCCAGCCGCGAGAATAGCCCTGTCGTACTCTATGTTTTAGCTCATCCATATCGCGAACTTAAGCGGCCACCAACCTCCCGTCAAGACGTGCGACGGCCTCTTTCTTGACTCGTTTCAGACCAATGCTTACTTTCTGACGCGTCAGACGTAAGGCGTCAGAAAATCCAACAGTTACGCCGATTTCTCTCAGATGTCCGGCGCCGAGGAACAAACTTTCCGGACCATCGTTCAAGGGAGCAGGCCTGTGAGTACCCAAACCTGGATTCTGCCGTGCCTCCTGCTGACGCTTGCGGCCGGTTGTGCGACCACCCGATACGAGGAGTTCGGGCCGCCACCGGAAGATGTGGAAACACCAGGTGGGGTCCCGGTCGAGACGATCTCCGGTGACCAGATGCTGACGGCCCAGGTCATGGGTCTGGCAGAGCGATTGTCCGATCTAGAGCTTCGGCTGCTAGAGCGCATGGATGTCTTGGACGCCTCTGACAGCGAACTGGCGGCGAGACTAGCGACGGTCTCTGAGCAGCTCCAGGAGCTTCGCCGGCAGCTGCTTGCGAGTCGGTCTCAGTCGTCGCTACCGTCACCCACGATTTACGAACTACCGCAGAAGGTCGATTTGAATGCGCTCTACGATCGAGCGCTTCAGGCGTTCGACGCTCAAGAGTATACCGACGCCAGGCTGATGTTCAATCAGATCCTGACGCAAGCGCCTCAAGGGGAACTGGCAGATAACGCGCAGTACTGGGTAGGAGAGTGCGCCTACGCGGTGGAGGACTACTCGGGAGGGCTGGACGCCTTCAAGCGCGTTTTCCAGTTTACAGAAACAGAAAAGGATGATGATGCCCAGATCAAGCTGGGCTATTGTTACCTGAAGCTCGGCGACTCAGAGAGCGCCTTGATCGAGTTCAAGCGTCTGACCGTCGACTACCCTCAATCTGAGTACCTTTCCCGCGCAGAAGAGCAGATCCGTCGCATAAGAGCAGCCAAAGCGAGTAGACCTTGATCATCCCGAGAGTAACTGGATACGCCTTAATTGCCGTAGCATTCCTGGTAACGGCCTGCGCCCAGGAGACGCAGCGTCGGAAGACTGCAGAAGCCTACCTGGGAGACGCTCAGAAAGCCCTGGTCGAAGACAAGTGCTGGAATGCTCAGCAGCTCTTCAGGAATCTGCTGTCCGATTTTCCGGGTTCACACCTGGTCGACGACGCCCAGTATGGCCTTGGGCAGGCATATTTTTGTTCTGGAGACTTCGAGACCGCCATATTCGAGTATGAGCGGCTGATCAATGAATACCCTGTCAGCAAGTTTGTGGACAAGGCTCGATTCCAGATCGGTATGTGCTATTTCAACGAGTCACGAAGCATCCATCACGATCAAGAAGAGACCGTTCGCGCGATCCAGGAATTCACGCGATTTGTGGAGGATTTCCCGAACAG
>CAYYGZ010000042.1:1995-19699 GCA_964471275.1 uncultured bacterium | reverse complement strand
ATCAACGATCTTGAGGAGAAGCTCGCCCAGAAGGATCTGATGATCGCGCGGAACTACCTGAAATGGGAAAACCCAGCCTCGAGTGAGATCTTCTGTAGACGCATGTTAGAGAAGTACCCGGATACGGGGATGGGGCAGGAGGTTCGGTTGGTGCTGGCCCGTGCTCTTCGCCTGAAGGGCGATTTAGAAGAAGCCCTAGCTATTCTCGAAGATCTCGCCAGTCAGGATATGTCGGAAGTGCGACGCAACGAGGTTGAGACCGAGCGAGAACAAGTCAAGAAGACTCTATCGGATCGAGGTCCTTTGCCCGAGGATGGCGTCACTGGACAGCTTGCGGGCGAGCCAGAGAAGCCCGGAGTTTGATGTCTAGGCGGATCGGTATCTTGGGCGGTTCCTTCGATCCGGTCCATATCGGCCACCTGATTCTGGCCCAGGAGGCCGTCGCAGCGTGTCGTCTCGACAGCCTTGTCTGGGTTCCTTCGGGAGCCCCCCCTCACAAGTCCGGGCCCCGCGCATCCTGCGATGATCGTATCGCGATGGTCGAACGCGCAATCCAAGGTCACCCCGTGTTTTCCGTTTCTAGGGCCGAAGTAGACCGGGTGGGAAAATCGTACACGGTCCAGACACTGGAAGATATTGGGGCAGAGCGTGAGGCAGGGGCCTGTCTATGGCTGTTGATCGGTGCGGACAATGCCATAGACTTTGATCGCTGGTACGCACCGGAGCGAGTCGTGGAGCTGGCAGAGATTGTGGTTCTGAGCCGTCCTGGGGTAGCACGAGACTCCGCTTACGGACGGTTCCAGGACCGTATGCACTTTCTGGATACACCTCTGATCGAAATATCGTCGACGGCTATTCGAGATCGAATCCTGGAGGGAAAACCGACCCGCTATTGGGTGCCAGATGCAGTTCGTGACTACATCGAGGAACGCCGGCTATACACGACAGTGGAGGAGAAATGACCCAGTTGGATAGCAAGCAGGCACCGACGCTTGGCGGCACACCCGAGGGACGCACCCAGCGCTACTTCTGCATTGATGATGAGGGGTGTCACGCATTCGAGCGCATATCGCGGGACTCCCAGGTGGTCAGTAGGGAGCCGAAGACGATCATAGTCGATGGTCTGGAAGTGTCTGGCTGGATTGTGGAGATTCTGGTGTCCGCTACGGACGGTGTGGTCCGGTTCGATCCGGTGACAGACAGCGAACAGATCTGACCGGATTGTGGTGCTCGGAAGTGATCAAGGGAGGCGACAGGGGAGTGTCGCTTCCCTTTCTTTTGTTAGGTGCCCTAGAGCTGAGAAAGCAACCCTAGGTTCTGTGCAGCCATACGGTTGAATTCTGCTCTGCCCTCGACCTGAGACGTTGCATCGCTTGCGTTTGGATCGGCGTCCTGGAACTGTAACGCGAAAAGTGCTGACGACGGACTTCCGGTGCCCGCAGTTTGTGTGACCTGGAATTCGACTGTCTGACGTTCCGAGTAGGCCGCTACGTCAGCACCACGGGAACGAGATGTGACGGCGTGGAATCGCAACTTCGCGTCGAGCATACCGTTCTGGATATCAAATCGGAACCGATCGCTGAAGTCCGCTGGCCCATACGTGGCGGGAGGTTCTCCCCCAGAGAGTTCTACCGTGTCGCCCTCTGCCGGTGTGATTTCTACCGTTACGTCATCCTGCTCGGGCCCCGGTGGTAACGGGACCGTGTCGAACGAGGCACCCGCTCCCGGTGTTACGATTCCTGGCATCTGGTTCTTCCCTTTTGCGTCTTGACATTGTCGCTCTGGCTTCTCTGGATTGCCGTCTCTCTTCAAATATCGGCTCGCGGGGCAGCAGCCTTTAGGGTTTTTCCATAATTTGTTGAAAGGCGGTTTGCCGGGCCGTCTTGACACTCCAAAGACACCGTGCTTAGATTGGCCATGGACAGTTGTCACACCTCAGAGGCACCAGCATGGCAGACCTGATGCAGCAGGCACAAGTTGAGATTTTCGGGAAGACATACACGCTTGTGAGTGATCAGCCTGAAGAGTATGCCCGACGCATCGCCGAAGACGTGGATCGACGGATGACCGCGATCGCGGCGGAGAGAAATTTAGCAGACACTACCAAGATTGCCATGATGGCTGCAATGGAAATTGCCGATGAACTGATGAGGACCCGCGAGAAGGGCTCTGCTGCAGTGGTAGCGGCCAATAACGCCGGAGAGAAGTTGAAAACCTTCATCACAGAGGCGAATGGGTGAGTAACGAGCCGAATAGAGACGAAACTCACGGGAAGAGCCGGGAGTCTGCTGTTGTTGCAGCGCATTCGCCGATGCAAGCCGTTTCACACGGCATGTCATTCTGGTTTCTGCTTTCGGCGATTGGGCTGGCAGTGTTGTGTGGGTCAGCTCTCTACTTTAGCCTCTTTGTGGTCGCCTCGACCTTTGGTTCGATCCTGCTCGTGTCGATCACCTTATATGCATTCTTCAAATACTGGCCCGAGGATGAGCCGCTTAGGCCCATTTCCCGCAGCGTCGATTCTGTTGTAGAGGAGAAGCCGCGCGAGGCTATGGTGCAGGTCGTCAGCGTCGAGGGCACTCCCAACAAGACGCGGTTCATGATGGCGTTGAGAGATGCATCCCGCCGTCAGGACAGTTTCAAGATCAGCAACCAGGGCGCGGAGCGGTTTGCGAAGACGATTCGGTATCTGCTCCAGAACAGCTAGGTAGGTCGTGTTGCGTGTTTGAGGATCGTCAAGAGGATCTTCCAGCCAGCCTTGATCGTGCCTTCGAGGGTGCCCGTGACCTTGGAAACACCGATGCGTTTTCGGTATGAGACGGGAACTTCGCACGTTCTGACTCGATTCTGGGCGGCTTTGACCTGCATCTCGACGGTCCAACCGAATGTTCGGTCCCGCATGTTCATCTCGTCCAGGGTCACTTTTTTGATCGCGCGGAAGGGCCCTAAATCGGTGTAGTCCACACCAAATAGTGCTGCAATCAAGGCCGTCGCCAGCCAGTTCCCGAAACGGGCCTGAGGGAGTAGGGCACCGGGTTCGCGATGTCCCAGAACGCGAGACCCCACACAGAAGTCGGCTCGGCCCTCGATCAGAGGCGCGAGTACACGTGTCATTTCATCTGGATGGTCGCTGTAGTCGCCATCGACGAATGCAACGATGTCGGGGGTGTCGGCACAGGCGATTCCCTTGAGGCACGCGCTACCGTAGCCTCGGCGGCCCTCCCTCACGACCCGAGCTCCGGCCTCGGTGGCCAGACTGGCCGTTTGATCCGTGGACCCGTTGTCCACTACGATGATTTCGTGAAGCAGGTGGCGGGGTAAATCAGCAAGAACCTGGGTGATCGCTTCCTGCTCGTTGAAAACGGGGATGATTACCGAAACACGTGATGGCATCATCGGCGTTTCGCGGTGGTCCGGCGAGTACGCTTCCACTTTGTCGTGTGCTCTGTCGAATCCCCACGGAACCGGACAATGACCGTGATGATGCCGAAAGCGATGAGTGTAATGATCGATCCAGTGACTTTCGCCGGATGATCGGCAATCCAGGCGAGGGCGATGGTGGCAGCCACGCTGATGGTAGCCATTATGATTTCTCTGTTCATTCCGGGGAGTTTAGGGTTGCTTTCACGGCCTGTCAAACCCTACATCTTTGAGGTGCGTGATGGACTGGCTGATGCAGGTTCTTATCTTGGCGTTCATCTTCTGGGCCTCCCAGATGATTGTTGCCTATCGCTGTCAGATGGAGCGGTATGACGAGAAAATCCTGCAGGTCCGGACGAATACGGATGAGATTGTAGTTCAGGTCGAGAAGTTCGAGACTGACCACGAGGGAGTAGGACGTGGCTGAAGAAGAAGAACAGGAGCAGCAGCAGCCGCAGGCTGCGCCGCCTCCCAAACCGAAAGGGAGCGTCCTCAGGTATCTGCCTCTTGTGATCGTGCTGCTTGTACTCCAGGCTGTTGGGGGATACTTCCTGGTAAGATGGCACCTTGGGCGTGAGGTCGAAACCGAGGTGGAAGCTGACGAGTCCGGTCGAGTGCGAACTTATCCTGACGGGGATGAGCCAGAGAGCAGCTTCGACCTGGGCCGCGTTATCGCGAACCCTCGAACGGCAAAGGCACGGTTGTTCATCGTCGCGGATGTCACTCTGGCGGTGGGGCCGAGCGGCGCTGTGTCAGAGATGGAAGATGAGAAGAATTATGATCGTGTTCGGGATCAGGTGGTCGCAGCCTTGAGCGCTGCAACTCACGAGGAACTGCGGTCGAAAGAAGGTAGGGACGTGGTGAAGGACGACATCAAGTCAAGATTGAATGACTTTCTGTATGAGGGCCAGGTAATGGAGGTTTACTTCTCCTCATTCTACTTCCAGGCCAACACGGGGTATGTCGGGGATCAATGATGTCCCCCTTCCGGTGGGTCCAGCAGTTCAACGATCCGGACGCCGAACATATCTCCGACGACAACGATCTCACCCATGGCGAACGGGGTTCCGTTTAGCAGGACACGGACCGCCTCGTGTTCTTCGGGTTGTAGTTCGACGACGGAACCCGTTGTCCACTCCATGATTTCCTGTATCGGGACAAGATTCTCACCAAGTTCGACGGTGATTTCTACCTCAACATCGGTGAGCCTGTTGATGCCCTCTACTTCCTCACCTTGGTCGGCAACGGCAGGAGCATCGACCATCGGCGCCAACGCACCCATCGGGTCGCCTCCTCCTCCGCCTTCCTGCTCCGTGGCTTTGAGCATCTCCTCTTCGAGGAGACTGTCCACATCTTCGCCATCAGCGCCCGCTTCATCTGCGCCGCCATCTCCGCCCTCGGCCGGGGCATCGCCTCCCAGCTCTTCCTGCATCGTGCGGAGCATTTCTGCCTCTACATCATTCTTCTGGGCGTCGTTTTCTTCCGCCATCGCATATCTCCGATTGCCGTAATCTATTGAAAAATCAAGACGTATAAATCTAGGCGTATGCAGCAGTGTAAATCAAGGCAATTTCCATTCCATCTGGCCAGTTTCTACTAAAGCACTTTTGAGATGCGCCGATAGTTTCCACGTAAATGGTTGAAAAACAAGAAGTAAGGAAGGCCTTAGTGGTGCCGCGAGGCGTCAAGTAGTAACAAATCGGGTTTTCGTGCAGTATTGGCCGGCACGGAAGCCGGTTTGGGCGAACAGGGGCTCGCCCTTCAAACAAGGAGGCTTGTATGCCGCTTAGAGTCAATGCCAACGTCCCTGGCATCAACGCCCAGCGACACAGACGGATCAACAACAGGAACTTAGGCCAACGTCTGGAACGCCTGTCGTCGGGTCTTCGGATTAACCGGGCAGCGGATGATGCCGCAGGACTTAGTATTTCAGAGGGCTTTCGTGCCGAGATCAACGGCATGAGGGTTGGTAACCGGAACACAGAGGCTGCGATCAACCTCATACAGACTGCTGAGGGTGTGCTTAACGAGGTTAGCGCAATGCTGATCAGGATGCGGGAGTTGGCTGTTTAATCTGCAAACTCCACGATCAACAACGCAAACCGGGAGTCTCTGAACGCCGAGGTCGTGCAACTGGCGAACGAAATCGATCGTATTGCAAGCGTGACTTCGTACAACAGCCAGACGGTGCTATCGGGGTTTGGCAACACAGCCGATGCCGATCCAACGGTTTCCACTGCTCTCGCCTCATCCATAACAGGTGTCATCGCGGTTTCGCTGTCGAGTGCTGCAGCCGGGAACTACACGTTCATCGACACCGACCCGACGGATAATGAGATCACGTTGGGCAATGGGGTGGCGACGCAGACGATCGATATTGGTCCGGCACTGGATACGGATGCCGCAGCCGGCGGGGTTGTTGCGAGCGGCAGCTCGATTGTCGCCAACTTCGATCGGCTGGGTGTGACCTTGACGCTCAGCGGGAATAAGGCTGCCGAAGGGATTAACCCCGCCACGGATGGCTATCGTGACGGGGATCTGGATGGCACTTCGCTGATTGTGAATGAAGGGGTTGGCGGGCAGTTCCAGATCGGTCCTGATAACGCCTCGTCACACCGTCTTGAGGTGAACATCCGCGATATGCGAGCATCTGGCTCTTTCCTGAATCTGGGGAGTCTGTCAGTCGCTGAGCAGGGATCGGCACAGACGGCGATCTCGACGCTGGATCTTGCGATCGCGAATGTCTCGCAAGTACGCGGAGATTTAGGCGCATTCCAGAATCGGATGGGTTTCAGTCTCCGGAATCAGGAGAACTCGATTGAAAACGGCACCCAGTCTGAATCCGGTATCCGGGATGCGGACTTTGCTGAAGAGGTTTCTGAGTTTATCTCTGCTCAGATCCTTACTCAGTCGAGCACGGCGCTCCTTGCTCAAGCGAACGTCCTGCCGCAGAACGCGCTGTCACTCCTCGGCTAATCTGGCCGACGGATTCTCACGCAACAAGGGCGCGGAACCTTCGGGTTCCGCGCCCATTCTGTATGTCTGTTTGACTTCGATACGGATCAACCTTACTTGCGTTTGTCGTTCGGCGCCGGACGAGCGTGTAGCGTCTCCGGGACGAGCACCGCGAAGATCGCACTGGAGATCAGACCCAGCGTGGCGATCACGTATGTGGCCGGGGACAGGCCGGCAATGTCGGACAAGGCACCCACAATCAGCGGACTACCCGTGTGACCGCTGTCGCCCACGAGCCGCCATAGACCGAGAAACTCTCCCATCGATTCGTTTGGGGCAAGGTCCGCGCCAATCGTCATCATCGTTCCAGAACCGATCCCGTTGCCCAACCCGATCAGCGTGGTCGCGCCAAGGAGGCCCCAGAAGCCGCTGGCGGAAGGGACAAGCGCCATCCCCACGGCCTGGATCGCGAAACACGGGACCACGGCGAATTTCCTGCCCTTGCGGTCCATGATGACGCCCGCGAGGTAAAACATCGATGTGTCGACAAACCCCGCCAGGCTCAGAATCAGCCCAATATCGCTGACCTGTAGACCGATTACGTCTGCCCCATATAACGGGATGATCACACTGCGCCCCGCACGGACAGCTTGCGCACAGAGCTGGCCAGTCCCCGCACTGGCCAGGACCCGCCAGTGCGTTCGAGCGGTTTCGGCGACCCGGAAAGTCTTGTCATCCTCCTGGCTGGCAGCCTCTTCCTCGCCCAGTGAAAACGCCGATACAATACACGCGCCCCCCGCCAGGATTGCATAGATGAGGAAGGGAACCCTGAGACCGAATCCCGCAGCGACGAGTCCCCCGACCGCCGGACCTGCCAGGCCGCCTATCCGGTTGACGCCGCCAAAGATTGAGATGGCGCGGCCTCTGTCGTGTGGTTCGGTTGCCTCAGCCAGGTATGCGTGTCGAGATACGTTCCAAACGGCGTTGCCAAAACCAGAGATGAGCCGGAGCAGGATGATCGTGAGGGTTGTGGAGGCTGGGAACAGAGACGCGACCGAGACGACTACGAGCAGGATACCGGCAATCATGGATCGATTTCGTCCGATTCTCCGAACGAGGTATCCGGCCGGGAGGTCGCCCAGCAAGCGCCCGACCCCCTCGGCCGCAAGGATCAGCCCGACCCATCCATAGCTGGTCACGAACTGCTTGGCGAAGATGGGTAGCGTCGGGATAAGCAACCCTTGACCAAACGAGAGAATCAGGGTCGGAACGTAGACCGGGAAGATCAGGCTGGTATGCGACTTCAAGTTGACCTCGCTGGAGAGTGAGGTGCTGATTGTAGCGGGAGATGGTTTTTCTGTCAACTTCAGGGGCGGAAAAGGTGACGTCTCCGGGGGGAAAAGATAACGTGCAGACGGGGTCACTACACATGTCGCAACCGATAACTTAAGGGCCGGACGTCCCTGCCATTCGAGGATGATCCGTGCTGATGCCTTTGGCCTTCTTGTCTCGAATTGAGTATCTCTTGGGAGGATGAGCGGTGCTTACACCCTATCCGATACAGTATTTCCGACACTGTGGCTATCTGGTTCTGTCGACACGGATGCCAGTCGCCCATGGGACTCAACTTCTAAAGAAGATTGTGAGTGATCGTATCGCGGAAGTGGATCGGGTTGTCCTTGATCTGGACAGCCGCATCGTGAGGCTGTCAGCGCTGTTGGATCGTAATCCTGTGTTCGAGAGGACGGCAGGTTGCTCTGAGGTGATCGAACCGCTGAAGGGGGGCTCGGCTCAAAGATTCTGGCGCTACGAAATCGGCACAATCACGTGGCGATGAACTATGTTTGTCTCGGGAGAACGACTTCCATCGTGACAACGTGCAGGGGTCGCGTGGCCTATTTACCGTGATCTTCTATCTCGAGAAAACTACGGTCGAGAATGGATGTACACTTGTGGTTCTGGGCACACATCTCCATCCTGCCGTTGATCATCTACACAGATTGTCTGATGCAGATTGGATCGCGGAGTCCAGGTCTGTTTGACCCGGCTGTGCGCGTACCGGTTGAGGCTGGTCAGATGCTGGCCATCGACAGCACCGTCTTCCGGCGCGTGGGGGACATCGCACGGATGGATCCCGCGTGAGCATGACCATTGGCTACCAGAGCGTCGATGAGTTCTGTGATGACGACAACCCGACACGGATTCTTGTGGCAGGCAAGCAGGTCTACACGGGCAATGACAGGGGGAACGGATGAGTAGCCGTACTAAGGACAAGGGCTTCACGTTGTGGGCGGCAGGTGATGCACACGTCGGCTCGGATCTGCGGCGCAGCAATCGGACAAGTCTGGCAGACGCGATCACGCAGTCGGAGCAGGGCGGCGAGGAAGGCGGGCCAGCTTTCGACTGGGACATTATGCTGGACATCGGTGATCTCTCGGGAGCACAGGAACCGCCGGATGATGAGGAAGGGGAGGAGGTCGTTCGCCAGTATGGCGCTCTAAAGAATCATCATCGAGAGGCGGTATACAACATTGTGGGTAACCACGATGCAAGCGGTCCCGACGAGGATACGCAATGGTGGTTCAAGAAGTGGGTAGATCCCTTGGGAAGGAACACCGCGTTCTCGGGGGTCGATGCCGGGAAACGACCCTTTCCTGTCGAGGGGGAATGGGATCGATACAAGTTTGAGGTCGGCAATATCGTGTTCTTGGCCATGGGGGATCGCAATGACGGGGGGCCACCGGTCGGTCGGGGTGAGCGCGGCGGTTTCCCCGCAGGCGCGGTGACCGACGAGACATTCGAATGGTGGTGTGATGAGGTGATGAATAATCGGGACCGGATCATCGTATGTGCTCACCATCACATGCTGAAAGGGACGACGGTGGCCTCGCTCGATTGGGTCGGTGTCGACGAGGGCTACCACGGTAGATTCGAAGCCGGCGCCCCAATCGGCGCCTCATACCTGTATTGGGTCGGTGGGAAGCCCGATACGGGCAAGTTTGAGGCCTTCCTGGCTGACCAGCCCGGCGCGGTCGATGTGTGGTTCGGTGGGCATACACACACGAACCCGGAGGACACGACGGGAGGGATGTCTCACGTCGAGCAAAGATGGGGAACCACATTTATCAACTGCGCGGCCATGTCCAAAGACCACGGTAAGAAGAACGTTCCAATGAGTCGGATATTGACCTTTACGGAGGGATCGATGGATCTTAACATTCGGTGTTACCTCCATACGAGCGAGTTTGCCCCACAAGGGTGGTATGACCGGGCAGAACGAAACGCGTCTCTGAAGGTTGAGTTCGCTCGATAGCACGAAAGAGCTCCTGTGACCGATATCGCGTGGGAGCAAGTTGCGTGGGTCAGCGGCACCCTTGCTGTGGCGGGGACTATCCAGGGCGTTGCCGGATTCGGCTTCATGCTGATTGCGGCGGCTTGCCTGATTCAGGTGTATCCTGCTCAGCTTGTCGTCCCTGGTCTGTCGCTGGCTTACATTCCCCTCGGTATCGCCCAATTCTCCCAGGTTCGCCACAAGGTCGACTGGTCCCTGCTTCGTACCTGGCTGGGGAGTGCCCTGATCGGTCTGCTGCCGGGCACCCTGGTTTTGACGGCAGTTGATTCGATCACGATGAAGCGCGGCATCGGGCTGTTGATGGTCATCCTGGCTGCTCTGTTGCGAATCAGACCTGGAGCTCCGTTCGAGCGTGAGCGGGTTGCCCGGGTCGGGTCCGGAATCTTGAGTGGGGTCTTGGGGGCGAGCACATCAGTTGCCGGACCGCCGATCGTGCTCATCGGGATCAAGCAGCGGTGGCCGGTCGACGCCTTTCGCGCAAGTCTGCTTGGCTATTTCACCATACTAGCGTGTGCCATCGTCGTATTCCAGGCGCAATTCGGGCTGGTCACCGGGGAAACCGTCGTATGGGCAAGCTGTGGCCTGCCGGGCATTGCGATCGGCTTTCTGTTGGGAGCCCTGATGCGAGATCACGTAAGTGATGAGCATTTCAGGCGTCTTGGTGTGACGCTGGTGTTTGGTGGCGGACTCATGGCGCTCTTCCTTTAGCCGTTTCTGACAGATTTGGATACGCAGGCAGCGCGTGGGTTGCCTGCTTTTTTTGTGCCCCGAATGAACCCAAACCGACCCATACTCCGATTGGCGATCCCGAGCGTTGCTGCCTCCCTCAGTGTCCCCATTATCGGTTTCGCAGACACGATTCTGGTCGGCCATCTCGATCAGGTTGCAATGCTTGGTGCGGTCTCTCTGGGTGCCGTCGTCTTCGACGTCATCTTCTGGGGGCTCGGCTTCTTCAGGATGGGAACGACGGCACTGGTCGCTCAGGCATACGGGGCACGCGATCTCAGCGGATGTAAGAGCGTGCTGGCACAGTCTGTTCTGCTGGCGGCAGTGATGGGGCTCGTTCTGGTTTTTCTGAGGACGCCGATCGGGGAAATCGGCTTTGGTTTGGCAGGGCCGACGGACGACGTGGCCGGATGGGGGAAACAGTATCTCCACGTTCGGATCCTCGGTGCCCCTCTGGTCCTGGTGATGTTTGTGCTCACCGGGTTCTTCCGAGGGTGCGGCGACGCGATTTCGCCTCTTTGGGTAGCTGTCCTCGTCAATCTGGTGAACGTTCTTCTCGACTATGCGTTGATATATGGAGAGTGGGGGGCGCCAGAATTGGGCGTGGTCGGGGCAGCCTGGGCGTCGGTCGCGGCGATCGCGTGCGGATTGGTCCTTTCCTGTGTTCTTCTCGTGAGGCGTCACAGCCTGGTGGTCGGCGAACGCTGGCGGCTCGACTTCCACCGTGCGAGAGCGATCCTGTCCACGAATGTCAATCTGTTCGGCCGGACAGCCTGCCTTCTGTTCACACAGTTTCTCGGTATGTCGATCGTTTCCCGGATGGGTGAGGTGCCTCTGGCTGCGCACGCGGTGGCCTGGCAGATCTGGTCGGTTGTCAGTTATTTCGTCGATGGCTTCGCGCACGCAGCAGAAACACTGGTTGGCAACGCGATTGGTGCACGTGATGACAGTCAAGCAATCGCCTTCGGCCGCCGATGCATGTTATGGGGTACGGGCATCGGGGTGTTATTTGGTCTGGGTTATGGAATCGGAGTAGAGGCCATTGCCGGTGTGTTCACGGATCATGACACCGTTGTGACCCAAGTCGCCTGTCTAGGGCTCCTTCTCTCCGTCGTGCAACCGGTTAGTGGGGCTGTCTACATCCTCGACGGGATTCTGATCGGGGCAAACGACACGCGCTTTCTGTTCTGGGCAATGGCAGCAGGGGCATTCCTGATCTACCTGCCGGTTGTTTGGGGGCTGACACAGATCTACGCATTCGGACTTGCTGGCGTCTGGCTGGCCTACAACGGGCTGATGCTGTCCCGCTTTGGCATCCTGGGAATACGGTTCTTAAAGGGTGGCTGGCTGCCCGGGCATTCGGGCCATTTCACTTGACACTCTACTCGGGCCTCTTTAATTTCTTGAAATCCAGTAGGAAAGGGCTTTTGAGCCCTCACGAACTCACGAGGAACTGGAAACATGGCACTTTTCGGCGGGAAGAAAAAGGCTCCGAAAAAGGCTGCAGGCATAAATTTTTCGCGCGTGCAGGTATTCTCCAAGGCCGAGGCGCTCAACGCGTTGCTCAAAGGTCTGAAGGAGCAGCAGGTTCAGAGCAACGTCGCCCGTCTCAAGCTCAAGGCGGCGTCCCTCGTCAGTGGTCGCGGTACCGCGACCATCTTCAACTACCAATTACTGAATTTCAAAGCGGGACCCCGACCGGCCCTCGTTGTTGGTCGACCTAAGGCGCTTCCCGGCGGAAACTTCATCCCTGCTGATAACCCCCTGGAGTTGGGTGAGAAGATCGAAGTCTCCTACGAGTTACCCCTGGCCCAGGCCGGCGGTAACACGATCTTTTTCACAGCTGCTTGCACGTTCCTCCAGGAAGCGATCTTCATCTCGAATGCCCAGACCGGGAAGCCCTGGATAGGTTCGCGCGACACGACGGAGAAGAAGCTGGGTGAAGGCGCCCTCAAACAGGGCGAGGAGGTTCTTCAGGTTCGTGTCGACAAGATCACGTGTTTCCCGAACGCACCGGAGGCCTTCACCTCCGATCAGTTCGATCCCTACATCTTCAAGCCGGTTCTCTATTGCATCACAGGGGGCGGGATGTGGGCAAAGAAGGTTGCCGATTACTTGGAGGGTATTCAGGACGATATCCACAAGCACCTGGAGGAGATGGAGAAGAAAGAGCAACTCAAGACGATCACGAATGTCAAACTGATCGATCTGGGTGTGGACAACATCTCACTCTTTACGCCTGGTTCACTTCTGTCCGGCATAGAGCACGACAAGCTGATGCCTTCTATGTTCAAGAAGGCGAATGACAACCTGATGCCCCTGAACTCCTGCATCGGTTTCATCCTCAAGTTCGAAGTCGCGGACGAGATCAAAGAGCTTCTGATGCGGACGTTTGCTCAGAAGGCAGGTAAAGAGGTGGAGGTCTGGTTGCCGCTGACCCTCGGGAACATACAGGAAGCGGAGCCCCCCAAAGAGCGGGTTGCGTTCCAGATCTTCCCTAGAGATCTGGTTCAGGAGACGGATCCACGGAAACGCAACAAGTCCCTCGGGCTGAAGTTTATGCCTCCCTTTACGCTTCATCCGAACGCCGAAGATCATAACACCTACCGGAAGCTGATGGTGGCGATCGGTCAGCGGATCAAGGATGATTCGCGACCAGACGAAGAGAAAAACAAGATCGCCTCGGTACAGGCATCTGTTGCTCAGCGTCAATCCGAGACGAAGGGCCAGCGGGTCGACGAGGACATGCGGAAGCAGTTTCAGAAGCGTGTGGACGCGAAGAAACGCAAGGAGGCGGCAGGCTAGAGCTGCAGCGCGAAGAGAAGCCCCGATACGACTGGCGGATGTGTGGGTAACCATTCGTGGAGCCTCAACCACGAGGGAGTATCGGGTATAGAGATTTGTCGACCGTCTGGGCACCACTTGCGTGTCCAGGCGTTTCTATTTTCCGGACGGCCGAACGGTCTACGTATCTTGAGACGAGCTAGATGACAGAGGCGGAGCAGAAGATAAGGTCTATCCTGGACGAGCGGATCATGGTGATGGATGGTGCCATGGGTGTGATGCTTCAGGGCTACGAACTGAGCGAAGCAGACTACCGCGGCCAGGACTTTGCCGACCACGGCAGCGATTTACGGGGGTGTAATGATCTCCTGTCGTTGACGCTTCCCGATGTCGTCACCGAGGTTCATCACCGATTCCTCGATGCGGGTGCAGACGTGATCGAGACGAATACCTTCACGGCCACCTCCATCAGCCTTGCAGACTACGCGCTGGAAGATCACGTTTACGACATCAATCTTGCCGCCGCACGTCTCGCACGAAAGACGGCTGATGAATATGCCGTCAAGACACCGGACAAGCCTCGCTTTGTGGCAGGTGCCATTGGGCCCACCAACAGCACATTGTCGCTTTCGCCGGACGTGGACGACCCTTCATTCCGTACGATGACGTTTGATGAAGTCGTTGCCGCCTATTCTGAGCAGATCCGGGGCCTTATGGATGGCGGGGTCGATATCCTTCTCTGCGAGACCGTCTTCGATACGCTGACCCTGAAGGCCGGTTTGTTTGCCGTCGAACAGTATTTCCAGGACCACGGCGTTCGACTTCCTCTCATGGTATCCCTGACGATCACCGATCTCAGCGGACGGACGCTCTCGGGGCAGACGATCGAAGCCTTCTGGCAGTCGGTTTCGCATACGGATCTGCTGAGCATTGGGATCAACTGCTCGCTTGGTGCATCTGACATGCGCGCCTATGTCAACGACCTGGCGCGACATACTCCGCTGTATGTGAGCTGCTATCCCAACGCCGGTCTCCCGAACGAGTTCGGGGAATATGATGACACTCCCGAGAATATGGCCGCAATCCTCGATTCCTTCGCCAAGGAAGGATGGCTGAACCTGATCGGCGGGTGTTGCGGATCTACCCCCGACCATATCAGAGCCATCGCTGAGACGGCGGCGACGCGAGAGCCCCGGAAGCCGGTGCCAGTGCCGGTTATGAGCCGATACAGTGGGCTGGAGCCGCTGGCCGTCTCTGAGGACACCAACTTCATCATGGTCGGTGAGCGTACGAATGTAACGGGATCACGACGTTTCGCTCGCCTCATCAAGAACGGAGCCTACGACAAGGCGCTTGATGTTGCGAGACAGCAGGTCGAGGGGGGAGCCAACATCATTGACATCAATGTCGATGATGGGCTGCTCGATTCTCCCGCGGTGATGGCGCGTTTTCTGAACCTGATCGCCACGGAACCTGAGATCGCCAGGGTCCCGATCATGATCGACAGCTCCGATTTCAGCGTAATCGAGGAGGGTCTCAAGTGTGTGCAGGGGAAGGCGATCGTCAACTCGATCAGCTTGAAGGAAGGGGAGGACGTCTTCAGGGATTATGCGAGGACCGTCCGGCGCTATGGTGCGGCAGTCGTGGTGATGGCGTTCGATGAAACCGGTCAGGCAACTTCGATCGAGGGACGTGTGGCTGTCTGCGAACGGGCCTACCGGATCTTGACCGAGGAGATCGGAATGGATCCGTCTGACATCATCTTTGATCCGAACATCCTGACCGTGGCGACCGGTATGGATGAACACAACGACTACGCGCTCAACTTTATCGAAGCGACACGGCTGATCAAGGAACGGCTCCCACACGCCAAGGTGAGCGGCGGAGTGAGCAACGTCTCTTTCTCGTTCCGCGGGAACGACTACGTGCGTGAAGCGATTCACGCAGCCTTCCTTTACCACGCGATCAACGCCGGCATGGACATGGGCATTGTCAATGCGGGTCAGCTCATGGTTTACGAGGACATCCCGGACGATCTGCTTGAGCGAGTCGAAGATATGCTCTTCAACCGGCGCGAGGATGCCACGGAGCGGCTTGTCGAGTTCGCGGAATCCGTGCAATCTGAAGGCAAGCGACGGGAGGAGGATCTCGTCTGGCGAGACGGTGAGGTTGAGGAGCGGCTTGGCTACGCCCTGCTGCACGGCAAAGCCGATTATCTGCAGGAGGATCTGAGACACGCCCTTCTGGCATACACACCGCTTGGGCTGATTGAAGGTCCTTTGATGGATGGCATGAACGTCGTCGGGCGACTCTTTGGCGAAGGGAAGATGTTCCTCCCGCAAGTCGTTAAGACTGCGCGAGTGATGAAGCAGGCAGTCGCACATCTTCAGCCGTTGATGGGACAAGATTCGTCGGAGCAGGGCGGTGTGACGACGCGCGGAAAAGTGCTGATGGCCACGGTAAAGGGGGATGTTCACGACATCGGGAAGAACATCGTGGGGGTCGTGCTCGGCTGCAATAACTACGAGGTCGTAGATCTGGGTGTGATGGTCTCCTCGGAGGATATCCTGAGGACGGCTCGTGAGCAGGATGTCGATGTGATCGGTCTGAGCGGTCTGATCACGCCTTCGCTCAATGAGATGGTGCACGTAGCGAAGGAAATGCAGAGGCTTGATTTCGATCGCCCTCTTCTGATCGGCGGAGCAACCACGAGCCGCAAGCATACAGCTGTGAAAGTTGCTCCCGAATACGGTGGGCCGACGTTCCATGTGAAAGACGCCTCTCTTGCTGCCGGGATTGTAACGACGCTGTTGAGTGAAGACGGGCGAGATCGCCTCGTTACCGATAACCGAGAAGCTCAGGTACGGTCCCTGGCCGAATTTGAATCAGGAGATGCCCGCCGCCCTGTGATCCCGGTCGAGGAGGCAAGGCATTCGCGTCACGTCGTGGCGTTTACGGAGGAGTCGGTACCACAGCCTGACTTTACCGGACACCGATTACTGGACAACTTTGACACGCGTGAATTGGTACCCTACATCGATTGGGGACCGTTCTTTCACACGTGGGAGATACGGGGCAGCTATCCGAAGCTTCTGGATGATCCGGTACAAGGTGCCGAGGCGCGGAAGCTGTTCGATGAAGCGCAGCAGATACTCGAGGACATGGTTGGCGGAGGATGGGCAGCCGCGCAGGGTGTTTACGGTTTCTATCCGGCAAACAGCGACGGAGATGACATTGTCGTGTGGACTGACGACGAGCGATCGTGCGAGTTGATGCGTTTCCACAATCTGCGTCAGCAGCAGGCGAAACGGTCGGGTGGACCCTACCTCTCGTTGGCTGACTACGTGGCGCCGATCGACGCCAGCGTTGCGGATCATATCGGTGCTTTCTGTGTCACGACCGGGCACGGCGTAGAGGAGCGGGTTGAAGCCTACCGGAAAGCAAATGATGATTACTCAGCAATCATGATCCAGGCGCTGGCGGACCGGCTTGCGGAGGCCTTTGCCGAATATCTACACGAACGTGTCAGGCGGGATTGGCAATATGGCCTGAATGAGTCGCTGTCCAAGGAAGAACTGATCCGAGGGCGATACCGAGGAATCCGGCCGGCACCAGGTTACCCAGCCTGCCCGGATCACACGGAAAAACGCAAGCTGTTCAACCTTCTCGATGTGCACGAACGAATCGGCGTCAGCTTGACAGACAGTTTTGCCATGTTGCCGTCATCGTCCGTCAGCGGACTGTATTTTGCCCATCCGGATGCTCAGTATTTTTCGATTGGCAAGGTTGGTCTGGACCAAATAACGGACTATGCAGAGCGTAAGGCTGTACCTGTCCAGGATGTCGAGCATTGGTTGGGTCCGAACCTGGGCTATTCGTGTCGCCCATGATGGGCTGGAGATTTGACGAAATCGCGAGGAGCAGGGGATGGCAGAGGTCAGAGCATTTAAAGGCGTGCGATACAATCTGGATCTTGTGAACGACGGGGGGCAGGTCGTCTCGCCTCCCTATGATGTGATCGATGATGCGCTGCAGGACAAGCTGTATGATAGGCACGAAAACAACATCGTCCGTGTCATTCAGGGCAAGACGGCATCAAGAGACGGCAACACGGAGAATGTCTACACACGTGCAAGAGCCAGTTACAAAGAGTGGCTCGCGAACGGGATCCTCCAGGTCGACGAAACGCCCTCCTTGTATGTCTATATGCAGACATTTGACGTGCCGACCTCTAACGGAATCAAGCGAAAATCCCGACAGGGATTGGTCGGTCTTGTCGAGATCCATCGACTGGGTGAAGGTGGGATATACCCGCACGAGCACACGATGCCTGGGCCGAAGAAGGACCGGCTCGAACTGATTCGGCAAACGGAGGCTGCGTTTGGTCAGATCTTTTCGCTCTTCAGCGATCCGAACTTCCACGTTCGATCACTTCTGGAACCGCACGTCCAGTCCGATCCGCTCTTCGCG
>CAYYGZ010000042.1:0-1985 GCA_964471275.1 uncultured bacterium | reverse complement strand
GAATCACTCTTTCTGGCGTGTCGACGACCCCAAGACGGTAGAGCGAGTTTGTGAGTTCCTGGGAACGTGCGAACTCTTCATCGCGGATGGGCATCACCGATACGAGACCGCCGTGAACTATCGTGATGAGCGTCTGGCCGATGCCGGTGAGTCCGGAGACGGTGTCTGCTATCGGATGCAGACACTCGTCAATATGGATGATTCGGAAGGAATGGCCATCAACCCGATCCACCGTGTGGTCACGGACGTATCATCAGAGGATCTGGCGAGATTACGAGAAGGGCTGACTGACTACTTCGAGGTGGAAGAGATTCCGTTCAGCGACGTGGATACTCTGATCCGTATGGTTGCGTCGCGAGCCGAAGCCGGGCGGCCATGTTTTGGTGCTTTGCTGGGGACCCCTGACTCGGTGACGATCCTCAGGCTGCGGGGAGATGTAGATATTGCCAGTCTCGACAAGGCGGGCCACTCTGAAGCGTGGCGGATGCTTGACTCGGGGCTTCTGCAGCTCATACTCGGCGAGATACTTAATCTCGACACGGAGACGCTCATCAAGGGAGAGAAGATTCGATTCATCAAAGTTGAGGCTGAGGTCCGTCAGGCAGTCAGTGACTCCCCGCAGAATATTGGGTTTTATCTCAATCCTGTCGGTATGCAACAGTTGCGAGATGTGGTTCTCGCTGGGGAGCGTATGCCGCCTAAATCGACGTTCTTCTATCCAAAAGTCTTTACCGGACTGGTGATTCAGGACTTCAACCACTCTTAGTAGTAACGACTGTATCGTTGGCAGAATGGCATTGGGGTAGCTCGATGCCATTCTTGTTTTGCATCTTTACACTCCGATTCCATCGTGGTATCATAACCCCCTCACAGTTCTATACTTAGCGTCCCGGCCAGGTGTCATTCCTGTATGCGATTCCTTCCCTATTCACTCCTCAAGCCGCGCGGCATCGGCAGCGCACACTCGTGTCTGTCCCGGGCTACCGAGATCATCGAAAAAGTGGTTCGGTTGTGTGAAGACAACGCCGGGTTCCGCTTCTCCATCGATACCGTGTGGGCTCTTGATCAAGTGGCGAGGCGATCCGGTCTGCGGGAGCGAATCGGCGCGTTGCTGGACCAGGGCAAACTCTCTGTGGGCAGTCTGTGGGCTGGATCGGACTGGATCCCACACACAGAATGCCTTTTCCGAGACCTGGAGTGTGGCCGAGATTCACTCACTGCTCTCGGATTCGACTCTCGGACAATCGTGTGGCATTCTGAGAATCTCGAAGACCTGTATCGCTTCCTGCCGGCAGCGGGCGTTGACCGGGTTGTGCTCCCCGGTGCGATTGGAACACGTGAACAAGCGTGTCCCGAAATCCTGTCTGTTCACGGAGACCTGGGGCTCCGCTTTGCTTCATCTGATCCGGCCATTGCCCGGGACGCTGAGCGAGAACTAGGGGAAATTCGCGGCGACGTACCTTTGGGGGAAGAGTCTTGGTGTCCGTCAGATCAACTGTTGTCCGACCTTGAGGAGCGGGCTTCCGATGCGGGAGCCGATATGTCGTTCGTGATTTGGGATCAAAGTGATGAGATCGTCGGTTCAGCGGAGGAGCGAGGGGCACGAGTGGCGAGCCACCTGGAGGCTACGCTTCCGGGTGTCCACGTCTGCCTGGCAGAGGTCAGCAACACGCTTCTGCGAACTGAACGCATACTGGCAATGGCAACGCTTCTGGGAGGACCACCCGCTCGAACCGATGATCTTGTCTCGCTGTGGAAACAGCATCTCGAAGATCTGTCCGGTCACTATACCGGCTCGGGGGATCGGGTCAAGCGGGAAGAGCTGAGCGATTCGTGCAGCGAGATCCTGATTCGGGCACGTCGGCTCCAGTACGGTGCCGAATACGGATTGGCGCTATCCGCTGATGCAGGCAGTGGACCCGAGGGGATCGTGCCCATCGTCGTGTTCAACCCGACGTCACACGTTCGGTCCGACAAGGTAAGTC
>CAYYGZ010000041.1:0-24379 GCA_964471275.1 uncultured bacterium | reverse complement strand
AGCCTACGTTGTCGTACGTATCGCGCTGCTGTATGCTGCCGCGATGGTCATCGTCTTTGTTGGGTTCGCTGAACCGCTAACGGTCCTGTTCTCCTCCGGATTCGCGGACCCAGGCGGCCGGATTGAACCCATGGCCGCAACTATGCTCCGTCTACTGGCCATTCACACCATCGCGATCGCGGCCAAGCTCGTCATCGGTGGATCTCTTCGTGCGGCGGGTGACACCACCTGGTCGATGTGGATCTCCGTTGTCATCCACTGGGTCATGGCCGTCGCCGTCATCCTGCTTGCCCGGGTCTTCCACGTGCATCAGTATATCGCGTGGTCTACACTGATCATCATGAACTACACGCACTTCTTTGCGGTGTGGTATCGGTTCAGGTCGGGGGTTTGGCGGGAAAAGCGGCTGATTGAATAGGCGGATAGGACGAATAAACGGGCTGTTTGGCACGTGCGCAAGGTTCCGGGGCGGTCTGTCGGTGCACCTGGGCCCTGGTTGACGGGGGTATCACCTGTCGATCGGGCGGGATCAGCGGGTCGTTCAGGCAGGAAATCGAGCGTTTCGAGCGGAGATGCTGCGATTCGGAACCCAAGAAGACGGACCTCCCCCACTGGGCTGTCGCAGTGCGTTGTCAGCCGGCGTATTCGACACGTTCGACTCGTGGAGTTTATCCTGAGCCCGACGAAGGACTCGCTCAGTGCAGGATTCCGTCTGAGGCTGGGGTCCTTCGATACGCGGGCAAGAGGCCGCCCGCTACTCAGGATGGTCGGGAAGGGCCGGGGCGACGGGCGGCGGGTGTGAGTCCAGACCGACGCCGTCGAGGTAAGCTCGAATCGCCGCGGGCTCCGTCAAAGCGGCGATGGCGTGGCGAGGTCGGCCCCTGTCGCCCGGCAGACCCGAAGATCAAGGCCAGCCTCTACGCTCATCCGGGCCAGGGGCTGCTGATCATCGCCGGCAACTTCAGCCCTGAGCAGCGTAAGGCAAGGATCGAACTGAATCTGGCCGCCTTCGAGCTCCAGGGCAGGACGCTCTCAGCCGTGAATACGCTGACGGACCAGCCCATCCAGGTCAGTCCAAACGGCACCCTCTCACCCGAGATCGCCGCCAGAAGTTTCGTCCCCATGCGATTGCAGTGACAGGTAACGAGGGATCAATCAGCATCTGTGACCATCACTGCGATATCGACCTCGAGAAGCAATCCGTAGAACACATCGCCACGCTCGCTCCCCCCTTTCGATATGTCCCACCAGGATAGACATCCCCACTCGCTTGTCAGCCCTGCGGGCAAGGACATCCTCTACAACTCCGCTCAAGCGGGCAACAGCCAGCTCTATCTGATCCCATCAGTCATCCCCTGACGGTTCGGTGTTGACCTCGATCGTCCGTCACGCTATGGTGTAATTTCCTACGTCCCTTATTCGCGGGTCAATTGTCGTGCCAGGTCTTATCTAGCAAAGGCCGGGACCTGGCTCTCCGTCTACTCTTTACTCTGGCAGGCCCTTTGTCATTGATCACGGTTATCGGTCGCGGCCATTCCGGCACACGCGCCATCTCCCATACGCGCTATGCGAGCGGCGTCTACATGGGCAATCTCCTGAACCGTTCCGGAGACAAGATGCCGCCCCAGAGGATGTATGATGCCTGTCGAATCATGGCCAAAGACGTTAAATGGAATGGGGATCTTTCGTGGGACTTCTCAGACCTTCAGACCTGCGAGATCGATCCCGAGTGGGATCGACTGATTGAAAGCTACCTGGAGGACACGATCAAGGACAAGTCTGAACACAAGGGATGGAAGATCCCGGAAACCACGCTCGTCTATCCCTGGATCCTCCGGAAATTTCCGGAAGCAAAATACATCCACTGGATACGCGACCCGCGCGACTCGGTCTTGAGCAACCATCGCACCGACGACCTCGGCGACTTCGATATTCCCTACCCGAAGACCGATGACCTTCGCAAGCGCCGCGCGATCAGCTGGTACTACCAGTATCAGCTCATGAAGGCCACACCGAGACCCGAAAACGTCATCACCGTTCGGTTCGAGGACTTCGTTCTGGAGCAGGAAAGGACATTGGTACGTCTCGAAAAGTTCCTAGGCATCCCCCTTGCCAGGATCATCGTGCGCAAGGATCCGATCGGGCGTTGGAAGACAGATTCTGAGAAACACGACTTCGATTTCTTCACGGACGCAATGGAGGAGCAAGGCTACAATGACTGATACACCCGTGACACCTTCCGACATCGAATCCTACCAGGAAGATGGATTCATCCGGTATCGAGGGTTCTTCTCTTCAGACGAGATCGCCGGTCTTCGTGCATCTGTCGACGATGCTATCGCCAGGAACCGGGAGCGAATCGTTGGTGCAGAGGGTGGCGGCCGCTCATCCGGCGTGTATGAACGCGTCTTCAACCAGATGGTCAATCTCTGGACCGACTATCCAGAGGTAAAAGCGTTCTCCTTCAACGAACGTCTGGCCGAAACGGCACGTCAGTTGTCAAAGTCCGAAAGTGTGCGGATCTACCACGATCACGCATTGGTCAAGCCTGGTGGCCAGGAGAGCAAGGAGACAAACTGGCACCAGGACCATCCCTACTGGCCGATGGATCCCATCGGTTCACTCTCCGCGTGGATCGCCATCGACGACGTCACCGTTGAGAACGGCTGCCTGCACTTCTGCCCAGGGTCGCACAAGTTCGGTCTGCAGGAGGGGATCAAACTGGATGTCGAAGGCGAATCGATCGTTTCAAAGATGCAGGAGCGCGGCCACGATGTCGCCGACCCTGTCCCTATGGAGATGGAAGCCGGTGGCGTCACCTTCCACCACGGCTGCAACTTCCACTACGCGGGTCCAAATCAGACCGAAGAACCGCGGCGCGCGCTCGCCATCATCTACATACCGGATTACGTCTCATTTACCGGCGGGCGGGACGCCGCTGGCGCCCAAGATGAGATGGTAGCGGGAGGCCCGTGGGACCACCCCCTGCATCCCGTGATCGCCGGCCCCGGGCGAACAGAGTAGATATGGATCGGACACGCGAACCCATGAAAGAGCAGAGAAACTCCCATACCCGCTTCTACCGACACCCCACCCCCTACACCCCGGCATCTCCCCATGAAACTCGGCATCGGCTTCCCAGGCAACCAACTCACTGCGAAAAACCTTCGCTACGCCGCGCAGCTGGGTGTAACGCACATCATCGTTCACAACCCCCGCTTCGGGGACAAAGGGTTCTACGAGCTCGACGGATTGCGAGAGACCAAACAGCTGATAGAGTCCTTCGACCTGACGTGGGAGGGAATCGAGAACCTACCGCGTGACCACTGGGAGCAGATCCTGCTTGCAGGGGATGGGCGTGACGAGCAGATGGCCAATGTCACGCGCACGTTGGAGAACATGGGAACAGCGGAAATCCCTATCCTGGGTTACTACTTCGGGATCGCGGGTGTCGTCGGTCATTGGCGAATGTATGACGGGGGAGGACGCGGCGGGGCGGGCATCAAGAGCTTCGATCTCGATAGGATCCCGGACAACTCGACCCACGCTTCCGGGGCCGTATCCGTTGACGAGATGTGGAGCCGCTTCGAATGGTTCCTGGACCACGCCGTTCCGGTCGCCGAACGCGTCGGCGTCAAACTCGCGGCTCACCAGGACGACCCACCGATGGAGATCCTGCAGGGAACGGGACGACTCCTGACAAACCACGACGCGATGCAGCGTCTTCTGGACTACGCGCCCAGTGCGTGCAACGGTCTGGAATTCTGCCAAGGCACGGTCTCGGAGATGGGAACGGATATCGTAATCGATGCGATCCGTCGGTTTGGGGCACAGCAGAAGATCTTCTACGTCCACTTCAGGAACATCATCGGACAGTTCCCGAAGTTTGATGAGGTCTTTCTGGATGAAGGCGATGTCGATCCCCACCAGGCTATGAGAGCCTACGATGAAGTCGGGTTCGACGGCGTGATGATTCCGGATCACTGCCCCGTGATCGAGGGCGACAAAGGGTATCGCCACCGCGGGATGGCCTTCTCACTCGGGTATATGCGTGCCTTGATGCAGGGAGTGGGTGGGTAGGCAGAGCGAGGGAGCAGGAGAAGAGGCAGAGCCACTGAACGGGGGCCCGGGCAGCGATACAGACTTGCCTGATTCGGGTGTACTCAGGATTGATTCCGGTAGCGTCCACCAATCACCCTGAGTAGGCACATCGCTGATCAGCTGTCGGTTTCAGTGACGGCCGCAGAGGGCTTACCGTATCGAAGGGTACCATCTGTCACTCCAGACTCACTTGCCGATCGCCCTTCAATAAGACGTGTACATTCCTTCATATGCTGCATAAAGCGAGATCTGTTTGGCCACGACGTCACTCAGTGCCTATGGTGAAAGTAATTGAGCCTCACTGCGAAGGAGAGTAGTGTGAGATCGACGAAAATCACGCACTATCCTCATCGCAAGGAGGCTTGTTGTGGCAAGCTTATACACCGCAGGTCTGGATCGGCAAGCAACTGCGACGTGGTTTGGCCGACTCCGCAAGCGCCCCGAGCTACTAACGCCGCGCCCCTGCCCACCAGACCGACACACCTGTAGAGCCAGGCGGGAGAGCAAGCGGAAGCCTGCCGAGTCGGGAGTGAATCACGCCGCTGTCTAATTGGCTTGTGGGACGTATCGATGATCCTGGAGTTGACCCGCTTTAGTGGACATCCTTTATCTTTCGGAACAGGAGGATGTCAAGATGCCCAAGTCACACCCGCCGTACCCATCTGAGTTCAAGGCTCGGATGATAGAGACGATCCACGCTGATCGCACTCCCGAATGGTTGCTATGCGCCACAAAAAGGGCGGCAGCCACATATCAGACACTTGGCGGAAAATCAACAGAGATCCGCGTAATCTGTCCCTTCAAGAGACCCACCGGACCGCCTGAAGGCTGCCAGATCTAGCGCGCTCAACTTGAACGTGTCTTCAGCCGCAATCGCATTCAGGACCGTCTCACCACGCTTTTCCATCAAGACGGCCTCCTCCTCAGTCAGTCGATCCACCCACAGGGGAAACTGTTTGTTCACACGGTGTTCCGTCGGGTCGGTGGGCGCCATCCCCAGATCCACCAGATCGCCGCCAGGCGTTAGGGAGTCCTCGAAGCCATTGTCCCGCTCCCATTCCGTCAGCCTTTGGCGTCGCTCATCGGCAAGCTGCCTTTGGATCTCGTCCGGCTCGCCGAGCAGCAGGTTGCGATCTTCCTGCGGGTCATTCTCGAGGTCGTAGAGCTCTTCCCATCCATCCGAAAGCCATCGGTTGTATTTCCACTTCCGTCCCCTCGTGGAAAGCCATCGTGACCCACCCCGACCGATCTCGACGATCTGCTCATCCCGGGTTCCCGACAGACCCCCACCCGCCTTCCCCAAGAGCGACGCCCCGGCAAGGGGCTGGCCAACCGGATAATCTCGTTCGGCCACATCCAGAAAAGTTGGCGTGAGGTCAAGCAACGTGACCAGATCGTCGCTCACGGCATCAGCAGTCACCTGACCCGGATACCGGACCAGCATCGGGACGCGTGCCGAGGCCTCATATGGCATGCCCTTCTGCCACATCCCGTGATCTCCCATCATCTCACCGTGATCCGACACGAAAACCACCATCGTATTCTCCGCAGTTCCGGACTCGTCCAAAGCATCGAGAATCCTGCCCACCCCCTTGTCGATCAAACTGATGCTGCCTGCATACAGCGCCTTCACCCGTCGGAGCATCTCGGGTGTGGCATTCCCCATATCATACGCATTCGTCACAGCGCGATGAAGGCCGGGAAGTGTTTCGACATCTCGATCAAAGTTATGCGGAAGCGAAAGTGAATCGGGATCATACAGACTGGCCAACGGCTCCGGCGGATTCCAGGGAGGGTGCGGGGCGATCCAGCTTGACCAGCAGAAAAAGGGTTTCCCGCTGTTCGACTTCAGGAAATCGATGGTCCGGTCGGCAACCCACGTGCTGCCGTGATGTTCCTCGGGAATGACCGACACCTGCGGCAGATGATACAGCAGGTTCCGAACGCCGTGAACCTCGCGAACGTGACTGTGGCCATTCGCCTTCAGATACGTCAGATACTCGTCTTCCTCGCGGAAATCGGGTATCTCTTCCATCAACTCCATCTCGTGAAAGCCGAAGTGTCGGCGCACCGGACGGAAATGCATCTTGCCGATTGCGCGGGTCCGGTAACCCGCGAGTCCCAGACTCTCCATAATCGTCGGTATCTGCGGCTCGGGATCCGGGACATTATTCCCAAACCGGCCGTGCGCCGCACATCGCTGCCCGGTCATGAAAGAATGTCGTGCCGCCACGCACACGGGAACGGGCGTCACACATTGCGCAAACCGGGTTCCTTCCCGTGCCAGCCGATCCAGATTCGGGGTCTGGATCCAGGAGTTGCCCGCGCATCCTATGTAGTCAAACCGCATCTGATCGACCATCATAACCAGGATGTTCGGCGTGGTCGCAATCGCTTCGTTCGGCATTCAGACCTCACGGAGGTTATCCACTTCTAAACACTGCACGGGCAGGCTCGGACTACGGAGGAAATGATCTCCCCTCTGCCCATAACCTACACCCCACCCCCCCACGTCAACAACGGCTCCAGATCCCTCAGAATCTCATCCAGATACGTTGACGACACCTCATCCAGGGGCATCCGCCCATTCCGCCTGTACGCACTTTCGATCACACCACGGCGCTTCAGGACTTCCTTATAGCACCCCGGTAACTGGTGTTCGAAATGGAAGAGCGGGCTCATCTCCTTGTATATATGCTTGGTTCGCTCTGTATCTCCGGCTTCGAGCGCATCCCACAGCTGTACGACGATATCCGTCACGTGACATCCGGGCATCTGGCCGCACGTGCCGCGTCGGTGCTCCTCGACCAGATAGCGACCGCCCGCCCCGCCCATTACGCCCTTACAGGACCCGCCATTCACATCGATCAGCCGGGTGTGTGCCATCGTCGATGGCGGTGTCTCTTCCTTCACGTAGTCGACATACTCGATCTCGTCACACATCCGGCTCAGGAACTCCGGTGTCATCACGATCCCGATCGGAGGCAAGTTGTTCTGCACGAATACCGGGATCCGGGCTGCGCCGGCGATCGCGCGATAGTATTCGTAGATCGCATCCATCGAGGGCGCCTTCTTCCAGGCATACGGGGGCATGGCGATCACGCTGTCCGCGCCGATCTCGCGTGCGTGCTCAGCGAACTTGACCGATGTCTCGGCGGACAGATGCTGGACACCGATCACCGTCGGTATCTGTCCGGCATTCTGCTCGACCAGAATCTCACTCATCGTCATGCGTTCTTCATCAGAAAGCGTCGCGAACTCGCTGGCGTTGACCGGGTAGACGAGACCGCGCGCACCGCACGCCACGCAGAAATCGATCACACGCCGGAAGCTGGTGACGTCTACATCGCCCTGATCGGTAAAGGGCGTGGTTGGAATCGTGAATACACCTCTGAACGGTTCGGCACCCATACATGTCTCCTGGTTTCGCATTGCCTGTGTTTGCCGTGTGGCTCTAGATCTGTCTGCATGGACAGACCAAACTGGCGGCTTCGTGGGTCGCCATCGCCAGGTTTTGTGGGCGTGTGCGAGGATGCTCTGTCAGATTCGCCGGACATTCTCAGCCCTCCTGGTCGTGATACCAGACCTGAGTCATCTGCCTCAGGCACGCGTACTAATATCCCAAGACGATCTTGATCGCCTTGTCCCGTTCACGCGTGAACATCTCAAATCCCTGCTGAACCTCAGTGAAGGGCAGACGGTGCGTGATAATGGGAGAGACATCGATCCGCCCCTCGGCTATCCAGCGCATAGCCAGGGGGAAATCAGCCTGTGCCTCCGGGCCGATCGATCCGAAGATATTGATGTTCTTGCGGATAATCTTCGAGTAGTGGATCGGGTAGATGTTGTCATCCGGCACACCGAAGCACAGGACCGTCCCGAGTCGCTTCACGGCATCGATACAGGTGTTGATCGTCTCCGTGTTGTGCCCCACCATCTCAAAGGCAAAATCGGCCATCCTGCCTTCGGTGATCCGCTCGATCTCGGGCAGCGGGTCCTGCTCAGCTGCGTTGATGGTGGCCGTCGCCCGCATCTTTCGGATCACGTTGAGCCGGAAGTCGACCACATCGACTACCGTCACGGTCCTCGCCCCGAAGTTGCTGACGGTGTGAGAGGCCATCTGACCGATCGGCCCCGCACAGAAAATCACCACATCCTTGTTGATCAAGCTCCCGAGCTTGCGCATTGCCCAGATCACCGTTCCGAGCGGCTGCGACATCAGGATCTGTTCCTGGGAATGGTAGTCTATAAGGGGAACCGTCACATTTTCATGCGAGACAAAATACTCAGAGCAGCCACCAATCTGCTGGGGCAGTGCGAGAACGCGATCGCCGACATTGAATCGCGAGGAATTGCTCTGTGTGATCGTGCCGATCGCCTCGTGGATCGATGTCCCCAGCCTGCCCGGGTAGTCGTCCTGATCGAGCAGGAAACTCGGGATGTCTGATCCGCAAAGGGCACTCAACTCCGTCCTTATCTTGATTGCCCCGGCGGGATACTGAGCCATATCGGGCTCATCCGCCTCGACAATCTCAACCTTCTCTTTGTCGACGACAATTCCTGCCTTCAAACATCCCCCCTATCCATAGTGGCTCCTGAGTCGCTCCGCGGCCTCGTCATTCACTTCGATCACACTTCCGTGCCTGGGCCCATCGGGCAGGACGATCTCCACCTCCGAGACCTGCCAGTTCCGACCGTCATCGCTTAGGGATGCTCCGTAGCGGCGCTCGGTGAAGTGGTCGTAAAGCATCACCCAGAGCCCCTCCTTCCGATACAACGTGGGTCCCTCGACTAGATGGGGAGTGATCAGATCCGAAGCCGACTCGTAGGGACCATCGGCCCGTAAGGACATTGCCGTCCGGATCGCCTTGTTGTCCGTACCTGCTCTATTCTCACCACGCTCATCCTTGAAGGCCATCAGGTAGGCAACCCCATACGGCGCAACTGTGGCGTCGATAACGTTGTAACCGGGGTCGAAGAAGAGCCGGGACTCGGAGAAAGACCGAAAATCCTCAGTCTCACAGGCCCAGATCCGGTGGTCCCGCACATCCTCCTGAGGTTTGTCCGAAACGGTCGAGGACCAGATCAACCGATACCCGCCGTCTTCCCTGCCGTAGAAGGCTTCGGGCGCCCACGCGTTCCGCGCAAAGGGATGATCCGTCATCACAGGCAGCGCTCGCTGCTCGGACCACGTAATCAGGTCATCCGATTCTGCGTGCACGATATGTTGACTCCTCCATCCATCTGAAGTCAGCAGATGGAATCGACCATCTTCTGCCGGCAGGATGAAGGGATCACGCATCGTACAGGCGTTGACTGTCCCCTCGAGAACTGGCTTGTTCCCATTCAGCGCCTCAAATGCGAATCCATCCTCGCTCAACGCGAGATGCAGCGCCTCTGATTCCGTTCTGAAATAGGAAAATAGATACATGGCGTTCCTTAAAGCAGCAGGTTGCCGCTGATTCCGTGCAGCGCCCCCCTACCCCTTTAGCACAAACTGAATCCACAGCGGAGAATCTCCGACCTCGAACGAGGCCATCGGTTCCAGCGACCCGTCTCCCTTATCGATCCTGTAGGTCGCCATCCGTCCCGAGTTCTGCCCCACGGCAAGGATATATGTCCCGGTTGGATCGAGGTCGAAGTATCGCGGCGTTGCTTCCGTCAGCTGGTGGCCGATCGCATCCAGACTGCCATCTTCATTCACAGCGAAGATCGCGAGACTGTCGTGCCCGCGATTGGACGCGTACAGATACTTGCCGTCCTGTGTCATCCGAATCTCGGCCGTCGTGTTCTCGGCTCTGTCGAAGTCATCAGTGAGTGTTGAGATCACCTGGAAGGAGGACAACTGCCCGGTTTCCGGGTCGAAATGGTGCGCGCTCACGGTGCTTCCATTCTCGTTCACGGAATAGAAGAAGTCGCGGTCCGGATGGAAGACAAAGTGTCGCGGCCCCTCCGAGGTGTCCGGCTGAATCTTGTGTGGGTCGTTTGCAGACAGCTCGCCCGTCTTCTCGTCGAATCTAAACTGGTAGATCGCGTTGGGCGGGTTAGTATGCGGCACATAGGCGAACCGGTTCGTCTTGTCCAGCTGGATGCTGTGCGCGTGCGCCTCTGTCTCGATCCACTGAAGCGGCTTGTCACCGAGCGATCCATCTTCATTGATTTTATGCACACTCACGGCACCCGCGCCGTAGTAGGTCGCCAGCAGATACCCATCGGTGTTATCGGTCTTGAGATAGGGTCCGCCGTCATCCACGGGCACCTTGTTGATCGACGTAAGCTGCCCGGTCACCTTGTTCACGCGGAAGGCCTCGTACGTCTTCTCCTTCCGCAGGCACACATACAGCAGCAATCCGTCTGCGCTTGTCGCCACCGCGCCCGGGGCAACATCCAGCGGGATATTGTCCTCCTGCGTCAGTGCGCCGCTCTCCGTATCCAACAGGAACTTCGAGAAGTAGTCACTTCCGGCGTTCGATACATACACGTGATAACTCATGCTTCCTCCGTTTATCCGTCCATCGCCAGCACCAGGCAGGAATGCCAGCAGACAGACGAATCTTTTCACAACCACCTTAAGGCGACGGTCACTCCGAAAAAATAATGCCGTGGCCCTCGCTCGAGTACCGGACCCGATCGAGAAACTGGAAATTCCGGCCCCCACAAGATACAACACGATCTGCCCCGCTAAAAACAGCCTGACCCTTGCGAGAGCGGAAATCTCAGTCCATCTGCCTCGCGACCACACCCGGATCCTCACCTGCGCTCAGGGGCTGCATCCGGTAGACCAATTCGTAATCCCCCGCGCCGAGACGATAGGCAGGCAACGTATCCGGACCACAGCTTGCCGTACCCAGCCCCCGCTGGTGGATGTCCAATTTCACGATCGTGTCAGGACACGGAACCAGGTCGCACGTATGACGTGCCGAGAAGAGATCGCGGTCGGCGTGATGCATTGCCGAACACTCCATCGGCTCATCTGTGCTGAACAGGAGGCCCACCCCGTCGGGTCGTGTGATCGCCAGCCAGCGAACATCCGTCAGGTTGCCGTATTCTTGCGGAACGATATACGGCACGTACCGGTTCGTCACCGTCGACCCATACCGGTCGATCGCCGCGCCGCGCTTCCGGTCCCAGTAGGACTCGTGGGGACCTCGACCAAACCACTCCATTCGCTCGTGCGAGGGCGACAGAACAAGCTCGACACCGACCCGTGGTAGATCATCCAGCGATCTCCGGATCGATACAGTGTTATCGACCCTGATACTGCCATCCGGCCCGATCGTGTAGACCTGCCGGTGGTCCCCAAGGACCTTGTCTCCCTTTCCCCGTGCAACGTGCCGTGTCTCTACGACGACGGCCCCCTCTTCTTCGCGTGCCCTGAGAGAAATCACTTCGAGATCGATGTAGTCCAGACCCAGGTCCAGCCACTTGCCGAGCGGCTTGCCTTCCTGACCTCGGTTTGCCTTATCGAGCTTTCCTTTGATGCCGTCGTTGTCAGTCGGTGCACGCCACAGGTTCACCTGCGGTCCTCTCGTCAGCAGTTCTCGGCTGTTGACCAACCAGGACTCGAGTCGCCCGAGATCGCGACTGAAATCGACGCGCCAGCCACTCCCCTTGATCCGAATCCGGTCGTCGTTCTCCTCTACCAGAATCGGCTTCTCAAACGACCGACGCGTCACACCTGTCTTACCCTTATAGGGAAGCAGGAACTGGTCCCACGCAACGACGTGCCCTGCCTCGCACCAATTCGTATCGGCGGCCGTCTGGAACCGGATATGCAGAAAACACTCCTGCCCGATCGACATCTCTGGGTCGAGTATCGGAAGCTTCACCCGCTCGGTCTTGCCTGGCTCTGTCTTCAGCGTCTCGATCTCGCCGCCGTCCACCACGACACCGTCGATCTTGACCTCCCAACGCCCGGCCAGCCAGGCCAGATCTCTGAAGTCCTGCTTGTTTGTGACATCGACCCCGCTGCGCCATAGACGACCGATCGAAACTTCGACAGGCTGAGCAACCTTCTTGAACTCATACATCGCCGGATGCGGTGTCCGGTCCGGCCACACCAGACCATTACAGCAGAAGTTCACGTCGTTCGGCTCATCGCCAAAATCACCACCGTATGCCCAGTAGTCCTGCTCGTCGGCGTTCCTCTTTTTGAGTCCCTGGTCGACCCAATCCCAGATGAATCCTCCCTGTAGACCGTGATGGTGCTCGATCGCATCCCAGTAATCCGCAAGGCTTCCGTTGCTGTTCCCCATCGCGTGCGAATACTCACACATGATCAGTGGCCGCTCGCCCTTCTTATCCTTCGCCCACTCGACGATCGAGTCGATCTTCGGGTACATCGGACAGACCACATCCGTTGCTCGCTCGCCGCTCTCCCAGCTCAACCCGCTCTGATTGATCGATATCGCTCCCTCGTAGTGCAAAGGTCGGGAGCTATCTCGGCCCCGGATCCACCCGGCCATCGCGTCGTGGTTCGGTCCGTATCCGCTCTCGTTACCAAGTGACCAGAGGACAATACTGGGATGGTTCTTGTCCCGCTCCACCATCCGCATCGCCCGGTCCAGAAATGCCTGTGTGTAACGTCTGTCCCTGCAGATCTGGTGGATGTGATCGTGCGATTCCACATTCGCTTCATCGATCACGTAGATGCCGTAGGTATCGCACAACTCATACCACCTGGGGTCATTCGGATAGTGGGCAGTTCTCACGGCGTTAAAATTGAACTGCTTCATCAGCTTGATATCGGCAAGCATCGTCACATCGGTAACCGTCTTCCCGAGAACTTCATCGTGCTCGTGCCGATTTACGCCCTTCATCAGAACGGGCTTCCCGTTAACCTGAAGCTCTCTCCCACGGATCTCGACACGTCTGAATCCGACTCGGGTGCTCGTCAGTTCGACGACCTTCCCTCTCGGGTTGATCAACCCGACGACAAGCGTGTAGAGCTGCGGATCTTCCGACGACCAGGCCTTCACCTTCACCCGCTTCTCGATCCGGGCTTCCAGACGAGGCCACGTATGCCCCGAGTTGCCGACTTCGATTTCTGCCGTGTTGCTGGACTTGATCATTGGCTGAGCAGAATCGCCATACAGTTGGGCCGAGACAGACCAGCCCGGCTCCGTGGCTACCTTGAACCCGACACCGATCTGTACATCCAGACGTCCGATCGTGTTGTCCGCTTCAAGTTTCGGATGTGCGAACACATCCGCCAGGTAGGTGATGCCCGTGCTGTATGCGTAGACATCGCGATGGATCCCGGCCATCCACCAGTGATCCTGGTCTTCGATATAACTCGCATCCGACCACCGGATCACGACAGCCGCGATCGCATTGTCGGTGTCCTCATCGGCATAGTCGGTGATATCATATTCGTTCGGGAGACGCGAATCTTTCCCCGAGCCTACATATCGCCCGTTCACATACAGAAGCAGCACGCTCTCCGCCGCACCGATATGGAGAACCGTCCGTCGCTTCCCCCAGCCACGCGGGAGCGTTAGTGTCGTACGATACACACCGGTTGGATTCTCCCTCGGGACGTCAGGGGGTTCATTCGAAAACGGCATTTGCACGTTCGTGTAGTGTGGCCTGTCGTATCCCTGCATCGTCCAGTTTCCGGGCACAGCAATAGCGTCCCAGCCTTCACTCTGCTCGATCCCCACGGCTGCGAGATCGATGTCCTCCGGCTTGTCATACAGCTTGAAAGACCACTTCCCGTTCAGGCCCTTCACCCAACGTGATTTGGCACGGTCGGCCGACTTCGCTGAGGCCTCCGTGGGAAACGGATACAGCGTTGCGCGAGGCGCGACTCGATTTTCACCCAGGTGTTCGGGGCATTTCCAGGGGATCGACTCAAGTTCTTTCAGCATAGCATTTCCTCGTGCCCGAATCCGGGCTTGACTGGTCGTCTTTCAGAATCAGTCGGGCATCGGCCGGTTGATAAATCCATCCTCGTAGAAATTTCTGGCAAGGGGTTCGAGATCCGACCAGAAGTCCTCCGACAGATCCAGTTTCCCCGCTTCCATATTCTGAATGGCCTCTTCAGTGGTACGCGCTCCCGGGATCGTCGTCGCCACGAGCGGATGGCGAACACACCACTGCAACGCCGCGGCGACCATCGGCACCCCGTGATCGTCACACACCGTCTTGATCTTCCCCGCGTGATTCAGGATCTCCTGGGTGAAGCTTCGGTTCAGGTAGTCTGCGCCTGCGATCGGTCCAGTCGCCAGCAACCCCCTCTCGATAGGTGTCGCGAGAGCGATTCCCACGTCGTGTTTTTCGGCCGCCGAAAAGATATAGCGATTTGCGCTCTGATTCAGCAGACTCCAGGCGTCCGGCACGACGGCGACATCGAACTCGCCTGTCTCGATAAACGGACCATTCGCCTCCGGGTCGTTCGCGGCCGTTCCCACATAGTCAAGAGTGCCCTGTTCCTGAAGCTTGCGCAGCGCATACAACGCCCCGCCCTTCCCGACAACCGATTCCATCGGGACGCCCATCGCATCGTGCACATACAAGATCCTGAACCGGTCGAGGCCCAGACGCTCGAGACTGCCTTCGACGCTTCTCATCACACCGTCGAAGCTGTAGTCCTGTCCCTTCCCAGAGCGTCCGACCTTCGTCGTAACGGTAACGCGCTTCGCGAGCTCGGGACGTTCTCTCAGCGCCCTCCCGATGATCCGTTCGCTGTCCGTATTCCCGTAGAGAGGAGCCGTATCGATCAAGGTACAGCCGGCCTCCATCGCCGCCACAACCGTGGCCACACCCCGCTTCTCGTCCAGTTGGCCGGGAGAACCACCTTCCAGTTGCCCGCCAACAAAGACGGCCCCCAAACCCACGACGGGGACCTCCAATCCAGTTCTGCCAAGCCGCTTTGTCTTCATATCTCTGTGAGGGCAAGTGATACGTAGGGGAAAGGCGCAGGGAGCGTGGGGCACGTGGCAGGGAAGAGCACAACTGAGTAGCTTCTGGCCTGGTCTCTTGAAGACCGGCCTACGGTAGCTCGCCTTGTAGGTGCTAGAAGTTCTGAATGTCCTCGGCCAGTTCCCAGATCTCTCTGCTCCCTTTGCGCCCTCGCGCCCTCGCGTTGAGGATCTACGCCTTACCCTAATCCATCTCGCTGATCTTGACGGATCTGCCTTCTGCCGCCGAACGATCCGCGGCGAACACGACACGATGCGATTCGAATGCGGTGTCGAAATCGGTCAACGGCATCGTCGAATCGTCGTTGATGCTGTCGACGAAGGCCTGAAACTGCGGCTGATACGGGTGATCGTTCACATCGCCTGAATCGATGAGCGGTGCGTCGAGCGTGCTCCATTTGTCCTTCGTGATGCCGCCAATTTTCGAGGAATAGAATTTATTGTCCAGCATACTCCCGTGGCTACCGACCAAGTGGGTGTGGAAGTAGTAGGGTTGTAGACAGTCGACAACAGATGCGCACTTCCCGACGGCCCCGTTCTTAAACTTCAGGATTGTCACGTTCGTTGTGGCGTACTCGTAGGGCTTGAAGTGATCACTCGAACTCGTCGTCTCGTAGCTCGTGACCTCTTCCACCTCGTCCCCCATACACATCAGCAACGCGTCCAGCGCGTGACATCCTGCGGTCAGCAGGCTGCTTCCACCCATATCCTTCTTGATGTTCCACGAATACTGACCATACCAGGGGCCGATCCCGTGATAATAATCGATCTCTCCATAGTGGATGTCGCCCAGCAAGCCCTGATCGATCACAGACTTGGTCATCACAAACTGGCCGCAGAACCGCACCTCGAAACACACACAGGATTTCACCTTTGCCTTGTGGACGGCATCGCGGATCGCCTTTGCGCTGTCCCAATCGATCGCGATCGGTTTCTCAATCAGCACGTGCTTTCCGGCTTCAGCCGCGGTGATGGCCTGCTCCGGATGTAACGGGTGCGGCGTACACACATCGACCACGTCGATATCGGCAACCATCTGCGCGTAATCGCTGTAGACCTTTATCGGGGTTCCGAACTGCGCTTCCAGCTCCTTCTCGTCCAGTTCACGTCGCGAACAGACCGCTGTCACACTCGCGCCCTCGACATTCTTGAACGTCTCGATGTGGGCGCCCGCTACCCATCCCATCCCGACAATCCCGATCTTCATATCACTCATAAAGTCCTCCTAGACGTCAACTTACGCTCTAAATGTGCACAAATCAGCCCGATCAATGTCGCACGAGAAAGGTCCTCCGTAAAGCCAAAATGAATCTGGAGAACGCCTCTAAAACTAAAAAGTGCCCCCAGGGGCACTTTTCGCACACCTACAGCAGAAAACGGGTTTTTGAGCCAACAAGAACGGCCACAATCCGAAGATCGTGACCTTGTCGGCATACCCGTGAAGGCAGAAGTCGAGTTTACTCGGGGGTAACTCCTGGGTAGCCGCCAGGAGTTCTGCTGCTCTGTGGGTCTGTGGTCCTACGCCTTCAACAACCCCGCCAAATCTAATTCCTTCTGCCTGACCCTGAACCCGGAAGGCAGCTCATTTGCCTGAGTCCGTGCCACCCCACTCGCCAGTCCGGTCTTTCGCCCACACAACCTCACCAGGCTCTTCATCCCGCCCCCCCGCAGAATCAGCGGGAAGTATGCGTTCCGTACCCAGCTTTTCGGGTTCGAGAATTCAATGCCGCTGAAATCACCTGCAAACACCCCGATGTCCTTCCGCGCGCAGAGAGCCGACCACACAACAAGGGCCACTAGGGAGATCCCCTTCTCAGCGACGATCCGAATGCTTGCAGGATCGATCCCCATCTCGATCTGTGCGAGTCGAACCGTCGTGAGGATGTCACCAGCCTGATGCTCGTGCATGGTCCGGTTGTATGAGGTGTAGAGGTAGCTAGACTCGATACCTTCCCGATAGGCGGCGATCTCTCTCGGCAGCTGTTGTCCGAACAGCAGGGGTACAATCACCCCATCACCTGCGTCGATCAGTTTCTGAACAGCCTTTGGTGGTTTGCTGACGAATGTCCGCCAGGCATTGCTGCTCGGCCACTTGCCCAGAACCAGATGTGACGGTCGTCCCTTCTCCGGAACCACAAACCGGCAGCTGAGATGACTGCTCTCCGAGAATCGGCCGTAGTCGATCCGGTTGTCCGCCAGGACCTTCCCTCTGGACGCGTGCTTCGGTGTTCGATTTCGAACCAACACATCCGATTTCACCGGCAATTCGAGCGACAGAAGGCTGCGCGTCTCGTCCACGGCGTCCGGTCTTTCGTGCAGCTTCATCCACGTGTCGATCAGCGCCTTCTTCGACCGGATGACGCCCTTAACAGGCGGGACAGGTGTGTCGTGAACCAGCAGCTGCTCCGGTTTGGGAATCGGCTTCTTCGATTCAGGAATCCGTTTCTTTGTGAACTTCGGATCCATCAGCCACTTCATCATCCAGGCGTAAACACGTTCACGAGATTGCCGGTTATAGTTATGTTTCTCATCCTGGAAGAATCCATCCACAGCGTCCTCCCGATCATACAGCCGATACAGATCGCGCATCCTACTCAGCTCTCGTTCGCGCATATGGTGCGTCCAATCACCCGTGCAACCGGTCAACAGCATCGGTCGCGGCGCGATCAGAGCAGCGTAGTGCGGTGTGCTGTACTCCAGATGAAGATGCGGCGCGTTCTCGCAGACACAGCCGCCCTGGTAGTGACCCGATAGCATCACAGCCGGTGCCGTCACCTTGATGCGATCGTCGAGCGCAGCCAGGTAGTAGGTCTGTGTCGCGCCCCCCGATTCGCCTGTGCAGCCGATGCGCTGTGAGTCGATATCCTTCCGTCGACTGAGATAGTCGATCATCTTCATCCCATTGTGGAGCTGGAGTCCGAAGACGCTCAGTCCCAGGACATTACAGACCTTCTTCTCCGGACCTGACAGCAACGCCCGGTGCTCGATCTGCATCATATCCTCGTCGTGCGCAACCATTGACCACGCGAAGGCAGCAAACCCGTTCAGCGCGTGGTTCATCGTTCGATGCGGAACCGATGCCACAGACAACGGCAGAGTTCGTGATCGCATCCCGTGACCGTGTGGGTGCAAAACCAGAGGCAGGCGATCCCGAACCACTTTCGGGCGGTAGAGATTGCCCATCACATACAACCCGGGAAGCGTTTCGACCTGGATATTCTCGATCACGATTCCCTCGTGCTCGAACTTGCTGACCACGCGGGCCCTTGGCCGATAGGTAAGCGTCTGGTTGTTCAGCCCCGTGCACAACCAGAGATGCTCGCGAATCTTCCTTCTCGCGCGCTTCCACTCGACCAGGCTACCCCACTCCGGTAAGGGGAACACGGATTGGTAATTCCTGAAAGCGTACAGACGGCCATCAACGGGCAGAGATGCATCACGTGTGCTCATTCCCAATCTCCAATCAGCCGTTCGTGAGTCGTTCAACCAACAGGTCGTAAAACGCGTCCAGGTCCTTCCACTCTGTCGCGCAACGTTGCACTTTCGCTTTCTCGTTGATTCTTGTGAACCCATCATCCGTCACACGAACGCGAAGATCTTCCATCACAAGCAGATCTTCAGAGAAGGCGAGGTATACCGCAACAGTGTCGAACAGGATTGAGCTCTCGCGTTTCCACAATTCTGCGTCAGTCGCGGCAGCCTTTCCCCGCATCCACCACGTCGCGTAATTCGACATCACGGCGCGAGCCAGCAAGTCGTCCGACTCGGCAACCTGACGATGGAACTCGCCCTTGAGCTGCACGATCCCGCACGTATCCAGCGGTGTGATCGTCACAGGCCAGGATGCCTCGAAGACGGCCTGGCACGCCTTCGCGTCGTTCACCACGTTCGCCTCGGCGATCACGTTGTCGCGATCCCGCTTGTGCCCCAGACGCAAACTCCCGTACATCCCGATAAACCGGGCATTCTCTGCGATCCTCGGTTCCCGCTTCAGCGCCGCAGAGACTGTTGGCAGCGGTCCAATCCCGACAACCGTGATCAACTCTGTCGACCCCAGAATCATATCGATCATCGCCCCCACACCGTCCTCGATGATCTCCCCGGCATACGAAGACAGCGCATAACCCTCTGCACACGGTTCCTGACGTGTCTGCCCCGTATTCCCCTCCCACTCCGGTCCCAACCCCACGGGCAGGTCCTGTCGCCCTCCTGCTTCTAAGATCTGACACGCCAGCTTCGCCCGGTATTCCGGTCTCCCGCGATCGGTCGTAACCAGTCTCACATCCAGTTCCGGACATCGTAGCAGGAATGCGAGTGCCCACGTATCATCTATGTCGCTCCCGATATCCGTGTCGAATATTACCGGAATCGCCATACGGCCTCCATCATTGGACTGAATCACAGACGCGCCGCAAGGTCCCGCGCAGCGCCTCGCCATCTTCTACCTGCTTCTCCCAACCCTCCCGATCGCCTCCCGTCTCGACCTTTGGCATTCCGGTATTCATCTCACGGAACTGCTCGTCCCTGCCGCCCAGCTTCCACACCACCATATCCAGTGAGGGCACAATGTAAAGAGCGTGCCCACCCGATCCCGCTTTCCAGTAAGCGTCGTCGGGCAGATCCGGGTCGAGCCCGGTCGAATTGCAAGTGAACTGCAGACTGTATGGATAGTGTGGATTGTAGGGTGAAGCCTTCGAGCAGTGGACTACGTAATCTGTCGGCACCACCTGCTTGTCCTCCCACTTCCCTCCGTGCAGCAGCAGATACAGAAACCGGAGCATATCCGTCGCCCGGATCGCGATCCCGCCACCACCAGGTGTGTGCGCTCGCGCCTCCGTGTTCTTATAGCCAAAGCTCCAGGCACCCCATCCCAGCGTCGGCGCCACGCGGTCCCGCAGATACTGCTCCATCTCTCGCTCTGCGATGTGCCTGACCATCATCGACGCGATATGGATCGATGCCGTCGCATACGAGTAGCCACACCCAGGATCACACCACAAGGTCTTCGCCGAGAACGGACGTCCGTCTGAGAAATCCTCTTCCAACTTGCCGATGGCGCGTGCATCCTCCATCCCCTGCCAGCCATCGGGGCCCAGCGGATCGATAGCCGTCTCCTCGCCGTTCACGTAACAAGGGTTATTCCCACGAATCCCTGCACTGAAGCTGAGTAGTTGGCCAAGCGTTATGTCTGCCTTCCGCTTGTCCTCCAACGGAAACGCGATCGGCGGCAGATGGGTCGTCCGAAAGACCTCCTGATCGAGCCCCTTCGGGAACAGCTCCGGAAACTCAGCCATCAGGATTCCGACAGCAATGCTCGTGAACGACTTCCCGCACGACCCCTGATTCGGTGTCGCGTCCCGATTCCCCTTCCCGAAATAGTCCTCGTAGATCAGGTAACCGTGCCGCACGACGAGCAGCCCACCGTTCTTCGTGCTCGTCTTGGCAAAAGTGAATGCCTCATCGAGCCCTTCCTTATCAACCCCCGTCTCCTTCCGCACCTTCCGGCCGCTCTTCAACTTGTGCCATCCCCCGTTGGGGTCGCTTTTTGGATAATACGTCACGATCATCTCGTTCCTTCTCAGTCATCCTGAACACAGCGAAGGATAACGTGGCCCACACTAGAACCGACACCCCAACTTCACATTACTCCCGGGATCGCTCATGATCTTCGGATACTCCGTGACGATCTCTTCGAATGCCACGACCGGTGTGACGATCGGATCGCCCGTCAGTTTGCCCTCTAGAAACAACCGCTTACAATTCTCGAAGATGCGACCCTCATCCCAACGGGGGTGATCCCGGTTTGGTTCGCTGCACGCTCGGGAGAAGATCAGGTTTGGCCGGTTCATATGTGCTTCGGCCCCAAGATCCAGACCTGCGCCATACGGTGGAGGGTATGCGCCAGCCACGACAGTTCCCCCAAAAGCGACCCCGCGCAAGGCGGCCTGCATGGCGTGGACATTTCCGCTATATTCGATCGCGACATCGACACCACGATTCGATGTCGCTCGCTTCAGTTCCAAACCTGCATCGATTGTCGAGGGATCGAGAACGGCATCCGCTCCGCACGTGAGCGCCACGTCCCTTCGGTTCTGCAGTGGGTCGAGGCCAATGACTGGATAGGCTCCCGAAAGCTTCGCAATCTGAATGACCATCAGCCCAATGGCACCAAGACCGAACACCGCCACGGCATCTCCAACCCGCACTTGACCATCGCGAACTGCGCCCATCGCGAAGTCAGCCGGATCGAGACACACCGCGTCCTGCCACGTGATCCCCTCTTCGAGCTTCCAGCATCGCCCTTCGGGCCTGACAACCACATCCCTGAACGACGAATGAACAGCGACGGTATCACCGACCTTCATCCCCTTAACTTGCCGCCCCGCCTGCTCCACGCGCCCGACGATCATGTTCCCGACTCGAGATTCACGCGGTGCGCCCGAATCTCCATCATCCGTCGGCACAAAGAGATGCAGGTCCAAGTCGAATCGCCCCCTTCGTCCATAGCCTTTCACCGCCGCCATCTCCGTCCCGTGCTTCGCCGCCGCAAAGTCTGTGCGGACCAGCACATCGCCATCTCCGAGGTCACCGTCCGGGACCTCCCGTATCACCAGCTCGTCCGCTGACAACGCTATGATCTCACGTGCCATCGATTACCTAAATTGAAAATGAAAAGATATGACAAAGGAAGATGTCGCTCTTCTAAAGGCCTGTCGTGATCCTGTGGCGACTTACGATTCGCCTGCCCCGTCACGCCAGAACCCAGATCCTCATTCCTCGATCCCTTATCTCTATCCAAACAGCTCCATCCCGTCAGCATCCACATCGTATGCTTCGATCTGCCCGATTCCTTGCTCCGTCACATAGATCCGTTTCTCACCCTTGCTCCCAAACGCTACGTTCGTCGGGCGTTTCCCGATCAAAGGTATCCGTCTGTGGAGACTCCCATCGAGACTGAAGACGGCCACATCACCATACCCGATCACCGTCACATACAGCCTGCCCTGGTCATCGAACGCCATCCCGTCGACCCCTCGCCGATACGGATCCATTTCAGTATCTGGAAAGGCATTCACGAAGAACTCGCGCTCCGGTTGGTCCCTGAAAACATCATACTTGAAAATGTCTCCGGTTAGTGTCTCGTTCGCGTAGAGATAGCCATCCGGCCCATACGCGATCCCGTTCGCAAAACCGATACCCGAGTCGATCTTCAGCGCCGTCTCGGTTTTGACATCGATTTTCCACACCTTCCCATCGACGGTCACGTCGTCGTTCTTCCCGTTCCGGAACGCCCGCCACTGCGGTTCAAGCACACCGGAATCTGTCATCCAGAGCGTACCATCGGGACCAAAGACAAGGTCGTTCGAGAACAGAAAGAAGTCGTCGTCCGGCCCGGTCATATGGACCTCGAACGCTCCGTCCATCGTCATCTTCAACAGTGAGGGTAGATTCTTCGATTCCGCCACCCAGACAATCCCGTCATGGTCGACGGCAAGGCCATTCGGCCTTCCCGTCTGCGCCAGCGGTGTCCGCTCTGACCCGTCTGCCGTAACACGAGTCACACAGCCCCGCTCCGGCGCCATCTCCACGACCAGCCAGTCCCCGTTCGGGAGGAGCACTGGCCCTTCCGGGTTCATCAGATCCTCAAAGAAGATCATTCCACCTCACTCGTCATCGATCCACACCTTTGCTTCCGCTGGAGATTGCGGATCTACAAGGCCCCGCCAACCTTACCTTCTGCTTGCTCATTGCTTGTCCTGAGCCTGACGACGAATCCACAGCCTTGTTAGTGGTTTTGATCAGCAGGCCTACTCGTTCAACCACGCATCGATCTTCTCCTCCTCCGTCGCCGTCCACGGCCGCATATCCTCGATACACTGCCGATCGAAACCGCTGTAGACGTGAGCCATCGTACTCTCGTAATTCCCTTCCGATTTCGCCTTCTCCCGCCACTTCAGGAACTCTTCACGATCGTACGCCTTTGCTCGCTGATCGATTCCTTCACAATCGAAGTTCGCGTCGAGGACACCCTCGAGCTCCTTCACTTTGGTCGTGTTGGATGACGACACATCCGACGCCTCATCCGAATCATCTGTCAGGTTGTAGAGCTCGGAGTCGAAGCCCATATGACGAATCAGTTTCCAGTTCTCCTGGCGCAGCATATACGTTCCCGTACAAACACGATCACCGTGATACTCGCACATCGCCCAGTCTTGCTGTCGCTCTGCACCGGAAGTCAGCTGCGGCAGCCAGGATTCGCCGTCCAGAGAGTCAGCATATCCGGGACGATCGGCGAAATCGGTATAGTCGATTCCGGCGATGTCCATAAATGTCGGGTAGAAATCCAGAAGAGATACCGGATTCACCACCTCCACGCCCTTCTGTACATCCGGCCCACGTACGATCAGCGGCACGTGTGAAGAGGCTTCGAACATACTACGCTTGAGCACCTGGTTCTGCTCACCGGCCATCTCGCCGTGATCGCTCGAGAAAATGACATAGGTCGAGTCGGCCAGCCCGAGGTCATCGATGTGCTGGAGGACGCGGCCAACCATCTCGTCCAGTGCGGCAATCATCGCAAAGTAGATGTGACGAATCTCTCGGACCATCGACTCGGAAAACTGCTGGTCGCAATTCTTCAGAATCCGCTGCTGACGAACGGCTCGATTCGTCGTGCCTTCCAGCCCGAACAGGGGTGGGATGTCGATCGCATCTACATCGATCAGATCGAGATGCCGCTGCTCCGCGACAAATGCTGGATGAACGAGGCCCGTGGTCAAATACGTCCAGAAAGGACGGTTCTCCTTTGATGCTTCCGAGATCTCCTTGATCGCGTTGTGTGTGTGCTGCCAGTCGCGCTGGTTCGCCTCACCTTGCCCGACCACCATCTGCAGCGGCGTCCGCACCGTAGGGCGTTCGATCATCGCCGCTCTCGTCCACGATCCGACGCGGTCTCGGATCGAATGCTTCCCATACGCATAGTCGATCGGCCCGATCGCTTTCGTCCGATACCCCGCCGCGTTCAGCGTATCCTGATACGTCTGCACACCTTCGTGCAATCCCTCGTGGTTATTCCAGCAATCGTAGTGGTTCGGGTACTTGCCCGTCCACATGCTTGCGCGTGAAGGATTGCAGACGGGGCAGTTCGTGTAGGCGTTCTTGTAGAGCACACCCTCACTTGCCAGCCGATCCATATTCGGTGTCGCATTCTTGAGGGCCGGGTGACCCATACAACCCATCTTCCGGCCGTCCATACTCTCAGCGTGTATGAAGACAATGTTTGGTCGTGACTCGCTCACTCATCCTCCTCTACGGATACGATTGCTGCCAATGGCTATGCGTAGTCTACCACGTTC
>CAYYGZ010000040.1:0-25183 GCA_964471275.1 uncultured bacterium | reverse complement strand
CCTGGGTACCGGACATGAGAGACTCGATCAGGGCCGGCAACATGCCGCCATGGCCCGCACGCTCAGACATCAACGACTTTGCCGGATCACGAGCCCTGTCCGATGCAGATCGCCAACTCTTCGAACGCTGGATCGATGAGGGTATGCCCAAGGGCGACCCCTCCGATGCACCGGAGCCCCTCGATTTCCCCAATGAGTGGACCATGGGAACGCCGGATCTCGTGCTGATACCCGAGGTCCCCTACACCGTCGAAGCCGTAGGTCAAGACGAGTACCGCTGTTTTGTAATTCCGTTGGACCTCAAGGAGGATGTATATGTTCGCGGGATAGAGATTCTCCCTGATGCAAAGGAGGTCGTCCATCATGTCGCCATTTACCTGGATGTGACGGGAAAAGCAATAGAGCTTGAGAATGCGGACCCGAGACCGGGATATGAGAGTTTCGGCGGAATCGGCTTCGAGACGAGCGGATTCCTGGGCGGGTGGGCCCCTGGGAACAGTCCTCTGCTTCTGCCCGAAGGTATCGGCAGACCTCTGCCCAAGAAATGTCACATTGTGATCCAGATGCACTACCACAAGTCCGGGCGTGTGGTACAGGATCAGTCTAAACTGGGCGTCTATCTGCACAAGAAGCCGGTCAAGCAGGTGCTTGCCGAAGAGGCCGTAGCCAGCCGACTGCTCTTCATCCCAGCTGGTGTACCCCGATTCGAGGTATCCGGAGGAATCACCATCGATCAGGATTCACACGTTCACGCCATACTCCCGCACATGCACCTGATCGGGAAGGAAATCAAGATCACAGCCACCTTTCCTGATGGCTCTGTTAAACCACTCATCTGGATCGACGAGTGGGAGTTCGCTTGGCAGGAGACCTACGCTTACAAGGAGCCGATTGCCCTTCCGCGCGGGACTCGGGTCAACCTGGATGCAGTCTACGACAACTCTGCCGACAACCCAAACAACCCGAACAGCCCACCCAAATTCGTACGCTGGGGTGAAGAATCGTCGGACGAGATGTGCATCGCCTTCCTGTTCGTCACCAGAGACAACGAAAATCTGTTGGAGAAATAAGAATGCCAATTCAAGAACGTACGGAGCAAAGGGAACAGAGCACGGCAGTCCCCAGCAGCAATGACTTCGCCGCCGGTGCACCTACACGCGTACAGTATCCCTCCTGCTCCTCCGGGACTCCGAGGCCTCAGCGAAGGAGGCTGCTCCCTGCCCTCGCCACGCCTCTTCTTCTCGCTCTCCTCTCGCTCCTCCCAAGCCATGCGCTGGCACGAACGGACTGGCCTATCGTCTTCCCCGCGTTCAGAAACCAGACGGGCGCTGCAAAGTGGGATTGGCTCTCGGTCGGACTCCCGGAAGTTGCGCGGACAAAACTACACGGCACGATCTACATGCGAGCCTTCACGTGGGAAGAGATCAACCACGTTGTATCACAGAACCCCGGACTATCCAGCAACTACAATGAGATCTCAAAACAGCTCGGCTCAGACTTGCTTGTAATAGGCAGCTACCGAATAACCGGCGATACGATCGAGGTCAGCATCCGCTGTATCGATCCCGTAACCGGACGTCCGCTCGCCACCTTCACGAGCCTGGGTTCCATACACGAGCCGTCCGAAGCAATGAACGGCTTGCTCCTTCAGATTGCGGAAGCCCTCCGCATCGAGCTGCCGTTGGAAGACGTGGATAGGCTTCGCCGACCGCCCACCGCAGTCGTCGAAGCCTTCCAGGCACACGCTGAGGGCCTTGTCGTCATCAATCGTGAGGACCCGGAGCGATCGATGGTCTCGGAAGCCAAGTCGCACTTCCGAGACGCCATCAGCCTCGACCCGGACTACGCGGAACCACACTATCGGCTGGCAACGCTGTTGCAGCACGAGAAGGACCTCACCGGCGCCGAGAAATCCTACCGAGACGCCCTCCGCGCCGACGTCGACCACAGGGACGCACGCTACCGGCTCGGGCTCCTGCTAATCGATCAGGATCGAAAATCCGAAGCAATGTCCGAATTGGAACACGCCCTCAAGCAGTCCCCCGAAGACCCGCAACTACAGACCGCCATGAGCTCGATCTGGTTTGATCAGTATCAGTCGAGTTTCAGTCGAGTGGCAGATGGCCTTCAACAGGCCGTGGCGGCCGACCCGAAAAACCCGGAGCTTCGCATTGAATTGGGCGGTGTTTATGAGGAATTGAGCAAGGTCATCGAAGCGGCGGCCGAGTATAAGGCAGTGCTTGAAACGGATCCGAATCACCCGGAGGCGGCATTCAAGCTCGGCATGATCGAACGAAACACCGGCACGCCGGCCAGGGCGGCACAGCTGTTTCAAAGGGCCATCAAGAACGGCACGAAGGAGAAGCGGGCTCACTTCTACCTGGGTGAAATGCACTTTATACAGAAGGATTACAAGGTGGCGGTCCAGTCTTACAAGAAGAGCATCGAGGCCGAGCCCAATCACATCCCGGGCCACTTCGAGCTGGGCAAAGCACAGGCCGCGGCGGGGAACAACCAGGACGCGCTCCTGGCCTACAACAGGTATGCGCAGATCAGCAAGACAGACGCTCGCCCTCACCTGGCGATCGGGAAACAGTATTTGGCGATGGGATTGCCCAAGCAGGCCATGGCGGCCTTCGAGCAAAGCGTACAGACCAATCCCAAGTACGCAGACGGTTACATCGCCATCGCCGAACTCTACGAAACGCAGAACCTGACCTTCCGAGCCGCCAAGTCATACAAGGAGGCTCTTCAGGTTCAGCCAGATCATCCTCGCGCAGAGGAACTCAAGGAGCTGATTCGAAAATATCAGCCGGCTCCTACGGGAAACATGAAATAACGGCCTGACTCCGAACCCCATTGCCCGGCCCACGAGAACTGAGCATCTTGTAGCGCGTCGGCAGCGAGCATCTCAGAACGCGACCCGACGAAACAGTTGGGTCGCGTTTTGTGAACAGGGGAGCGAAGGAAATGTCTGGTATCTGATGTTCCCATCGGAACCACCTTCGAGGAGAGTTGCAGACAGGCATCCCCCAGGGGACACATCAACAGATCAACCGGAGACAATTGAGGCATGACACCCATCACAACTCAGAGACCCGAGCTAATTCCCGCATGACCAAACACATAAAGATGCCCAAATACGGCCTCCAGCAGGACGAAGGTACCCTCATCCGTTGGCTCAAACAGGAAGGTGACAGCGTCTCAGAGGGGGACGTTCTCTGCGAACTCGAAACCGACAAGGCCATGTTCGATTTCGAAGCCACGGACACGGGCATCCTCCGCCGGATCCTCTGCCCCGAAGGTCAGACCGTCCCTGTCCTCTCCGACATCGCCATCATCACCGACACCGCAGATGAACCGTTGGAATCTCTCGACGACGAGCCCGTTACCTCACCGGCTTCGACGCCCGGTCCCACTGAACCGTCGGAATCATCCACGGCAACGACCGCAGCGCCGTCTTCCAACACTGCACGTGTTCGCCGGTCTCCTGCAGCACGCAAGCTGGCCGATGATCTTGACATCGACCTTGCGACCGTTTCCGGAACCGGACCCAACGGGCGAATCACAGCACAGGATGTCCAGAATGCTGCCGACGCCATCATATCCACCGCCGTCCCGACGATCGATCGCGAGCCGCTGACGAAAATACGTAAGGCCATCGGCAAGGCGATGGTCGCCGCCAAGCAAGCCATCCCCCACTTCTACCTATCGATCGATGTCGATGCCACGGAAACAGAAGGCTGGTGGAAGTCTGCCGTCGAAGCCGAACGCCCGAACATCACGCTCACCGACATCATCGTGAAGGCCGCTGCAGACCAGCTGTACGAATACCCTATCCTGAACGCCTGCCTGGAAGAAGACGACATCGTCTACAACCCGAATGTCCACGTGGGTCTCGCCGTCGGAACGGACAACGGTCTCCTCGTCCCGGTCATTGCTGCCGCAGAATCGAAGTCACTCGACGACATCACCGCAGTCCGGTCTCGAATCGTCGCCGCTGCCCGCCAGGGCAAACTCGTTTCGGACACCCGGGCCACCGTAACCGTCTCGAATCTCGGGATGTTCGGCATCCGCGAATTCTCGGCGATCATCAACCCTCCGGAATGCGCCGCTCTCGCCATCGGTGCGCTTCGCGACGAAATCCGTCCGAGCACGCACCCCGTTGGCCTTCTCGCTCGCCGTGTTATGACGGTAACGCTCTCCGCCGACCACCGCCTCGTCGACGGCCTCGTTTGCTCCCGTTACCTTCAGGCCCTCAAGCACAAGCTCGAGGACTCCTCGTGGCTCTAGCCCAACTCGTTCTCGCCTCCCCGCCCCCCACGCCTTCGCTCGTACAGTGCACTCTCTCCGATCTTGGGTTTCCTTCCGTGTTCGGAGCCTGCACTGGACGGAGCCGAGGCGTGTACTCGTGGTTCCAAAGGTCTAGATCTTGAAAGCGATCAGAAAAACCACCGAGGGCCCCGGCGGTGTAGAACTCTGCGACACCCCCGAACCCGACGTTACCGCAGACGGCCTCATCAAGATCGCCGTAAAGTCAGGCGGTATCTGCGGCACCGATCTCCACATCCGCGAGGGCGGTTATGGCTTCAAGCCCCCGGTCACGCTGGGCCACGAGATCTGTGGCGATGTCGTCGAGATCGGCCCATCTGTTTCACGAGTGTCCGTTGGCGAGCGGGTCACCGTCAACCCGACCGCGAGTGGCAGCTGCGGCAGATGTCGCTACTGTCACACCGGCACCTACTTCTTCTGCGAAAACCGCTATTCGATCGGCAGCGGAATAGACGGAGGTTTCGCCGAGTATCTGATCGTCCCCGATGAACTCGTCTTCTCGCTGCCGCCGACGGTCACCTATGATGCAGGCGCCCTTGTCGAACCGTTCGCCTGCTGCGTAAAGGCCATATGCCGCTACAGCGACATTACGCCCGGACACACAACACTTATCTGCGGCCCCGGACCGATCGGGCTTATGTGCGCCTGGCTGGCCAGGCAATCCGGCGCGCAGGTCATCGTCGCCGGCACGGGCGCAGACGGGGATCGTCTTGAAGCCGCCCAAAGCCTGGGTGCCGACCACGCCGTCAACGTTGAGACCGACGATGTCACGGATCTCATCCTCAGCTTGACCGACGGCTACGGTGCCGATATCGTCGTCGACTGTGGAGGTACGCGCGGATCCGTGAATCAGTGTCTGGAATCCGCCGCCAATTGCGCACAGTATGCTCAGGTCGCCCTGATCGAGCACCCATTCGAAATCGAGTGGGGCCGCATCGTCTACAAACAGCTCCGTGTTCAGGGCTCGATCGCCACCGACTGGCCATCCTGGGACCAGGCCATTCAGATGGTCCGTTCCGGCCAGGTCGATCTCGAGCGATTCATATCCCACCGCTATCCCATCGATGATTGGGAGCTTGCCTTCGACAACGCCGAAAACAAGGTTGGGCTGAAGCAGATCTTAACACCCTAGCTGACAGGGATGGCCCGCATACAGGGCCTTCGTTATTCGACATTCGGCGTCCAATATTCGATACTGGTCTTACTCATCCACCACCACAGGCAAAGCGCATGCAACCAGAAATCCAGAAACACATCCTTCGCTCGATGCTTCGCATCCGCCGATTCGAAGAACAGATTTTCGAGATCTACACCAACGGACTCATGCACGGTCTCGCACATCTCTACATCGGTGAAGAGGCCGTCGCCGTCGGTGTCTGCACGGCGCTGCGTGATGACGACTTCATTACCAGCACCCACCGTGGCCACGGTCACTGTGTCGCCAAGGGTGGCAAACTCGATGAGATGATGGCCGAGGTCATGGGTCGCGTCACCGGCATCTGTCGCGGCAAAGGCGGATCCATGCACATCGCGGACATGTCGGTCGGTATCCTCGGAGCCAACGGCATCGTCGGTGGTGGCTTCGGCATCGCCACGGGAGCGGGACTCTCCGTCAAACTCCGCAAGACCGACCAGGTTGCCGTCTGCTTCTTCGGCGACGGTGCCAGCAACCAGGGCATCTTCTTCGAAGTCATGAACCACGCCGCCATCTGGGACCTCCCTGTCATCTACGTCTGCGAGAACAACCAGTATGGCGAATACACCGCGACCGACGCCGTCACGGCAGGCGAGCACATTGCCGATCGCGCAAAACCCTTCGGCATACCCGGCTCAGTAATCGACGGGAACGACGTCGAACTTGTGTATGAGGCTGCGGCCGAGGCCGTCGAAAGGGCACGGAAGGGAGGCGGACCCGCACTCATCGAATGCATGACATATCGCCACCGGGGACACCACGTCGGTGACCCCGGTGATGGCTACAGACCGGATGAAGAGCGGGCGGAATGGCAGGAGAAGGATCCGATCACACGTTACCATGCATCGCTTGTCGATTCAGGATTCGAGGAATCGGACCTGGAACAGATTGATCAGGAAGTCAAGGATGAGGTGGCCGACGCCGTCGAGTCAGCACAGGGCGCGCCGTGGCCTGAAGTCGAGGAGGCAAGCCAGCATGTCTTCGCCTGAGAAACAGATTACCTTCGGACAAGCGGTCAAACAAGGGATCGCGGAAGAAATGCGACGGGACGAATCAGTCGTTCTCATGGGTGAGGACATCGGATCGGCGGGAGGGGTATTCAAAATCCTCGTTGGACTGCGGGAAGAATTTGGTGACCGGATCATCGATACGCCAATCGCGGAAGCCGGCTACGTCGGTCTCGGTGTCGGTGCCGCGCTAACGGGTATGCGCCCGATCGTCGAGGTCATGTTTGGCGACTTCATCGCTCTCGCCATGGATCAAATCGTCAACCAGGCCGCCAAGCTGCGCTACATGTCAGGAGGTCAGGCCACCGTTCCGCTCACGATCCGCGCGACCATGGGTGCCGGTCGCTCATCGGCTGCCCAGCACTCTCAGAGTCTCCACGCCTGGGCTGCTCACGTCCCCGGACTCAAGGTCGTCATCCCCTCAACACCCAAGGACGCCATAGGATTGTTTAAGACCGCCGTCCGCGACGACAACCCCGTCATCGTGTTTGAAGACAAGATGATGTATGCCGTGAAGGGGCCCGTACCCGACGTCGTCGATCCCATCCCCTTCGGCGTCGCCGACATCAAGCGACCTGGCGACGGCGTCACACTCATTGCCACCTCGAGTATGGTCCTCGTCGCTCTCGAAGCAGCCGAAACGCTTGCTGCAGACGGTATAAGCTGCGAAGTCATCGATCCCCGAACGATGGTCCCGCTCGATGCCGACACGCTGATTGAATCGGTATCCAGGACCGGCCGTGCCGTAATCATAGATGAAGGCTGCCAGAGCTTCGGTGTCACTGCCGAACTCGCTTCAGTTGTCTACAACGGTGCCTTTGACTACCTCGACGCACCCATCGTCCGCCTCGGTGCCATGGACGTCCCTGTGCCCTTCAGCAAGCCGCTCGAAGACGCCACCATCCCGGATACGCAACAGGTGATCCAGGCCGTCCGCCAAGTGCTTGGCTGACAGCTCGTCGTAACCATAGTCCGGTACACAAACACGCAAGAGGAGCGGATACCGAACATCCGGTACCCGCCCCTTGTGTTGTGCCTGGCTCTGCTGGACGACACTACCAAAGTATCCCTTCCTTCCTCATCTCACCAATCAGATCCGCGGTGAACCGGGGAGCATCCTCCGCGCTCAAGTGAGACCATTCCAGATACGGATATGCCGTCAAATCTGTGTGATCTTCGAAGCTGGCACCAGGTGCGCCCGTCTCACTCCGCAGCCGATCCCATACGAGGGCCCTTGATGGCACACCTGAGGTCCGCGAGATCTCACGACTTAGTCAAGAAACGATGAATACCGCTGCCGTAGCTCCCGGAAACGACCGTCTCCAAATCCTCGGCGGCCGGGGACCATGAAGCAGAAAGCGTCCGGCCACGGAGAGCGGACCTCTGCCGCAAAGGTCACACCGGACGTGCCGGACATTCGGTAAGCAAAGATCACCGTAACCGCCTCTTCTCCCGCTTGCACCCGAAAACCGAGCTCGCCACTCAGCGCAGTCAGGACATTCAGCCCCGATTTCTCAAATTCCTGGCGATAGGGTCGCTGAACAGGCTCCTCTTCGTCCACAAACCGAACACAATCGTCACGCACCCGCGTCGTCCTCCGCCACTCACCGGCCTGCCCCCTCCCACCCCCTATCCCCCCCGCTCTTCTCACCCACTCACCCGCATTGGAATCAAGTCCGCGCTGCCATCCAACCCGAAATCCACCACCACAGCACTTTCACCGTGTTCGAACTTGACCTTCCCCGTACCCACTTCTCCCTCGGCATTCCGCGACCCATACAGCGGCCAGCTGTCATATTCGATCACAACACCATCGACGGTGTGATCCCCATCGTAATCCAGGACCATCATCTTCCCATCGTGTGTCGTAACGGTGGCCTTGCTTTCTGCCGGCCACTCCGACACATCCACATCCCTCCCGACTCGCGCATCCACATACGCCTCGAAGGACCCAAAACCATTCGACTCCACGGCCTCCACCACCAGTCCGGCGTGACGATCCTGAATCCGCAGGAGCCACCCATCGATCAGATCGCCCTCCGATACCATGATCGCATCGTTCCGTGACTCCAGGATCTCCAACCACTCATAATCTCCGATAGGTCGAACAGCCACGTAGAATCCATCCAACTCGGCAAACAGCCATCGCTCTCGCTCGACCCAGTCCACACCCTTGGGTAGATACAGATTCGCAAACGGACAGGCATCTGAGTCAGGGATTCGATACAGAATCATGACCGTACCTTCGTGCTGCATCATCCGTTCGAACGGCGAGGCGCCGAAGAGCCGATCTGGCCGCTGGAGATAGGGCTTGCGGCCGCCGACAGAGCGTTCCGCCGTCTGCGGCAGCGGCGGCAGGAAAGCGCTGAACCGGCTGCCGTCTGTGAAGGGATGATTACAAGTAATCTTGGCCTGATGCTTCTCGCCAGGCCAGTGCAGATCCCACGAAATCAGGTCGATCGGCGCCGCGCATTCACCCGGCAGTCCGATCTGGCTCGATCCCAACGCGAAGGACTTACTCAGATAGGTATACTTACGGACGGGTTTCGCTGGTGCATCTGTATGTCGGATAATGCTCCTGGGAGCCTTCGACTTCTTGACCACGTGAGGGGATGCGCGGTCCCAGGCGATGTCGGCAAACAGGGCTGGCGGCCGGTAGGAGGCCACAAGTGAAGGGAAGGCGTAGGCTTGCTGAATGTGCAGTTCCGGATCAAAGGGTTCGCCGCCGAAGTAGAGATACTGGAGCGGGCGGATCGGACCGACGCGCGTCCAGGTGTTCTCACGATAACCTTCACGACTATGACCGCCTGCCCACGCCCCGTAGAAGAACTCAAGTGCCATGTCTCCGACAAACAGAGACAGCACCTTCTCAACCTTGTCGCGAAGCTGTGCATTCCGCGTGTGTTCATACAACCCGATCAACGGCGTCATATGCTCCACGTGATAGCCGGGTGAATCGTACTCGTGATGACCGTGAAGCGCTGTACGATCGATCATCCCGGAGATCCACCGTGTTGCTTCCGCTTCCATCGAGGCCGGCGATCGACCGTTCCACAGGGAGGCCTCATCCGACCAGCGTTCCGCGGCCAGGAGGTTCCCGGTATAGTACATGAGCCAGTGGTTTTCCGTGTTGCCGCGCTCAATCATGCCCCGAGTCAGGAAATGGTGTACCGCCCCAATCACCTCGTCGGGCAACCGGTCTTCCCATCGCGCCATAAGCAGCATGGCCGGCAGGATCTGGAACGGGCCACCTGTCTGCGGTTCCGTATAGCCAAGGGTCCCCCCGCCCACACCGGCGATCACGATCTGCGTGAGTTCCTCATCAGACACGTCACCGTAAGCCAGACACGCGGGCAGCGACCAGATCGACTGTCGCTCGCGGCCGGCGATCTCTGCCGTCATCTGCCGGGCACGTGCCGACAGCGCCTCGTTGTAGTCTGCCTGGCTCACTCCTCACCTCCCTCGGGTGCGACAACGGTACGAACTCGCGTCACAACACCCGTATTCTTCCAGGTTTTCCCTGCGTCATACGTCACCCAGAGCCCACCGGGATCTGCGCCCGCGACCCACATATCCGGATTCGCGGGATCGATTCCCAGACATCTCACCAGGATGTTGGCGCCCAGACGTTTCGCCGGGCCATTTGGTTCACACACGACAACCCCACGCATCGTACCTACGACAAGCCAATCGCCCTGGCACGCCACGGTAAACGCCGGCCCGGGCACCCCCTCCACAGACTCCCATTGGCACCCATCGACGCTTCTCAGAAGACCGTGCTTGTCACTGGCGGCCCAGAATCTCCCCTTTGCGTGTATCACCGACCGGACCGGTGAGTCGTTCAGCTCGGACTCCGACCACACCGATCCGTTGTCCTGACCGATGATCAGCCCGCCCTCGGTACCGACAAGCCACCGCGTCGGATCCGCCGGATCGATCAGGATCGTATTCGTGAATCGAGCATTCACCCGAAGGTGTTCCGTCAGACTCTGCCACCTTGGATTCCTCGCGTCGTCATCCCTACAAACGGCCACGCCGTATGGGGATCCCGCCACAATCCCGACGGGGGATCGCACGATCGTCGCTACCTCCGTCAGGGTCTCATCGTGCAGCTGAACCCACGTGCCTGACCGATCCACAGGCACACGCCAGAGCCCATTCCCCGTCGCGACCGTTAGTGTCGAACCCGTGTCCCTCAGGACCTGATTGACAGTATACCGGTAGTTCCCAAGTCGCTCCCACGACCCATCGGGTGAACCCGCCAGGATTCCGTTCGCCCCGATCAGCCATTGCTTCTCCTCCTCACTCATGCCCTACCTATCCCCTTGTCTCATGACCTCACTGCTCATCAGTAACTATCTCACTGCCCGACGACCTCACTCTATCTCGTCTAGATACCGCGACGAGACGAAGCGCCATATCCTACTCCTCAGCCGCCAACCGCAGTCCGTCCACGTAATCGAGAAAGCGATCGGCGATCTGGGCCTTCTTGGTATCACCCGTGTGAATCGTTATCCGCCACCGGAAAGTCAACTCCTCGCGGGCCGCCAGTTGGTGATCCGGCTTGAACATCCAGCAATTCGGTGCGAAAAGACCGTAGCCACGGACGTGCCACGTCGTCGGATACCGGAAGTTCCTCGGATGATCGAAGATCGCAAAACCTGCAGTCTCGCCGCCGACAGGACCGTAGTAGTCCATCCAGTGAGACGGGAACGACCAACATCCCTTCTCATCCGCTGCCCCGTATGCATTCTGCATCGTGCCGCCGTCACTTGCATTCATTGTCGGGTTGACACGGATACAAAGAAAGCCACCCTCTTTGGTATCTCCGATCGTGACGGCTCCCTCAGAGGCCTTGAGTGCCAACGAGATGTCAAGCACTGCCGCATCCCGAGCCGTGTCGAACAGCCGGTAAGTGCGATGATCCGTCATCAGCCTGTCGTCGCCGCAATACCATGAATTCTCGCTGGATATCGCCAGGGAGACGGGTCCGTGATCGATGTTGATCGAATCCTGCTCCGTTCGACCGTGCGTTTCGATCGTCTTCTCGTTCCAGCAGTCAATCCCGTTGATCGCTCCCTGCATCAGCGTCAGACCCCGCTGCCAGGGATGCTCGCCTTCGGTCCAGGCATCCATCGGCTCTCGAAGCATGTTGGTGCCACCGGGGGTCAGAATCGGGTTGATCGTCGGCTTCACCACATCATCGCCATACTTGAACGTCATCAGCGGCGAATCCGACAACGAGATCACAACCTCGCTATCCCCGTGCTCGACTCCGATGCTTGTGGCGGGCCCTGCGGAATCGATCGCCTCCAGTTCATACGAGACCGGTTCGCCGGGAGCGACGGCCGGCGCGTGAACGTGGTAGACCCCCTCACCGGGATCGCGCTCGGCCACCAGTTCCTCGCCGTTACCTGTCAATTTCAGCAGTTTGGAGTCGACACCCTCGGGCGCATCAAACGTCGCAAGGTGTGCGGGTCGCCTTCTTGGGCTTGTCAAAGTAACACGCATAAAGATTCTCCTGTCGTAGGTAAAACAAGTGATGATCCCTGTTTGTACGGGTTTGCCATATCCTTGTCAATCCGAGTCGGAAAGCCGGCCCTCGCAGCCCTGCCGCACACGTCGCCGGCCCTGCAAATCACCCCATTCTCGCTCCCGGCCAGACCCCTGGCTTCACCTTCCGCAGACCCGCTCGGCACTCGACATTCTATGTCAGCCATTCAGTGTTGGACATTATCCCCCATCTCTCTCCATCGCCTCCCTCAGTCTCTCCAGTCCTTTGATCCCCGGATGCCGATCCGACAACCCTCGATACAATGCGATCGCCCTGACCACATCTTTCCACGCCCCTGCGAGATCCCGTCTATCCATCGACATCAGTGCACGCTCCACAAGGAACTGGCCCTGGATCCCAGTCAGCGAATAGGATTCCGAAAACACAACACCTTCGCCGATCAACTCCTCTGCCCTGAACGCGTCACCACTCGCTCGGTATGACGGCGTTTTCTATCGCTTTTCTGCGTGTCCCCGCACCGCGGCCATACGCTCGACTACGGCGTTAGTATCAACACGCCATCCAGATTCCGCTCCACATCCTTCCGGTCCATGAGCAGCGGATGGTATTCATCCCGCAACCAGAGCTCCGACTGCGTTCGGTAGTGCGGACTCGCCGGATGACCCGACTGCCCGCCGGCCGACGTCGCCTTCGCCCTCGCCGGAATCCCGAGATCGACCACCATCCGGTAGGTCGACAGTCCGGTCACCTTGAACGGATCCGCCAGACTGTGACCGGCTGCTCTGACCGTTCCCGTCACCCCTGACGTCTCCACAGGACCGACGTTCAGCAGCTTCGCCAGTTCTTCTGTGTCGGCACACGGATGCGAGAACGTCACCGTATGCAGTTTACCCCATCGCCACGACGACTTGCGAGGCCCGATCTTCTCTTTTATCCACGCAAGCGTGTCCCTTAGAGCGGCGACAACTTCCCCATCAACCGAGACTCCTTCACCCAACCAGTCACGCGCGTCACCTGTCAGGATCAGTCGAGCAACCCCTGCACATCGATCCTTCGTCAACCCAATCAGGTGTTCGGGAAAGCGGGCACGTGCGACACGATCGATCCAGACATTCCAAAACGCCGAAAAGACCGTCGGTGCGATCTCATCCACACCATACGCCCCGTCCCAGCCCTTCAGGATCTCACCCAGTTCACGAATCGCCCTGTTGGGTCCGGAAGCAGCAACCTCGGCAACAATGGGTGCAAGATCCTCTGCGCGACCGAGGACCGTATCTGCGTGAATCGCTCCGACCGAATCGATGTCGTGGGTGGATACCGCTTCGATCCGTTCCCGGATCCTGCGGAACCGATACCCGTCCGACCAGGACCCCAGATAGAGATAGGGTCGATCGCCGCCCCAGGGCGGGTTGTTCGCACTGGCAACCCAGTCTCGCTTCGGATCGTTCAGCTGTGGCAGCCCATCGAACGCGTAGTTGCCCACCCACGCGTCATCCGGATCGTGCGGCAGCTTGTATCCCCGTCGCGCGACCGATCGCTCAGGGACGTGACCCGCCACGTGATAGCCGATGTGCCCTGCGTCATCGGCATACAGAAAATTCAGGATCGGAAAGGGCCATTGCCGGAGTGCGCCGACAACGTCATCGGCCGATGACGACCGAAGCAGTGCCAGCATCGACTCGAACCCGGTCGTCGGTTCGCTACCGTTCCATTTCAGTGATAACAGGGGATTTGTATCATCTACCGCCGGCACGAAATCCTGAATCAGGGGACCCCGTGACGTCAGTTGTATCGCAAAGTCCACATCCTCATCGTCACTGACAACGATACGCTCGTCAATACACTCGAACGATCTTGAATGATCACCATCAATGTAGCACCCGACGTCATCTCCCGGTGTCTCTACATACACATCACGCGCCGAAGCCGTATGGTTGGTTACTCCCCAGGCGGCGTGTCGTGTATGTCCGAGATAGATGCCTGGCGTACCGAGGAAGAACGCACCAATCGCATCCAACCCTGGAACGGTCAGCTGCGCTTGATACCACTGACGAGACAGATCGACACTGTTGTGCGGATCCGTCGCCAGGATCGGTTTTCCTGAAGTTGTTCGCGACCCACCGACGACCCAGTTGTTGCTCCCCTCACCAGTATCGTGTCCCCCCGTCTCCGCTGGCCCATCTCCCGGCACGATCGTCTGGTCGTTCGCTTCACACGACATGTACTGCCGAAACAGATCGTCATTCAGGTGTCGTCGCCCCGCTTCAGCCACCGAAATGACGTTTAACCGTCCCGTCAGCATCCACCAGCGCCACTTCCACACAGCAACGGAATCCACCGGGGTCCACGGTTCCGGCGTGTAGTCCAGCAGATCGAACTCGACGGGTAGATCCTGACACGCGGCTGCGTGAGCGTTGATGCCCGCTGCTAGGGATTCGAGAACGAGCAAAACCTCCTCGTCTGCGACAGCGACAGCCGCCTCCGCCGACCTCCGCAACCCGATCGTACGATGCAATTTGTCCTGTTTCAGCCACGAACATCCGAGAATCTCGGAAAGTCTCCCCGAAGCCAGCCTGCGCATATGGTCCAGCTGCCACAGCCGATCCTGCGCCATCGCATACCCCAGCCCAAAGAACCCATCCGCCACACAGTTCGCCTCGATGTGCGCCACTCCCCACGCGTCTCGCAGGATCTCCACTGGCCCATCGAGCCCGGACTCCCGCACCTTCCCATCGATCCGGGGCAGCTTCCGCCTCAAATACCTCCGCCTCCGACCCGCCACCTGTCCCCGGGTCAGCCCAAGACGCTCACCCACCTCCTCAACACTCATCTCCCCCTTCAGCAAGGCAACGATCACTGACTTCATCTCATCCATGCGTATTTCTCTCGAAAATCTCCGTGCCCGTACATTCCCGATCGATTTCCCTCCGCTACGGCCCCCCCCTCGCCTTTCAATGGCAAATGGTTAATGATCATTGAATACTCTCCCCGCCTCACAAGCTCGCCACTACCAACCCCAACCCTCCCATCAGCACCGCCAGCACAACGCCCATCATTAGCGGCCGTACACCACCCACCTTCATCGCTCGGAACTCCGTCGATAATCCCACCCCCGCCATAGCAGCCGTGATGAGCCACTTACCTCCCTGGCTCATCGTCCTCGCCACCACAACAGTCCTATCACCAGCCCCGAGTATGAAATCGTCCCCCAGGTGTAGTGTCACCTCGGGCAGAAAACCCAGCGTTCGCAGGAGCGCCAGCCCGAGAAACGCGACCACGAAGCCCGGAACCAGTGTTGAGTACCGAACGGGCTTCCCGATGTAGACCAACTCCTGTCGCCGGCGGTGCGCATACCACGCGCCGACTGCGAAAACAGCCGGCCCGAGCAGAGAGATACGGACCAGCTTCACGATCGTCGACATCTCACCGGCCGTCTGCCCGTCAACCGGATGTGCGAATCCGGCTGCAATCACCTGAGGCGTCGCGTGTATCCCCAGACCACACCACGCGCCGTAGACATCCGCATCGATCGCGAACAACGTGCCAAGGACGGGGTAGATCAGCATCGCAGCCACGCCGAGCAGATTGACTGCGCCGATCGAGTAGGCCATATCTTCATCCCGCGCCTCGACTACGGGAGCAACAGCCACAATCGCCGAACTTCCGCAAATCGCGGTACCCACACCGATCAGCATCCCGAGTTTTTCTTCGACAGTGAGCCATCGCGCGACAAGTCGTGACACCACGATCAGCACCGTGATCAGAATTCCCGCGCCCACAGCGACCTGGATAGCGACCTGCAGCAGATCGTAGAAATTCAGCCCTGCGCCGAGCAGAACAATCCCGACGGGCAGCCATTGCTTGACCATCGTATTCACGCCGGCTTTCAGGTGAGCCACAGCGGGGATACAGTTCCGAACGATCATCCCGAGCAGAAGCGCCAGCAGGACCGTGCTTACGGGATGTTGGCCATCGGACGTCGTAAACGGGCGATAAGGTACCGTGTTGAGCAGCGCACCCACCCACGTCAGTGCAGCACACAGCAGAACACCTGGCCAGGAACTTTCTCTTGGCCAGATGGACAACCGCTTCCGAAACCGCGATTCGCGTGCGCGCTCTTTGCGACTCAATACCATGAATTGGCCTAGAGAAGGATGCTCTGGTTCTGAACGTTGTCTTTCTGGAAGTACTCCTCGATACTGAAGTATCGGGTTCCCGTATCACACAGGACCGTCACAACAACATCTGCAGACGACAACGATCCTGCCACACGCTGAGCGGCCAGGACATTGGCCCCAGACGAGATACCAACCAGAAGCGCCTCCTCCCGTGCGAGTGCCTCTGTCGTGTCGAAAGCCTCCCGATCCTCGATCATCAGAACATCGTCGATGATCTCCCGATTCAAGATCGACGGAATGAATCCTGCCCCGATCCCCTCGATGGCGTGTATGCCTGCCGATTTGCCGTTCAGAACAGCAGAACCCGCTGGTTCGACACCGATGATCTTGATACTTGAGTCTGCACCCTTGAGGACCTCTCCGACGCCCGTGATCGTTCCACCGGTACCGACCCCGGCCACAAACGCCGCAACCTTCCCACCGATCGCCCTCAGGATCTCCGGACCCGTATTCTTACGATGCACGGCCGGATTGGCAGGATTGTCGAATTGCCTGAGCTCCACGCAGCTTGCGTTTCCCTCTACGATTTCGCGAGCCCGCCGCTTGGCACCATCCATGTGCTCGGGTCCCGGCGTAACCACCACCTCTGCGCCATATCTTGTCACAAGCGCACGCCGCTCGAAGCTCATCGTTTCGGGCATCGTCAGCACAAGTCGATAGTTGAGCTTCGCACACAGCATCGCCAGCCCGATCCCTGTATTCCCGCTCGTTGCCTCCACCACCGTCATCCCGGGCTTCAGCACTCCTGATGCTTCTGCGTCTTTCAGCATGCTCAAGGCTATCCGATCCTTGACGCTCCCGCCCGGGTTCAGATACTCCATCTTCGCCAGAATCGTCGCTCCTCCTGCCGGCGACAGATTCTCCAACCGTATCATCGGCGTCCCCCCGATGATATCCGTTACTCGTCCCGCGATTTCCTGGTTCATATCTTATCCTGTTCGATATTGGCCTTGCCATTTTCCCCTGCCGTTCACCTCTCGCTCCCCGTCACCGAACCTGCTCGGCACTCGACATTGCCTTGACGTTGACTCCCATCTCCCGATCTCACCACATCCCTGCACATAGCTTCCGTCTTTCAACGGTCATTAGTGAAAGGTGCGCGAAAAGATCACCTCGTCCCAGCCTTCCGGGTGGGAATCGTCCAGAATCGGCAGCAACGACTTCTCCGGCAGGCCATCGGGAGAATCGACGCCGCACCAATCGTAGACAGTCGGCGCGATACTGTTCCAGTTTACGAGGGCGTCACTCTCCACCTCGCTCGCCCCCGGTCGTGCAATCAGCAGCGGGCAGTTATGTCCAGAATTGAAGGAGGACGCTTTTGCACCCGTAAATGGTGTCCCGTGATCGCTCATCACGATAATCATCGTGTCTTCTGCCCGTCCCGCCTCCTCGAGTACCTCTACGGCGCGTCCGAATCCCGCATCCATCCGCGTAATCAACTGATAGTATTCCGCAAGTTCCGCGCGTACATCCAGGTGATCCGGTAGAAAATTCGGCACCGGAACATCTTCAGTTCCATACTTCGTTTCAGTGTAGTCCACATAATTCTGGCTGTTTCCGAAATCACGATGCGGATCACTGAACCCCATGTGCAGGTAGAAAATTACATCCCCGATATCGGTAAAGAACTCGTGTGTCCGATCGGCCATCCCCTGCGGGCTCCGGCTGCTTCCTTTGACCGCCACCATATTGTGTGTCCACGGATACGCCGCTTCCGGCTGAACGTGCATCTTGCCGATGATGCCCGCTGCGTATCCTTCACCCGACAGGGCCTTCACAATGGACGGCGTGTGGTTGCCGGTATGGAAATTGTGGATGCTGTGACTGTGTGTATGACTGTAGTGATCGGTCAGGATATTCGCCCGGCTGGCAACGCAGGAAGGCGTCGTGCAGAACGCATTCGTAAACCGTGTCGCTCGTTTGGCCAGAGCATCCATGACCGGGGTCTGTATGACCGAACTGCCGTAGCACTCGGCGAGCGGACTCCAGTCATCCGCAATCAGTAGAAGGACACTACGGGGTTTCGCCGCGGAATCGTTTCCGAGTGTCGGGGTAGTTTGGAATTATCGGGGCGAATCATTATCTTCGGCCCGGCTCGGATGGATGCCGAACAGCTTCGACAGCAGCGGTTGGGTAGTGGACGATCCGGTTTTCCCGATCAGGTAGGCGACAGCCAGGATCCCAGCTGCGTCAGACAGAACGTCAGTGGCTTTGCCGGAGCGGAGCGGGACGAAGGATTGGTGCAACTCGTCCGACGCGGCGTACAGAGCGGACAATAAAATCGCCCAGCCGCGAGCTTTGCCCAGTGAGAAGGGCCGAGGATACAGAGCACGGAACCAGAGCCACATCAGGATCCCGAATTCGAAGGCGTGCGCACACTTCCTGGCCGCATAGTTAATCGCGCCGAAGAAATCGAGCGTTGCATCGAACGACATCCTGGGTGCAAACAGTGCACTGGACAGCGCAAAAATCAGCGCCATCCAGAAACCTGTCGCCACCCGCCACCTGGTTGCACCTGGCTGAATCTGCTCCTCCACGCTCAATTTCAGTATCCTCCCAGCGTAAGATGGTTCGCGTGAAATGGACCGTCAACACCCTCGTGCAGCAAGCACGGGCCGTAGTGACCTGCTTCTCCTTGCCCTACGCCCCCTGCCCCAAGCGCTCTACCATAGGGGTTTTAGAATATGCAATCCTACCAAGCAGACTTCATCGACTTCCTCGTGCGATCCGGGGCCCTGAAGTTCGGCTCTTTCACGCTGAAGAGCGGACGTACGTCGCCTTACTTCTTCAATTCAGGTGAATTCAGCCGTGGCAATCAGATCGAGCGCCTGGGCTACTACTACGCTTCCGCCACGCGCGAACTCGCACAGCAGCCCACGGTCATCTACGGTCCGGCATACAAGGGCATCCCTCTGTGTATCGCGACTGCGATCGCCTTCGACCATCACTACGCGCAGGACGTGGCCTACAGCTTTGACCGGAAGGAAGAGAAGGATCACGGCGAGGGCGGTTGGATCGTCGGGCGCGTACCGCAGGCAGATGACACCGTCGTCGTAGTCGATGATGTCGTCACCGACGGCGCCACAAAAGTGGAGGCCATCAGCCTTCTACGGACAAAAACGGAGGGTAAGGTTACTGGTCTCATCATCGCCGTCGATCGGAGAGAACGGAACAAGGATGGCGGAAACTCGGTAGAGGCCCTCGCCGAAAAGGCTGATGTCGAGGTTCGCGCCATCGTCACCGTCTACGACATCCTTGAACACCTACCGGACCGAGAGATCGATGGCCAGATCGTTATGACTGACACAATAGCTGCCCAGGTCGAAACCTATCTTTCCGACTACGCTGTCGCCTGATAATCTATAGAGTGATCCATGCGCATTCTGCCTGACTACAACTGCATCTACGTCCACATCCCCAAGACCGCCGGCAACAGCATCAGCGACGCGATCGACAGCCTACCGGTGTCAAACCCGTATGTCCTTCCCGCTGACGTCACTCAGCCCAAACACATCAAAGCGCGTGATCTGAGGTCCATCGTCGGTGAGACGATGTGGGAAAGCGCGTTTACATTCGCCTTCGTCCGGAATCCGTGGGATCAGATGGTGTCCTGCTACAACTGGTGGGTTCAGAAGGCAGGGGACCGAGGCCATCCAGAAACTTCGGCTCGAATCGCAGAGATGGGATTCAGCCGCTTCATGGCCTCGCCCTACGGAAGCCATCAGATCAACGAATTCCAGGGCAACAGTTTCGATTGGATCTCCGATTCAGCAGGCAACGCCATCGTGGACTACATTGGCCGTTTTGAAACGCTCGAAGAAAACTGGCGAGCCATCTGCAGTCGGCTCGAAATAGACCCCATCGCGCTTCCCCACCTGAACCAGACCGATCGTGTCCATTATCGAGAGTATTATACCGCTCAGACGCGAACCCAGATCGCTCGCCGATTTCGCCGCACCATAGAAACCTTCGGCTACCAATTCTAGAGACAACCTCTCAAGTCGATCTTCTATTGAGCTAATACCTCCACCCCGCTACACCGCTACCCACGGATCACGCGTCTCAACAAGCTGCTCCTCCATCCGCTCTCGCAGCTGTGCTTCGATCCTCTGACCCATACCCGCGAGATTTACCATCTGGAAGGGGTCAGCTGCATTGTCAAACAACAGAGCAGTCTGGTCTCTCTCTCCGGCTGCCTGGTAGGTATGCCCGTGCGTCCTCAGTCCCCTCATCCCTTCACCTGGCTTACCGGCCGGCAGACGCATGTAGAGTGCCGAGTCCGGTCTTTCACCCGTCCCACCGACCATCACGCTGGATCGATCGACGCCTTCTACAGATTCCGGCGTCCGATCTGCCAACTGCATCAAGCCCATTAGGGATGGGAAGATGTCTTGCGTGCTCAGCATCAGATCATCTTCGCGGGGATCAATCGTGCGGGGATACCGGATCAGAAAAGGAATATTCATCGACTCTTCGTAGATGACGTTCTTCGACATCCGGCCGTGACTGCCCATCATCTCCCCGTGATCCGACGTGAACACCACGATCGTATCATCCGCCAGGCCTTCGCCTTCGAGCGCATCCAGTATCCGGCCGAATTGCTCGTCTACACCGCTCACCATGGCAAAGTAGTCCGACACGCTGCGTCGCGCCCGTTCGCTGTTCACCGATCCCAGATCGACATTGCTGCGGACAAGGAGATCCTCGTTCGTGCGTCCCCCGTACAGATCGCGATACTTGTCCGGAACGAGATTGTAGGGTGGATGTGGGGGGTTCATCGAGACAAACAGCGCAAATGGCGCCGTGCCTTCCCTGTAATTCCCTCCGTCATTCCGAATAAATAAGATCGCCTGATCTGCCTCGTGCTGTGGTGACCATTGGCTGATTTCCAGCCGATCACGCTCGTCCGCATCGCCGGTCCAGTAGTGAGGATGCAGATGATCGTTGTAGGTCCCGTATGCATACCAGAAATCAACTGAGTGCCGACGTTTGCCTGGCGGTGTAAACGCATCCCACTCGACGGGTTCGCCAGGGGATGTCGAATCCGGGCCGTCGAGATGCCACTTCCCAATGTAGCCTGTGCTATACCCGGCCTCGGACAACACATCGGTCATACAACGAGCTTCTTCCTTCAGGTAGTTGTGAAGGTGGGTGCGGCCCGAGTGGCAGTTCGCTAGCACGCCATTCCGCACCGGATGCTGACTGGTCATCAGGATCGCCCGGTGCGGGCTGCACACGGGATAGTTGCTGACGGCGTGCGGCAGATACAGGCTGTCCTTCGCGAACCCATCGATCCTCGGTGTCAGAACGGGATCCTGTCCCACAAACCCCATCGCCTACCTCCGATACTGATCCGGAAAGACATATACCAGGTTCGGTTGGCGACGGTCATCCTCAACCGCCTCCGGAGCCCCACTACCAAACGCCACTGCTGCCCCTACAGCCCCAGCCTGCTTCAAGAATATCCTTCTCTTCATCATCGCCTCCCATTCCGCTCAGCGCCGACACCAGCCATTTGTCAAATGACACTTGTCATTGATCACTGATTTCTCTTGTACCCCCAAACCAGTGCCCCCCGCTTTGTCAGCTTGACAGGTGTCTCCACAGATTCTGCCGCCTTAGCCGCCTGTTCATCGGACATCCCCCGTCCTCTCAGGTAGAGCTTCGCGGCCTCTACATCTGGCAGCCCGATCGCCTTCGTGTCCCATCGATCCACCTCGATCCTGCCGAACACTTCGCTCACAAGATCGGCGGCAAACTCGGAATCGAAGGATGAAGGTTTCGGATCCGGGAACAGATGGGCGAATTCTGGATCGTTGTGTATGCTGGGCACGCACGTAACAAACAATCCCCCGGATCTCAGCACACGATGGGCTTCTCGAATGGCGTCGGCCGGGCGGGGCAGATGATACAGGCACCAGAGCGCCGCCACACTCCCGAAACTGCCTTCCGCAACCGGCAGCCGTGTCATATCCGAACACATTTTGGGATCTGGTGCTGTATGAAGCATCGTCATCGACAGATCCGTCGCAATCAGAAGCCCCTTCTCGCCGATGGCCGCGCGAAGCCGACCTTCTCCACACCCCATATCCAGCACGGGCCACAGACTCTCCGCGGCCACACGGTCGGCAACCTCCGTGTGTACGTCCCCCTGTAATCCGTACAGCTCGACCGTCTTCACATTCGACCGAAAGCGATCCGGATCCGAGTCATAGTCGAAACCCTCGACGCCCACCTTCACTCCTCCAAATGCGCCTCAATCCTCCCACCCCCCACACCTACCACGAAAATCCTGCCCCCTCCGGCACCTTCACATATCCTTCTCCGTCCAGCTTCATCGAAGACCCCTCCGGAATCATCCCCGTCTCCAGATACATCGCATTCGGCAGACAGGCCATCACGTTCAGTTGAACGGGTCCGCCACCGTGTGAGGCATAGGGTCGCCGGAATACATCCGCCACGTAGCCAACCTGCAGAAGGGCCGTAGGACCGCCCCCTCTTCTCAGATCCGGCTGCACGATGTCGACAGCATCTCGCTTCAGGAACCGTGCGAAATCCGCTGCCGTATACAGGTTCTCTCCCGTCGCGATCGGGATATCCAGCGAACGTGTCAACTCCGCGTATCCGTCGATATCGTCGGCGGCTATTGGCTCCTCCCACCACACACATCCCATCTTCTCAAATGCCCGTCCCCGTCGGACGGCCTCCGCCGTTGTCAGCGACTGATTCGCATCCACCATGATCCCCACTTCATCGCCCACTGCCCTCTTCACGGTCTCCACCCGTTCGATATCTTCCTTCAGCGTTTCGAATCCGACCTTGATCTTCACCGCCTTGAATCCCTGGTCCACTGCACGTGCGCAGACCTCCTGCACCTCGCCGTCATCGAAGTCCAACCACCCCACCATCGCATAGGCCCGGATCCGATCGTTTACGCGTCCCCACAGGTGCCAACACGGGACATCGAGCGACCTCCCCAGGCAATCCCAAATCGCCGTATCCACAGCCGCGATCCCGAACATCGCCAGCCCTGCCGACCCGTGATACTCCGTCTCTCTGAGCATCTCCCGATGAGTCCCTCTCACATATCTCAGATCGCTCCCAATCACCAGCGGCTTCAGTTCGTGCTCGATCACCGCCGCCAGCGCAACCGGCCCTCCCGCTATCCGCCCAAACGACGCTCCCCCGACCCCAACGGACCCATCCTCCGCCTCTATCCTCACAGTCACCCCTCCAGCCCCGGGCAGAGCTTGGAGCGCGTCCCTCTTCGGATTCAGTTTACCCGCAACACTTTGCGTTTCGATATCCAGCTTTATGATCTTCATATGCCCCACCTTGCTATGCCGGCAGCCAGACGTCTTGCGTCTCGGCTTCCCGCCTTACCTCTACCCCATCCTTCGCACTGCGCTCTGCCCCCTGTACCTCTACCGGAAATACACCCTCTCCGCCGTCCCCCCCAGCACCCACCGCTTATCCTCTTCCGAGAGAAACGGGATCATCTCCTTCATAATCAGATACTCGAAGAAGTTCGCGAACAACATGCGCTCCGCTCCGTATACGTCATACATCCGCTCCAGAAACGGCCAGACATCTCGATAGGGTGTCGTTTCGTTCGACGGATTGTGAAGGGACGTTCGCACATACACATTGGGCAATCGATTCATCTCCAGCAGCGGCCCGAACCCATCCGAATCCGGGGCTGTGATGTCGATCATTGCGATATGGTCGACGACAACCTTCACCCCCGGGTAGCGCTCCGCCATGTTCGAAACCTGACCCACTTGCTCGGGGGCCAGGAACACACTAAACACCGCACCCAATTCCTGTGCCCGTTCCCAGAACGGATACATCACCGGGTCGTCGAACCAGCGTTTCTCCTTGTCGTAGATCGGACTGAGCCTTAACCCGACAAGCCCTTGTTCCTCCATCGCTTGTGCGAGCCGATCGGGGTTCGCTTCGTCCCCCGGTTCGTGGAGCCGGTCACCCACAAGCAGCCCGATTCCGGCAAACCGATCGGGCCATTTTTTCACCGCATAGCTGACATAGTCGTTGTTCCGTCCGTAGTAGCAGACGTGGCTGATCACCGTCCGGTCGATACCGTGAACGTGCATCTCGGCGATCAGATGCTCTGCTGAATACTCCCGGGTTGGCATCTGCTTTATCTGGCAGCTTGCCTCTCGCGGAACAATCGGAAATCGCGGATCGTGGATCACCCACGCGTGCTCTGCACCATTAATAACAGGAGTCGCTCGCTCGTCCATAGCCTCATCCACAAAAAAAGGGCGTGATCCCGAATCACACCCGTACAATACCGCATCCCCGATTATGGGGCCGTTCTCTGTTTCGAAACTCCCCCCCCCTAGTCTGTCCAATGTCGTAATGGTGTTGACACTTCAGGTCCTCCTTTGAGCTCCCCAGAGGATCTCTGAGGGTGTTCGTCCTTTGGTTCAGTATTCGAAGTGTGGCCGTTCGTCGTTGTAGAAGCAGAGGAAGCGTTGGAGTGAAGCTTCAAGCTGTCTTTGTGTAGTGAAGTAGCACCGTCTGAAGGCGATCCTCCAGTGTTCATGGAGGATGGTGCTTTGCAGTCTTTCCCCAGCTGACCGTTCTTTGCAGGCCGAACGACATAGCCCTTGTCCTTGAACGATTCGATCAGGAATGTCCGCATCAACTCGTCGTCATCGATGACCAGAATGCTGGCCACGCTTCCCCCTTCGGAGATCATATTCCACGAACACAAAAGTAAACGTCTGGACACCCAACCGTCAACAGAGGATCATCTGATTCCTTTGTTAAAGTCCCTGGCTTGGCGTATGTTTGCTTCCTCGCCGTTGACGCACATCCAAGCCACGAGTACACGATGGAAGCTGAAATAACCCGACACGCGCTTGACCGGGTTCCCCTTTCGATCATCTTCGACGACTCGACGATGCTGGTGAATCTGAATTACTTCTTCCTG
>CAYYGZ010000039.1:0-25347 GCA_964471275.1 uncultured bacterium | reverse complement strand
TCACTACAAGGAGTTCCTGTATCCGCAGTTCATCAGTGTCATGATCGCACTGAACGCGGCGACCAGAGAGAACGGATGTCTTCGGATCATTCGTGGATCGACCCGGCTCGGCCGTCTCGAGCACCTGACGTCTGGATCCCAACTGATCGCTGATCCGAAACGGGTCGCCTTCGCACTCAAGGAAATGGACGAGATCTACTGCGAAATCGATCCCGGTGATGCGCTCTTCTTCGACGGGAACATCCTGCACGCATCTGACCCGAACCTGAGCCAGAACCCACGGTGGACGATGATCTATGCCTACGTCGCCGCAGCGAATCCCTGCGTTCTCGACGATCCACCCGGTGGTCTTGAAAGATTGGTAGAACCGTTGGATGACACAGGCGTCGGTACGGTGGCGAACAGACATTGGGAAGCCATCGCGGCAGCCAACACCTGATGGATCGTGCTCCGATCAACGCGATGGTCTTCCCCTACCGCAGAAAGACGGAGAGTTACGAATTCGAAATCTTCAACCGTGCCGACAGCGAAGATGACTTCTGGCAGGGCATCTGGGGCGGCGCTGAGGATGATGAAACTCCAATAGAAGCTGCAAGACGCGCGTCCTGGGAAGAAGCTTGGATCGATCCCGATTCGGATTTCATCCAGATGGATTCCATTTGCAGCATCCCGACCTCGATCTTCAGAGGCACAGGATGGGGAGACGACATCTACGTCGTCCACGAGCACGCCTTCGGTGTGGATGTGGAGGGACAGGAAATCACACTTTCTCACGAGCACACGGACTATCGTTGGGTGAGTCTTGGCGAGGCTTTCCACTTACTGAAACACGATAGTAACAGGGCTGCGCTCGGAGAATTCGACCAGCGCCTGACGCGAATCGGACCGGACCGGACCGATCAAAGTCACGAGTGATTGAACGAAGACGGAAGCGCTGACCCATCTGATGGCGGACGCAGATTGGGAGCACTTCGAGCGTGAAGGTCATCTCACCATCAAGATCTCGTTGTCTGTGGAAGAAGTTCGGAGACTCCAGAATCAGATGGATGCACCCACACATGCGAATTGAATGAAGGTGGAAGACATAGAGTCTTGATCACCTACACAGCCCTGAGCAACCTGTGACCAAACGCCCCAACATCCTTCTCTTCATCACCAACGACCACGCGCCCTGGACGCTCCCGTGCTACAGCAACGGCGAGAGCCACGCACCGACACTCGATCATCTCGCGCTCTCCGGTGTCGTGTTCGACAACGCCTTCACGCCCACGCCGATTTGCTCACCAGGTCGAGCCTGCCTCCTGACCAGTCTGACTGCATCCCAGCACGGCGTCCACGACTGGATTGCCATGCACGAGCCAGAATGCCAGGAGCGCGACTGGCTTGCCAGACAGGTGACGCTATCGGAGATCCTCGGCCAGAGCGGGTATCGGTGCGGGCTTGCGGGGAAGTGGCATATAGGAAGAGATTTCGAGTGTCCGCGCAGCTACGATTGGTATTTCGGATTCGCGATTCAGGGAGGTCACGAAGGGATAACGACATACATCAAAAACGGACGTGCGCAGGTCAGGAGAGGGAACGTTACCGAGCACGTCACCGACTCGGCAATCGCGTTTCTCGAGACGAGCAAGCCCGATCAGCCGTTCTTCCTCCACATCGGATATACCGACGCGACATTCGAGGATATCCGAGTCGACGAACCGCATCCGAACAGCTGGAACGAAGGCATCCCCGAGGGTGCGACCGTATCGACGGACGACGTCCGGCTGCGACACGCGAACCAGTATGCAGCCGTTGGCGGACATCGATCGTCATATGGCGCGTATCATCTCGCATCTGGAGGCTTCAGGCGAGTTGGAAGACACGATTATTATTTACACCTCCGAACTCGGTTTGGCGAGTATGGTGACCTGCGCACCATCCGGACACCGACCCGAAAAATCGTCAGGAGGTATTCAGAGGGCAGGGATGAGATGTACGACCTGGTTTCCGTCCCTGAGGAAAAGGTGGACGTCATAAGATGTGCCTGACTACGCAAATGACGCCCGCAGCCTCGGCGATCGGCTCGAATCCTTCTATGCCGATCACCAGAACTCAGAGCTCAGCGGATTGCGAGTCAAGGAACTGCCGCGGCACAACACCACACAGAAACCCACCCAGGTCAATTCCTCCGAAGCCTGGCGCGACGGGATCAGGGAGACACGTGGGTACTAGCCTGAACTGTCCACAAACCAACGTCATTCCGAAGGAGCAAGCATACAGAACGCCAATGGTGGGAGATCGCAACATGTGATCGCAACTCATCCATAAACGAGAATAGCGCGAGGTAAGGAATCCTTGCGGGCGGAGGCTTTATGCGTCGCACGGCCATTACGACTGAAGGCCAACCGCCACCGTCGGCATTTACGAGCAATCTAGGCTGGCGAGTTGATCTCGAACCCGATTACATGCACCTTGATTGCGTCATGACACGGCTGTCGCATCCCTGCCAGGCCGGTGTGATACAGCACGACTCTGAACTCTACTTCTGGAGGCTCAATGAAACCCAACATTGTATTCGCCTTCGCCGACGACTGGGGCCGTTTTGCCGGCGCCTACAGCAAGTTCGAGGGCGACAGATCTCTCAACGCACTCATCGACACACCCAATTTCGATCGCGTCGCGCGCGAAGGCGCCATCTTCAAGAACGCGTTTGTTCCTGCACCAAGCTGCACGCCCTGCCGCAGCTCTATCCTGTCTGGCTCTTACTTCTGGCAAACGGGGCTCGGCGCCATTCTCCAGGGCGCACGCTGGGATGAAAGCATCCCTTCCTATCCGCTGGAACTTGAGAAGGATGGCTACCACATTGGCTACACATACAAAGTCTGGTCACCCGGGGAAGCCAAGAATGCCCCATATGGCGCAGACAGAACGAGATATGAGTCAGCCGGCACGCACTTCGCCCACTTTTCGCACTACGCCACCGGGAAGGCCGAGGAACACGGGGTAGAGGGAGCGAAGCAACTCTTGCTGGACGAGACGCGCGACAATTTCAACTCATTTCTGGATACCAGAGAAAAAGGCAAGCCCTTCTGCTATTGGTGGGGGCCGACGAACACACATCGAAAATGGCAGAAGAGATCCGGAAAGGGGCTCTGGAATCTCGAACCAGATGATCTGAAGGGACGGCTGCCAGGCTTTCTGCCCGACGTGCACGATATTCGGGAGGATGTGTGCGATTACCTGGGCGAGTGCCAGGCCGTTGACGCGGGTCTGGGTGTCATCTTGAAGCGTCTCGAAGAGATCGGGGAACTGGACAACACGCTGGTTGTCGTGAGCGGCGACCACGGTATCCCGGGATTCCCTCGAGCAAAGTGCAATCTCTATGACATCGGCTGCGAAGTCGCTCTGGCCGCGAGATGGCCCGGACATATCACACCTGGACGTGAGATCGACGACTTCGTAAACCTGATGGACCTGGGCCCCACCTTCCTCGATGCGGCTGACGTCGACATCCCGAACTCCATGACTGGAAAAAGCCTCGTGCCCGTTTTCGAGAGCGATGCCAGCGGGCTGGTCGACACAGAGAGGACATTTGTCGTGACCGGCCGTGAACGTCACGTCGGATTCGCTCGTGACGGCTTCCTCCCCTATCCCCAGCGCGCAATCCGAACCGAAAATTTCCTCTACGTACACAATTTCGCGCCCGATCGATGGCCTGCCGGCGACCCGAACGGTATGGACGACCCCAACACTAAAACCCCTGATTGGGAGTCCCTGCAGGAAGTCACATACACGGCCTATGCAGACATGGACGCCAGCCCAACCAAGGCGTGGATGATCCATCACCGAGCGGAAGACGAAGTGCAGCGGGCTTTCGACCTTGGATTCGGAAAGCGTCCTCAGGAGGAGCTTTATGATCTTCGCGAGGATCCGGACTACATGGACAATGTTGCAGACCACGCCAACTTCGAGACAACTCGAAAGGAGTTGCACGATCGGTTGATGGCCACGCTCAAGGAACAGGACGATCCGCGTGTCGTCGAAACACCGTGCCGTTTTGAACACGAGCCCTACGCATCAGACACACGACCGAAGGGATGATCGGATGCCACCCCAGCCGATCAACTTCCACGACAAGCTTTCCAGATTTACGGACCACCGGTCACCTCACGTGGTCGCGGAACTGTACGACTATCAGTTCAAACTCGTGAAGATCCAGGGCGAGTTCGTGTGGCACGACCACGCGGACACGGACGAAGCCTTCATCGTCCTAGGTGGCCAGATGAGGATCGAGATACGAAATCTGCGTCTTACTTCTTCCTTCCAATCTGGAGGCGTGACCGATCGCATTCGGGTGGAGATCAGTCCTGGCGATCGATACGCATTTCACGCGGAGACCCGGAAAGGTCGGTTCTCCGCTTCAGAATGGCGAACGGACGTGACGGACAACCGCTGCAGGGCCGACTGCGCTTCGACTCTATAACCTGCACGAGGAGGAGAAACTCGGTCTGGATATCAACGGCACTCCGATACCAATAGAGATCGTTGTTGAGCGCCGGAAAACCAACATCCACGTCGCCGCAGACCGACGTTATCCCGGCATGCACATCCCACCGCACATCGCCTATGAAATCGACCTGGCAGAATGTCCACCGATGGCAGGCGACAATGAACTCGGCCTCACGTTTACCGGCCCTGACATCTCGATCGACAGCTGCATCATGATCGAAGCGCTGGAAATCGACGCCGGCTGGACGGGGCACCCACAAACGGTTGATTACCTCTTGCCTGCGGGGTAGGTCGTGGAAACGGCTTCCCGTCGGGCCACGCCACATTCTTGAGACCAGAAAACAGAATCATCGAGCCATCAGTTCAGCCGGGAAAGTAGGAATGGCATCAAATTCGGCCGATGGCTCGACCTTGAGCATACACAGCAGATGCTGGGGAATAAGGTCACATACGGAGACACAGTCATCCTGAATCGCAGGCGATGGATCCCTTCCCATTCCACATAAACCTGTGTCCATCTGTGTTCATCTGTGGTTCCTTATATGTCTCCCGCAACCCCCACCACCACGCAAACGAGAAAACCACAATGGGCTACCCCAGCGTCTACCCCACCGGATCGACGATCTACGATCCCGACCAGTGCTTCAACGGTTACACGTGCTTCCGCTCGCACGAGGGTGTTGCCCTGATCGACATGAACGGCTACGCCGCACACGTGTGGAAGGATCTGGAGGGTTTCCCGGCCAAACCGCTGCCCGGTGGATTCGTCATCGGCAGTACGACCCGCCGAAACCCCAAATATGGTTACCTGGACATGGAAGATCTGGTTCAGGTCGACTGGGATGGGAACGTCATCTGGAAATTCGCGAAATACGACCGTGTCAAGGACGGTCGGAAATCGAAATGGATGGCCAGACAGCACCACGATTTTCAGCGCTCGGGCAATCCGGTCGGCTACTATGTACCCGGAATGAAGCCGCGGGTCTTCAATGCGAACACATTGATGCTGGCGCACAAGAACATCGAAGCGCCGCAGATCGCACCGGGCAGCATACTCGACGACACGATCATCGACGTCACGTGGGATGGTGAAATCAGGTGGGAATGGCGATTCGCCGACCATCTGGAGGAAATGGGCTTCAGCGAGGCCGCGCTGAACACGATGCACAGGAACCCAAACATCGTACCTCCTGGCGGCGGTATGGGCGACTGGGCACACGTCAACAGCCTGTCTCGTTTGGGACCCAACAGGTGGCACGATGCCGGAGACCTACGCTTTCACAAAGACAATCTGATAGCAAGCTGTCGACAGACGAACACGCTTGTCATCATAAACCGACGTCGACCCAACAACATCGTCTGGCGGATCGGCCCCGACTACGACGGTTCAGAAGCACTCCGTAGACTTGGATGGATCATCGGACCCCATCACGTTCACATGATCCCCCGTGGACTCCCTGGAGAGGGAAACATCCTGGTCTTCGACAACGGTGGTCGTGCGGGTTACGGTGACCCAAACCCGGGAGCTTTGACGGGCCACAACAACGTCATTCGGCCATATTCACGCGTGATCGAATTTGACCCGGACACGTTGGAAATCGTCTGGGAGTATTCTGCTCAAACCGGCGGTGGCGCCCCACTCGTCCACGACAGCCGCTTCTACAGTGTGCTGGTCAGTTCCGCCCAACGACTCCCGAATGGCAACACCCTCATCACCGAGGGATCCGACGGCCGTTTCATCGAAGTCAATATGGACTGCGACATCGTCTGGGAATACATCAGCCCATACGTCGACCCCAAATTCAACCACAATCAGGTCTACCGTGCATACCGCATCCCCTACGAGTGGGTTCCCCAGCTCGACCCACCCGAGGAGATTCCGATCGCCCGTCTGGACAACAGCAAGTTCCGCGTCGACGACGGCGAGACGAAACGCGCGACCGTCGCGACACTGAAACGCGGCGGCCGTGTCAACACAGACCCATCACTGTGCGTCATAGCTACGCGTAGGTAATCGTGCACACAAGGCCACCATCCTGAGACAGAGCCGAAGGATCTCTAGCAGGTCTCGACCATCCCTTACCCCAGAGGGGTGGGTCCAGATCTCAGAGAGATCCTTCGCTGATGCTCAGGATGACGGTGGGCCTCAACCCCCCGCACAAGATATCTTTACCCATCCCGTCCCCTTCAGGATGAACCAAGACCCCACACCGTCACCACCTCGCTTATGCACTTCCTCTAAAGATGCTTCCCAAACCAGTCAACCATCCGCCGATAGTATTCCTCTCTCAGCTTCAGATGTGCCGTCTTCCTGAAGCCGTGCGAACAGTCCGGGAACCTCACGAACGCCACCTGCTTATTCTGTCGTTTGAGCGCAACATAGAACTGTTCGCTCTGTTCGATCGGACATCGATAATCTGTCTCACCGTGAAGCAAAAGCGAAGGTGTGGTCACCTCCGATGCATAGGTGATGGGCGAACGCGCAACCAGGGCCTCGACATTCTCGAGAGTGGATCCACCAAACTGATTCTCACCAAATGAGACCCCGATATCCGAAGTCCCATAGAAGCTGTAGAGATTCGTCACCGGTGCCCCGATCACCGCAGCCTTGAATCGATGGTCGTGTCCGACGATCCAGCTGCTCATGAACCCGCCATAGCTGTATCCGTGTACACCCAGTCGGTCAACATCCACGTAGGGTCGTTCACTGATCAGATCAATGGCTGCCATCAGATCGAGAAAATCTTCGCCCCCCCAGTCTCTCAATACAGCTTTCATGAAGTCAGGTCCGTATGACGAGGAGCCTCGGGGATTGACCGCCAGAACCAGATAGCCTCGACCGCACAGGATCTGCTGCACGGTATCGTATGAATCGGAGAACCGACCGTTCGGTCCACCGTGGATCTCCAGAATCAGCGGATACTGCTTCGCCGTATCGAATCCGGCCGGAAATAGAAGTCGCGCCTGGACATCGAACCCATTCCGTTCGAACACGATTTTCTCAACGGATGCCGCCGGACAGTATTCCAGGACGCCCTGGTTCACATCGGTAACACAGGAGCCTGATCCTTCCACCAGGTCTATATGGAAGATATCACAGGGCCGATCGGTTGAGGCGACAACCGCTGCCGCCCTCTTCTCGTGCACACAAAGTGAGGTGAATGTCTGACCGCCCCCGAGAATCAGTTCCTCCTCGCCACCGTTCGCGTGCACGCTGCAGAGATACGATTCACCCGCCCGATCTGCGATATACACAAGGTCGTCATTGTGTGTCCAGCACCGTTCTGCAATCGGCTGCACGATCGTCCGATCCTCGCCCGCAACCATACGAACGGGATGTCCCTCTTCCAGAACATACAGCCACGACTGACGTGGATCCCAGACATCCGAATCGTGTGAGCCTGCCGCGACGAGTTGATGTCCGTCGTGTGACCACGCGACAGATCCGGCACGTGTCATCCCGTCAGACCACCTGGCTGATTCTCCACCGTCTGCCGGAATCACACATACTTCCGAATGTCTTGAAAGATCGCGTCCCTCAACGGCATCGCTGACGTAAGCGATTCGGTCGCCTGTAGGGGACCAGACCGGTGCCAGATGGTCGCCCTCACCCGCGGTCAGCTGCTCCGCCTCTCCGCCTTTGACAGAAACGACAAACAGCTGGAAGAATGCGTCACCGCGCCATCCATCACCATCATCTCGATACCGAACACGATTCACGACCTGGGTATGGGGTCCGTTCTCGTCCACCTTAGGTTCGGGATCGACGCGTGAGACCACGACCAACCGATCTGATTCTGGTGCCCACGCAAAAGCCTGGACGCCTCCAGCAAGGTTCGATACCTGCCTTTCGGTCTTGCCAGATTCCTGAACAACCCAAACCTGTTTCTCCTCCCCCTCTCGTTCTCTGAGAAACCCAACTTGTGCGCCATCGGGTGAGAAGATCGGTGAAGAATCCTTGGGACCACTCGACAACGGCCGATTCCCCCCGTCCTTGTGGATCATCAGTCGCGAGCACGTCGCAGACTTCTCATCGTTCGTCTCTGTCTGCACATACGCGACGGCATCTCCGCCGGGTGACAGGCTCGGGGTAGAGACCTCGATCAGACTGTGAATGTCATAAGGATCCAGCATGCGGACCTCGGATCTGCGTGTCATATCGGGCAGGGCTTAGCTTCAGGTTGACAGTACTGGATCTGCAGGAAGGGCCCTGGCTTTCTACTTGCTGTCACAAGGCCTTCACCGTTGAGCAAGATGCGTGGTTTCAGGGGCGCAGATCGCTCCACGGTGCGACCCCGGACATATCGATCAGGGCAGGACCTTCGAAAACAGCAGGTGACAGAATGGCCAGGAAGACGAGTTCCTCGGTTCCCGCATTGTAGGTGCCGTGAACGACATCCATCGGAATATGCGCCGCATCATCGGGTCCCAGGACTCGCTTCTCCCGATCCACCCACTGTTCCGCCTCCCCGCTGATCACGTAGATGATCTCCTCCATGGCAGGATGTCGGTGGAATCTGTGAGCCTGATTCTCGGGCATCCGAACGCGAACAAGCATCAGGTGTTCGGCTTCTGTCATGCCTTCTCGACTGATCCACTCGTGCGGTCCCCACGGTAGCTCATCCACCTGTATATCGTCCTTCGTGATGAAACGAAGCAACTCAGACCTGCTCATCTAGTTCTCCTCAAATGCGATCGCACGGATGTGGTCCGGTGTTAGTCCGCAACACCCACCGAGCGCGGTGACACCCTCACTTCGCTACCTGGCAGCATATCCGGCCAGCTCTTCCGGCGAGACCACATCTTCGAATTTCCAATTCGGCATTTCGAAATACCCGGAATCCGGGTAGGCGTACATGGGTCCGTCAAAATATTCGCAGATCTTGCTTACAGCATCGGAGACAAGGTTGCTCGGCGTGTGCATCACCCCCGCAGCATCGATTCCCGGACGACCCGCCAGTTTCGCAATTTCCTCGAAAGGCAACTCCTCACCCGATGTGTAGGACAGCAGACGCCCGTCATCGCCTTGTATGACACGCAATCTCCCTTGTTGTCCCGTCCGCTCGGAACAGATCCTGCGATGTCTACATCTTCCCGTCAAGCGCCGAATGGCGATCCATTCACATTGCCGATATCACACTGCGGTGCCCGTAATCACCGTTTCTCTCGGATCCAAGGGCTGTCGCCTCTGGCTATTCACGCCACGCCCCTCACCGGGCTCCCATACCCCCACCCAACCCAACACCCGCTTCCCCTCATCCTCCAAATCTCTAGATCTCCTCAAACGGATACATCGGCTTCCTCCGATGCTGATACGAAAACGTTCGCATGTCTGCGGCCGTCGCTCCCCCCGTGTTCACCCTGATCAGCTCGCTGCAAACGGGTGCGTATGCCGCAACCGGCGCGTGGACTCCCTTCGCGATCAGAACTTGAAACTCTCCCGGATCAAGACCGATGCTGGTCACCACCCCCAGACTGACCGGTGCGACCCGCCGCGAAGTGAGGCTGATCGTCAGACCCGTTTCCGTTGTCACCACAGTCGTCGGCCCCATATCGAAGTGCGTGTTTCCACCGTGACGAATCTCGCTCTCCTCGAAGGTTCCGGCGTGTAGGCTCTTGACCATCACCTCCGCGGTCAGTGGCTCACCGTGTCGATCATCTGTCTTCCCACCCATCGACAGTGTCAAGGTCGCGCCCACACCGGCGTCTCGCGCCGCATCCTGCGACGCAACGTCGTACAGACACACAAATCCTGTCGTATCGCCACGCAGATGGATCTCGTGCGCAATCAGCGTGCTGTCCGCGGCCGAACCCCCGCCCACGTTGTCCCCCATATCCAGCAGACAAATCGGCCCTGCCTGCGACACAGCCATCTCGACAGCTTCTTCGATTGAGACATACTCACCAACGAACTCGGAACGATGTGTAAGCATATAGTCAACAAGCTCGTTAGCCAGTATCTGCGCGAGATCTGGATCGTTATCTGTCACAACAACCGCCGCCGACCCCATCTCTTCGACGTCCGCATACGGAAATCCGAGAACTATGCTGTTGGACAGCACGCCAGCTTTGCCCTGTTGTCTATTCGCCAGCTCATAGAGTGGAAGACACGGCCAATGCGTTGTTCCCTGACGTTCGATGTTGATCCCAAAGGTCGGGAATATCGCACGCTGAACCGGACGCACCTCGCCGTGCAGCGTGCGTCGCATCAGTTCAGCGGCCTCCAGTCCACGCTCCTTCTGATCAAGATGCGGATTCGACCGGTAGGCGATCGTTGCGTCACAGGCATCCACCATGCGGGGCGAGAGATTCGCGTGCGGATCGATCACACAGATAATCGGGACCTCGGAACCTACCTGGTCTCTCAGCCGCTGCAACCAGTGACCGTCGAGATCACGATATTCGTCACCCCCGCCTGCGTTCGCACCGTGAGGCGAGACAAGGAACCCATCCAGCTTGCCCGCTGCATCAAGCGCATCGAACATCAGCCTTATCAGTTCGTCACACGTATCCCTCGTGATCGTACCGGACGGTGACGTACCCGCGTGAAAGATCGGCACCGCCCGGATACCGGCCTGGTCGAGCCCTTCAAAAAAACCGGTCATCTGGTGCAGGCCGCCTTCGAACTCATCTCGAACGGCTTGACCGATCAGGAGACCATCTCTGCGGAAGAGATCGATCGTCGTTGGCGTTGCTGCAAAAGTATTCGATTCATGTAGAAGTGAAATGATCCCAACGCGCATAGATTCGCTCAGGTTGTGGGGGTTATCACAGCAGATTCATAATCGTATATTACCTTTAGAATACAGCACCCTTCCGCTCTCCGGTCAAACGGGAGAGGGCGACCGTCGCAGCGGTCGGGTGAGGCCGCGTACGCATGTTACGACAGACCAGATGACGCATCAGACAACATCATCGCAAACAGCCGGAGATCCTATGCCAGAGAAGCCCCTCAACATCCTGTTTATGTTTGCTGACCAGATGCACGCTTTTGCAATGGGCTGCATGGGCAACGCCGAGATTCAGACGCCAAACCTCGACGAACTCGCGAAGGACGGGGTACTGTTCCGTAACTGCTACTCAAACGCGCCAGTCTGCACGCCCTTTCGCGCTACACTCGTCTCCGGGCAATATGGATCACAGACAGATACGCTTCGTAACTGTGCTTACATCCCGGAAGGCACGCGAACCCTGGCGGCCTCGCTCAACGACGGCGGCTACCGTACAAGCTGGGTTGGTAAGTGGCACCTCGGAGACAAGGGGAACATTCCGATCCCACCCGAACTGCGAGCCGACTTTACCGACTTCATCGGATACCAGTGTTACAACGATTTCCTCCACAGCGTCAAATTCTACGATGAAGAAGGTACGGAGCACATCTATGACCAGCACCGAACGGACGTGACAACAGACATCGCCATCGAGCGGCTCGGAGAGATCAGGGATGAACCTTTTGCGATGTTCGTGTCATATCAGAATCCACATTACCCGGAGCAACCCGCGTGGCGGTACGAGCAAATGTACCAGGATGTAGCCCTGACCCGTAGGCCCAATGCCAGCGATGTCGAACCGTATACGAAGACACAGAGCCCGCCCAGCCCGAAGCCTCAGGAGAATGATCCCCTCTACCAGAAATACGGGGGCGATCTCGATGCCTACCTGAAACAGTACTATGCGATGGTCACGCAGCTCGATGCCAATGTAGGTCGCACGCTCGACACCCTCGACGAACTCGGCATCGCCGACAGTACCGTAGTCATCTTTACCTCGGATCACGGTGACATGCAAGGCAGCCATGGGGCCGTAAACAAAGGCTTGCCTTGGGAAGAATCGAGCCGGATACCACTGGTTGTGCGCGTCCCGAATGGCGTCTCTCAATCGATCATCGATGACGTTGTGTCCGGAGTAGACTTCTTTCCGACCTGCCTGGACTACGCTGGATGCGACGCAGAGCCAAGTGTGGAGGGAAACAGCTTTTCCGAGCGGACCATCGACGCAGCAGCAGATCCGATGATTCGCCCTATCTATTCTGAAATGCAGTCCTGGTGCATGATCCGCGAACAGAACCATAAGCTGGTTGCCAACAAGGAGCCCTTCCAGACCACGCATCTGTTCGATCTGGACAGCGATCCGTATGAACTGAACAATCTCCTGGATAACGCCGAATGTACAGACATTCAGGGGGGATTGCTCGTCAAACTCGAATCCTGGTTCCAGCGCGTCTCAGCTTAACGGTGCTCCCCGATACTGAATCATCGAGCGACACGTTGGACGCAAGCCTGATTGGTCAAATGGCACGATCCGCAGTTGTATCGATCGAGGCAAAGTAGGGATCTTACGTTGGCAGCCGCAAGCACTGTGATCGCCACTACGCATCCTGGCAAACGGCCCTTGAACCTGACGGCATTGTTCGATCCGTATCAGACCCGATCGCCTTGGAAGACCCCCTGAGCCATTGCGCTTGGGGGGCTTTTCGATTCCTGACCCCGGGCCAAATATATCCGTATCGATGGCCTCAATTCGAGTAAATTACAGCTTTCAAGACTCGATCACGAAATGACGAAGGATGAGCCATGAAAGTTGTTGTGGCGCTGGATCAGGGGACAACCAGTTCTCGGACGATCGTCTTTGACGCGGCAGGCACCATCATCGCATCAGCACAGGAAGAGTTCGAACAGCACTTCCCGAATCCAGGATGGGTCGAGCACGACGCAAACGAGATTTGGAAGACCCAAACCGACGTGACAGCCAGGGCGATCGCGTCAGCGGGTGTGTCGACGCGGGACATCGCTGCTGTCGGAATCACGAATCAGCGCGAGACAACCCTCATCTGGGACCGCCAGACGGGAGAGCCGATCCATCGCGCAATCGTGTGGCAGGATCGTCGAACCGCTGGTGTCTGCGACCAGATAAGGACCGTCGGTCACCACACGACGATCCAGGCCAAAACGGGTCTGATCCTGGATGCCTACTTCTCAGGAACCAAGATCGCGTGGATCCTGGACAACGTAGATGGCGCGCGAGAGCGGGCAACCCGAGGAGAACTCGCCTTTGGTACGATCGACACCTGGTTGGCATGGAAGTTGACAGCGGGTGGACGGCACATAACCGATGCAAGCAATGCCTCGCGTACCCTTCTCTACAACATCCACGAGCATACGTGGGACACCGAGTTGCTCGAGCTGTTGAACGTCCCGGCCAGCCTTCTCCCAGAGGTCGTCCCTTCTTCCGACATCTATGGGGAGATCAGTGCTATACCCGAGCTGACGGGTATTCCACTTGCGGGCATCGCTGGTGACCAGCAGGCAGCGACCTTTGGACAGGTGTGCGTCTCACCGGGGATGGCCAAGAACACGTATGGCACAGGCTGCTTCATGCTGCTCAACACGGGAGAACAAGCCAGATCATCCCAGAACCAGCTTCTCACAACGGTTGCCTGGCAGCGTTCTGGACAAATCGACTACGCGCTCGAAGGAAGTGTGTTCGTAGGGGGCGCAATCGTACAGTGGCTACGTGATGGCCTGGGAATCATCAGATCGTCCGCAGAGGTTGAAGCCCTTGCGTCAACAGTGAAGGACAACGGGGGTGTTTACCTGGTCCCGGCACTTGCCGGGCTCGGCGCGCCGCACTGGGATCCCTATGCAAGAGGTACGATCGTCGGTCTGACTCGTGGTTCGACTGCCGGACATATCGCACGTGCAGCGCTGGAAGGGATCGCCTTTCAGGTATCCGATCTGGCACACGCTATGGGTTCCGACGCTGGCGCACCGATGTCAGAATTGCGCGTCGATGGCGGCGCGGCCGCAAACGACTTTCTGATGCAATTCCAGGCTGACCTGCTCCAGATACCTGTCGTCCGTCCTACGATCCTCGAAACAACGGCACTCGGCGCGGCCTACCTTGCGGGGCTCGCAGTCGGGTATTGGTCCTCGGTCGTCGAAGTCGCCCGAAACTGGCAGATCGATCGAACCTTCGAGCCGCAGCTGACCGCTACAGAGGCAGACACATACCGTGAGCGTTGGCACGAAGCAGTCAACCGATCGAAGAATTGGGAGCCTAACGAATCGTGACGGGGATGGATCGAGACGCTTCTCTGGACAGAATCCGAGCGCACAGGTCGCCGTGGGACATCATTATCATTGGCGGCGGCGCGACCGGTCTCGGCGCTGCCGTCGACGCGGCCTCACGCGGCTACGACGTTGTCCTCTTCGAGCAAGCCGACTTCGCCAAAGGAACGTCCAGTCGATCGACCAAGCTGGTACACGGGGGCGTTCGCTACCTACAGCAAGGCAACGTCTCACTCGTCATGGAGGCACTCAGCGAACGGGGACGGCTGCTCCACAACGCGCCACACCTCGTCAGCGACCTCGCCTTCATCATCCCGAGCTATGAGTGGTGGGAATCTCCCTTCTACGGCATCGGACTCAAAGTCTACGATCTGTTGGCGGGCAAGTACGGGTTCGGACGTTCCAAACATCTAACTCGCAAGAAAGTCATCGAAGAGATCCCGTCCATACAGACCGAGGGATTGCGTGGCGGAACACGCTACTTCGACGGTCAGTTCGACGATGCGAGACTCGCGATCAGCCTGGCAATGACGGCTGTAGAACAGGGCGCGACAATCACCAACTACACCGGTGTCACAGCCATCAGCAAGGATCCGGAGGGTGTCGCACGGGGCGTGATAGTCGTGGATGGCGAAACCGGCGAATCAATCGAGGTTCCGGGTAAGGTCGTCGTCAATGCAACAGGTCCCCAGGCCGACGCTGTCAGACGACTCGACCAGGCAGATGTCGAACCGATTGTCACGCCCAGTCAGGGCGTGCACATCGTCCTGGATCGATCATTTATCCCAAGCAATTCTGCGATCATGGTTCCGCATACGGATGACGGCAGGGTCATGTTCGCGATCCCCTGGTATGACGTTGCCGTCATCGGGACAACCGACACTCCGATCGACGAGATCACACTCGAACCAGAACCGTTCGCGCAGGAGATCGATTTCATCCTCGAAACGGCAAACCGGTATCTTACCCGACCTGCGTCGCGTGAGGAAATCAAGAGTGTCTTTGCTGGGATCCGTCCGCTCGTCAGAGCAGGAAGCAGCGACAGCACGTCTGCCCTCTCACGCGACCACACGATCCTGATCGATCCCGATTCGGGTATGATGACCGTCGTCGGCGGAAAATGGACGACATACCGCAAGATGGCCGAAGACGTGGTCGATCAGGCCAGCATCCTGGGTGAACTGCAGCCAGTGCCCTGCCAGACCGAGTCGCTCAGGATCCACGGCCACGAGGAGACTCTACGCACAGAAGGTCGACTCTCCTTCTACGGTTCCGACGCGTCCGACATAGAATCCCTGGCCGCGGATAGGCCCGGTCTTGCGGAGACGATACACGCAGACCTGAGCACGACGCGAGCTGAGGTTGTCTGGGCGTGTCGCTGTGAAATGGCGAGAACCATCGACGATGTACTTGCACGAAGGTCACGTTCACTGCTCTTCGACGCAAAGGCGTCCTCCGAATCCGCAGAGTTGGTCGGTGAATTAATGGCTACGGAGCTGAATCGCGATCAAAACTGGGTCTCCGAACAGATCCGAGTGTTCAGAGATCTGGCGCAGGGCTACATCATCAGCTGATCCGCATTGGCTGGGACCGTCCTATCTGTACACTGACTCCTCGTCTCGGCATCAATCTTGCCCTGCTTGGCGGTCACAAGACTGGTTAATCGACAGGAAGCAGACAAGCGTGCCTGATTTCGACCTCCCGGAAACCACACGGATCCCCGTGATTTCAGATACACACGGTCTGCTGCGACCGGAAGCGAAGGCTCTCCTCGAAACAGCTCCGCTCATTCTGCACGCGGGGGATGTTGACAGACCGGCGATCCTCGACGAGCTCAAGTCGCTCGCGCCGACGATCGTCGTCCGCGGGAACGTCGACCGCGGCGGATTCGGTGAGTCGCTCCCGCTGTCCGAGATCGTCTACATCGGTGGTCGCCTGATCTACCTGCGCCACATCGTGCAGAACATTGATATTGATCCATCGGCCGCCGGCTTTCAGCTTGTCATCTCGGGACATTCCCACACGCCCGGGATCGAGGAAAGAAACAAGGTCATCTACCTGAATCCTGGCAGTATCGGCCCCCGGCGCTTTTCCCTACCGGTTTCGATGGCAATCCTCACCGTCACCTCTGACGGATTCGACCCCGAATTGATCACACTCGAAGTGTGAGGCACTACTCGGGCATAAGGGTTTTCCGCCTGATCAACCACTGATCATCTGCCTGGCGGCTTCTCTATTCGGTTTTACCGGGACGCGACGGCAGATTCGATCGCCTCAACGCACTTCTGGATTGGTCAGACTGCGCTGGCGATAAACCGGAAATTTACGACTCCTGCCTGATACCCATCGCCTTCCGGAACCTTGGCAGTGGCAGTTGCATCCCTAACGACCGCCACCTCAAAGTCTTGTTCTACGAGTTCACGCATATGCGATGCAGTACACAGGTTGGCCGACATCTCCGCAACGATCACCTTATTGATCCATCGTTTCCGTAGCTGAAGAGCCAGATAGATGTGGTTTTCTCGTTCATTTCGCTGGGAGGCCATCGCAACGCTGATGCCACTGATACGTAATTTACACAACTGGTTGTTTTTAAATCTTTTATACTACACTAACACACTTCATTCCCAGGAAAGCCCCACGAAAATTCGTGAATGCAACGAAATATTGTTGCACGTTGACTGTCGTAGAGAAAGTACCCGAGGCCATCCCTGCCCCACCCCACCGTGAGCAGCGCATCTTCTTCCTGCTTCAGCCAGTCTAAGCAAAGGTATGCCCGTGTCCAAAGCGCTCCGCTACAAGCCAAAGTTCGACCCACTCAAAAATTTGCTGCTCGACATGGCCAAGGAGCGATCCTGCGATTCCGTCTTACAGCTGGTCGTAGATCGGCTCACCCGATCCCCGCAGGTCGCTCTCTGCCGAATCTGGCTCACGAAATCTATCTGTGAGGAGTGCCTGGAACAAGATCCCTCCCGGACAGAGTGTCTGCATCTTGTCGCGAGTTCCGGACGTTCGAGGGACGGATCTGCCTGGGACAACGTAGAGGACAGTCAATTTCGTCAATTCGCAATCGGTCAGCGCAAGGTCGGACAAATCGCAGAAACCGGAAGACCGCTGGAAGTATCCGACATCAGAGAAGACAATACGTGGATGGGCGGACAAAGAAGATCTACGCGGATTTGGTGGTCAGCCTCTGATCCACAAGAACAAAGTGCTCGGTGTTCTCTCCGTCTTCACACGGATCACGCTTGAGGAGGAGTGGCTGACTTGGTTGAGGATGATCGCAGACCACGCGGCCGCAGCAATCTCCAACTCCAGAGCTTTCGAAGAAATCGATCGTCTCCGGGAACAGCTCGAACTCGAGAACACGTTTCTCCGGCAGGAGGTTTCTGAGTCGAACGACTTTGGCAACATCATTGGCCAAAGTCTCCCCCTGTGTCACACCATGAAGCAGGTCGAGCTGGTCGCGCCCACAGACGCCACCGTGCTGATTCTAGGTGAATCGGGAACGGGAAAGGAGCTGGTTGCCGAGAGATCCATCATCGCAGCTCGAGAGGCGAGGCACCGCTCATAAAGGTCAACTGCGCGTCCATACCGCACAAGCTTTTTGAGTCCGAATTCTTCGGCCACGCCAGGGGAACATTCACGGAGGCCATCCGTGACCGGGCTGGTCGTTTCGAGGCAGCGGAAGGCGGTACCATCTTCCTGGACGAGGTCGGTGAGATTCCGATGTCACTTCAGGTCAAGCTGCTCCGAGTACTGCAGGAAGGGGAATTCGAACGTGTCGGTGAAGACACGACCCGATCGGCGGATGTGCGTGTCATGGCCGCGACCAACCGCGATCTGAAGGCTGAGGTCAACGCCGATCGCTTCCGTAAAGATCTTTACTTCAGACTCAATGTCTTCCCACTCGAGGTCGCCCCGTTGAGGAATCGAAGAGAGGACATCCCACTTCTCGCATCACACTTCATCGATACTGTTTCGCAACGCCTGGGCCGCGTCCCTCCGCAGCTCGGTGAAGCTGTCCTCACTCGACTGCAGATGTATGACTGGCCAGGGAACGTTCGCGAACTCCAGAATGTGATCGAACGGGGCATCATCACCTCACCCGATGACACGCTGCGGATCGACCTGGTCAGCCTCACCCCTCCCACTACGCATCTGGTTCTGGGCGCCGAGCCCGTCGCGAATGACGGCATCATGACCGAAGATCAGCTGGTCGAGCTACAGAAGAAGAACCTGCGAGCCGCCCTGGACCGCACGGGCTGGAAGATCTACGGTCCCGGGGGCACCGCCGAACTCCTCGGCATTCGTCCCACTACGCTCGCCTCTCGAATAAAGAAGTTCGGATTATGCCGAACTTAGGCTGCACACACTTGAGAGGCTGATTCCTGCACCATCGGACCTCGACATTCAGCATCTCACACGTTACAAGACTTCGCAACGTTCTTACTGATTTTTCTGGTGCGTTATTTACCTGTGGGGGTTAGTCTTACAACCCAATCGGCAATCGCGTCTACAAAGAAGAGCAGATATATGCCATCCGTATACATAACTGGCGGTGCAACCGGCATCGGTGCAGCAACCGTCCGCAAGTTCGCTTCCCACGGAGACGACGTCGCAGTCTTCGATGTCAATGAGGAAGCCGTACAGAAACTGGCGGCAGATGTCGACAGCGGCTCGGCCAGCTACTACGAAACGGATGTGCGCTTCCGAGGTGCTGTGCGGAAATCCATAAGCAGGGCTGCGGATGAATTGGGGTCACCCACAACTTTGTTCGTGAACGCGGGAATACAGAAACTGCAGGGCATCTTCGAAATGAAAGATGATGACATCGATATGATCATCGATGTCAACCTGAAGGGCGCGCTCTACACCGTGTCTGAGACAGTGGCACTGATGCGAGATGCAAAAGCGGGAGGCACGATTGTTCTCATGGCATCAGACCAGGCGCTCGTCGGCAAAGAGGGATCTATCGTCTAAGGCGCGACAAAGGGAGCAGTCGCATCAATGGCAAAGAGCCTCGCCGTCGCTCTCAGCCCCTTTGGCATCCGCGTCAACGCCATCTGCCCTGCAACAGTAAAGACACCGTTGACTGACCACGTCTTCCAATGGCTTGCTGACAAGCACTTCGGTGGCGACACTGACGCCGCCTGGGCTGCCGAAGCCGAGCGCCTCCCAATCGGCCGCGTCGCAGAGCCTTCCGAAATTGCCGAAGTCGTCTATTTTCTGAGCCAGCCCGCCTCATCTTTCATGACGGGTGCCCTCATCCCGGTTGACGGTGGCCTGACGGCGCAGTAGCAGAAATCTCAGCTGCGGAAAACACAGCCCGGTCTGAGACCGATAACCAAAGAGCAGTTGACCGCCAAGGATGCCAAGAACACAAAGAAGATCACGGATTTCACCCCCGGATGAGGCGACTGATCGATAGCCTGGGGCGGCAGTCCCAGGTCAGCGAACACCTTCGGCGCCTTGGTACATCATCGAATCTCGTCTTCCCCGTGATTGTTGCGAAACACGAACTTGTGTAGACAATCGCCGAATTCACATACACAATTAGAGATCCTGAACCTTGGCACGACAGAAGACGCGGATGGGTGATGGCGCTGAATAGCGAGCTGTGCAGCTCACTTGGGGCTTTGTCCGGAATGCTTCTCCGTGCCTTCAATGGCCATTATCTGTCTTTCCTGAGAGGATCGTAATGATTAACTGGGGCATAATCGGACCTGGCAACATTGCCCGTGTCTTCTGTAACGGGCTGCGCTTCTCCAAGACAGGCAAGGCAACGGCAGTCGCTAGTCGAGAACGAGCGAAGGCTGAGAAGTTCGCTGAACTGTTCTCGATCGCAACGATACACGACTCGTATGAGTCCCTGCTGTCAGACGCGACCATCGACGCCGTTTACGTATCGACAATTCACCCCGCACACCTGGAGTGCGTCATAAAGGTCGCAGAAGCCGGCAAGCACATCCTCGTCGAGAAACCGATGGGCATGAACGCCGGTGAAGTTTCACAGATGATCGAGGCTGCCCGTGCGAACGACGTCTTCCTCATGGAGGCCTTTATGTATCGCTGTCACCCACAGATGCAGCGGATGGCGGATCTGATACAGGAAGGAGCGATCGGTGACGTGCGCGTGGTCCGGTCTGCCTTCGGCTATCACGCATCCTTCAACCCGGATTCACGCGCATACAATCACGACCTCGCCGGCGGCGGGATTATGGACGTTGGCTGCTACCCGGCATCCGCTGCTCGACGCGTCGCCGGTGCGGCATCCGGCCAGATTTTTCTGGACCCTATTGAAGTCAAGGCTTCTGGTGTGATCGGAGAATCGGGCGTCGACTACTACGCATCGGCTACCCTTAGGTTCGAGAACGACGTGGTTGCGCAAATCAGCACGGCCATCGCCTGCAACATAACGGCGGAGATCACAGCCTTCGGCGCGGAAGGAATCCTCACGATTCCTAACCCGTGGCTCCCCTCTACTCCCTGTCGCTCCGCCAGGGAGGCCCTTCCATTGAATACGCCTATCCCATCTAGCGAGATTCATCTGACTCGGAAAGGGGAAACGGAAGTGATCGTCATAGACGTCGATCGCGACCTCTTCACTTACGAGGCAGATACGGTCGCCGATCACATCACCGGACGGCAGGCGCCGGCCATGAGCTGGGCGGACAGCAAAGGAAACATCCGATTGCTGGATGAGTGGCGTGCGCAAATTGGCCTGAGCTACCCACAGGACATCTAGCGTCGACCACGTGGGTTCTTCGGTTCGACACCATGGACGGGCTTGTTCGTCCATTCCCTGTTGCAGTAGGTGAAGCACGGAGATTGACACGTGATTGATGTTCGGCAATTGGGAAATGGCGAGTGGAAACTCTACCGATCGACAAGACTCGCGGCCCTGCAGGACGCGCCGTATGCGTTCGGATCGAACAAATACGAACGCGAGATCGCCTTCTCCGAAGCAAAGTGGAAGGAACGTGCCGACCAGGGGGCAGAAGGTAAGGAAAGTGTCTGCATCATAGCCCTCGATGGGGATCGTGGGGTGGGGATTGCGGGAGGAATCACTCCTACGGATAACCCACGTGTGAGCAAACTCGTATCGATGTGGGTACAGGAGGATTATCGAGGGACCGATGTCGCGTCCCGGTTGATTGCGCAGATCGAGGTCTGGTCCTTCGACCGGGGATCAGAGCAGATCATCCTTGGCGTCTCCGGGGGCAACGATCGCGCGGCGCGATTCTACGAAAAAATGGGCTTCAGACCGTATGACGGCAAAATAGCGGTTGGCTCTGTGTGTGAGATGTTTATGCAGAAGCCACTGGCCGTTGCCTAGCGGGATGAGTTGATAGCTCTGGAGAGGAAGCGGAACACCATCTGGAGGATGATTTGACATATGTCGACGAAAAGCGAGCGTTACGGTCAACTCAAAGACGTCAACACCACCGACGTGGCCGGTGCAATCCGTCTGGGCTGTCAGACCATGCAGAGCGTCTTCAACGCGGATGACCGCGACATCCCCTTCTTCGGATCCTCCGTCCGTCCGCACGCCGGGCTTCGTTTCAGCGGTGCACATAGCGAGTCACACGTTCCAGGTCGTCACCTCAACGCACTCCTGAACGCCGAAGACGCGATCGGTATCGAGCTCGACGAGTCCGCGATCCGCAAACACGCTGAGGCTGCATACTTCTCATTCAGCGGCAATCTGCCTGTTCCTCTTAATCGAGAGAAGGTCGACGGTCCACTGGTCTACTACCGGACGCACAACCTTCGCGAAGGCATCCACGCGCTTTGTGCGCTCGTGAAGTATCGTCAGGACGACCGTGCACGTGACCTGGCGGAAGCGTGCATCGCCACCGTCTTTGAACTCTGGTCGCCAGAAACGGGTTGGGACGTGGCGCGATGCAAACAGCGATATGGTATCGAACCCGACGAGCGCACACTCGTCAGCGGGCTTGCGCGCATCGTTGGCCCACTCGTGAAATACTTCCGTGTCACACAGTCTCACGCGGCGCTGGATCTCTCGGTGCTCATCAAGGAGCGTCTGCTCACCGACACATTTCTCAGCGATGGGAGCTATGACCGGGACAGCCACGGTACCCACACCCATTCCACGACATGCGTGATGTCATCGCTTGCGCAGCTGGCTGAGCTCACAAACGATGTTCCTCTACTCGAGCGAGTGAAGGCTTTCTATGACAACGGTCTGAGGCAAATCGCCGATCAGATCGGTTGGGTGATCGAGAGCAGCGGCGATGCTCAGCACGAAGGCCATCTCGACCGCGGAGAAATTAACAACACCGGTGACATCGTCGAGACGGCCTTGATCCTGGGACGATTCGGCTACACGGGATATTACGAAGATGCCGAGCGCATCACACGCTGTCACATCCTGCCCTCGCAGCTCCGCGATATCGCTTTCATCGTCGAACCGGACAATCCGGAGAATGTCGATGGACTGCGCGATGTCGCTGCTCGGCATCAGGGCGCCTTCGGATTCCCCGCGCCCTACGGACACGAACCGGTCGGTTGCGAAAACGTCAGCTTCAATCTCGACATTGTCGGCGGAGGCGTAGGATCTCTCTGCGAGGTCTACCGGGATGCTGCCCGCTACGACAAAACGGGTCACCACATCAGCCTGCTTTTCGATCACGAGACGGATGCCATTCAGGTGGAATCGAACTACACGCACGATATGTTCGGTGTAACACTCAAGAAACCGGGTCCGCTTTGGGTCCGCATCCCTTCCTGGGCAAACCCTGGGGACGTTGTCCGTACCGTTCCTGAGGGCCGGTTGATTGAGCGGGGTCTATTCCTGGCCGATCACCCGATTGGCAAGCAGTTGGAACTCCGTTATGGACTTCCTTCGCGGGACATCGTGCTGAAACACCGCTCACGCGACATCCGCACACGCCTGCGCGGTGATACGGTCGAAGCGATGGATGACTTCGATGCCGATCTCACCTTCTTCGACAAGCTGCCGTAGCGGCATGGACCCGATCCGCCTCGAAAGCCAACCGGTATGGAATGGTCCCGAGACAACGACGTTCGGCATCTTCGGGACATCACCCGAAAGCCCGGACGGCAAGCGGATCTGCTACACGCGCTTCCTCAGAACTCCGGCACCAAACGACAAGGCGCCGGTATCCGGTCAGCTCTGGATCTGCGATCACAACCTTGCCAACCATCGCAAGCTCACCGATTTCCGAATCAAGCCTATCCACAATGCTTCGCGGGCTTCCTGGATCGACAACGATCGTATCGCATACAGCGCCGGTTCCGAAATCCAGATCATCGACATCGATTCGAGCCCGCATCTGTCAGGCCCCTGGTGCGGAGATCTGGGCCACAGTGCCCTTGGTCCCCGTCTTCTATTCTGGAGCCTCAACAAGGATGGCCAGGACGCCGTATTCGTAATTGATGCTGACACGGGAACCGTCGATCAGCTGACATCAACGGCACAGATCAGAGCGTGTACCGAAGCTGCAACTGGGAGTCGAATCGGGTCGTTCTCGATCAAGCATCTCCAGTACAACCCCGACGGATCACGGATCGGCTTCCGTCTCCACGGGCCGGCCACCGATATGCTGACCATGCGGCCGGATGGATCGGAACTCTGCGTCTACCCGGCGCAGAAGCCCGTCCACCAACTGTGGTTCAATAATGACACGATCATGGGGGTCTGGAAACGCGCTGCACCGGCAGGGAAAGACAGTCACTATTTCCGTTGGAACCTGCGTGGCGAGATGGTCGAACCGTTAGCTGGACCGATATCCCACGGGGCAGCCTCACCCGATCGGAAATGGTATGCCGGGGAGACGTGTGAATACTTCGCGTCACCAATCGAGATGGCCATCTATCGCCGAGGCGAGGAACGACCGCGGGCGCTCTGTTTTTCACATTCCTTCGCCAGCTTGACCTGGGGTAGACGTTTCCACGTCAATCCAGCCTTTGGTCGAAACGGGAAACGACTATACTTCTGGCAAGCTGTCGCTGATGACAAGGTGGAGGCTCGGTATGTCGATCTCACACCCATCCTGGCTTAACGGGTGCGCGGCTGTGTCAGACCGAGAACATCCACGTATCCCGTCGGTGAAACCACTGAAAGGTAGCAGATGATATCGGCTCGTGAAGCATTGGACCGCCTTCGTGAGGGGAATGCACGATTCGTGGGGAACAGACCCAGGACCGACTCGCATTCCAGCCACGTGCAAAGAGCCCAGCTGATGTTGGGGCAATCCCCCTTTGCAGTCATCCTCGGCTGTTCAGACTCGCGCGTTCCCGTAGAAATCATCTTTGACCAGGGGCTCGGAGAACTGTTTGTCATCCGTGTCGCCGGAAATGTGATCGGTCCTGCCCTGATCGGAAGCGTTGAGTATGCGGCCGCTCACCTCGGGTCACGGCTTGTCGCCGTCATGGGGCATTCACAATGTGGAGCCGTAACAGCAGCCGTGGAGGAACTCCAAAAACCGACGAGTGATCTCACGCCGAGCATCAAGTCCATCGTCGACAGGATTCGACCGTCCGTGGAGGAAGTGATGGACGGCGAACTCAAGACCAGAGACGCGCTCGTGAACGAGTCGATACGAGCAAATGTGAGGGCCTCAGCAGAAAAACTTCGCCAGGGGTCACCACTCTTGCAGGAAATGATCGACCAGGACGGCTTGCGAATCATCGGTGCCAACTACTCGCTGTCCAACGGCATCGTTGAGTTTTTCGACGGTGTACCGCTAGACTAATACCCACCTACCGCGGCCCCAAGAGTGCTACGTTTCCATTTCGATCA
>CAYYGZ010000038.1:0-25359 GCA_964471275.1 uncultured bacterium | reverse complement strand
GGTGGGTGTAGAGTTCATCGGTGATCTTGTCGTGAAAGAAGATCGAACAGCGATCTGCCTCGAGATAGTGCCCGACGGCCATGGCGATATTGTTGATCAACTCTTCCTGGTCAGATGTGGCGTGCATCATCCGACCGATCATGAGAAGCAGTTCGAGGCGCTCGACGCGTATTCTCAGATCATTGACCAAGACTTCCGATTCTTCAGGCATAAGGTCCCCCGGCCTTTGGGTATTCTACCACGTGCCCAGGCTCTTCTCGGTTCGATAGACCGATCGCTCAGACGCTGACGTATACGCACCAAAGACCAGTTCCAGCGTGCGCAGGTTGTCGCTTCCGGTAGTCTCTGGTTCGAGATCCCGTTCGAGACAATCGACCCAGTGCTCCTGAATCGACACCACCCCGTTCTGGATCGCTCCACCGGGATCCGTGCTCCAGGTGTAGGTATCCGGGGCTACTGTGCGATGCTCCATTCCCTTGTCCGAAACGACAGTCAGCGCATAATCCCTGCCAAGCGTTGCCGAGCCACATTCGCCTTCGATCTGTATCAGCGTTTGTGGAAACACCTCGTGTTCGAGATGTGAGGCATAGCTTGCCTCGACAACACACGAGCGCCCACGCTCAAGGTCCAGGAGAATCGTAGCGACATCCTCCCCCTGTATGTTCGGATTGACACGCTGCGTCCGGGCATAGACCTGCTCCACCTCGCCCAGGAAGAAACGTGCCAAGTCCAGGAGATGGATGCCCAGGTCGTAGAGGATGAACCGATCGTCCGTCGCGAGATAGGGTTGGTATGTGTAGACGTCCCATGCGCTCCGGAACGAGATACGAGCAAAGAAGGGCTCACCGATCTCTCCGCTGGCAAGGGCCGCCTTCAGGGCCCGCATCGGACGCTGCCAACGGAAATTCTCGTGGACCATCAGCTTTACACCGGCGTGCCTGCAGGCGATCACCATGTCACGTGCTTCGGACAGCGTCGGCGCGAACGGTTTCTGGCAGATCACGTGTATGCCACGCGATGCTGCTAACTCGACGAGTGAACGGTGTGACGGGGCCAGGGTAATGACATCGACAAAATCGAGATCCATTTCTTCAAACATGGTGGCCGCATCCGTAAAGATACGATCGGCGGAGAACTTGCGCGCCGTGGCCTCGAGCACCCGACTATCCTGATCACACAGTGCAACAATCTCTGCGCCCGCCACTTCTCCCCAGCCATTCAAATGGTTCTGGGCGAAGTAGCCGCAGCCGATCACGCCACCCCGTAGTGGACCTTTTCCATTGCTACTCGGCAAGAAGATCTCCTTCGACAATCGCCTTCAGGATATCGCTTCTTGTGATCAAGCCCATCAGATTCTTGTTTTCATCAATGATCGGGAGTGTGCCGACGTGTTCTTCGTAGAGAACACGCGTGATGTCTGTATCCAGGCCAGTCGTGAGAAGCTGCGGAGAAACCAGATCTCGAACAAGCCGAAGCGACACAGAGGCTTTGCCTCGGTTGCGATGGCATCCGCAACGGCATCCCGGGGCAAGTTCCAGTCCGAGATCACGCCGCGAATGGTGCCATCGGCAAAGACAACGGGAACGTGCCTCACCGCGCGCATACTCGTGCCCGTCTGCAAGCTTCTGAATGGTGTTGGTGTCGAAGAATTGCACCGATAAAGTCATTGGCGGGAATACGTCGTCATACAGATTTTGGCCTGTGAAAGCTGGGTAATCGCGGATGATGGCACGCCAGACCGAAGAGAACCCAGCCTAAGGTGATCGTTTGGGTCTGTCAACCGACAATGTGATCGCAGATGATGTCGGTGGCAGGAATCCAGCCCTGGCTACCTAAGCCACCTTCGTGGCAGCCAAGCATTCTTCGTAGGCCCCGAATCGCTCTCCCTCCACTTCCTCAGGGTCCACGAGCTTGAGCCACATTGCCTGATCCTTCTTGTCGCCGCTGAGCTTCCTGCGGCTCCCGAGGCTGGACGGGTCGGCACCCGACCAGACGATATCACCATCCTGCAGGAAGATATACTCGCCGCGATGCTTGTCGATCAGGGAAGGGGCATCATCCCGGTAAACCAAGGCCTGTTCACACGTCGTGCGACGCCAACTGTCGACGGTCGTATCCGAGTCGGTAGCTTCGGCATCGAATTCTGCGAGCGGACCCGTCACTTCCGACTCGAAGTCGATCTCACTCAGATCAACCGTCCCAAACCCGTGCCGGGCAGCGATCTGCAGATGATTGCGGTCACGACGGAAGGGCGGCGTCGGCCAGTCAGACGCGGGATCATGCCCCATCAAGGCGGTGCCGCAGGCATCTGTCGACGTAACGTGGTCACCTGCGATCAATGCATCACAGATCCGTCCTTCCCCTCCCCATTCACGCCCATACTGTCCTGTCAGGGCATCGATGATGTTCAAACACGGGTTTGTGATCATCCCCAGATCGGGAAGAACGTAGGCAAGGCGTATGAAATGGTGGTAATACGACCGCACTCGTCCTTTTGGTGGCGTGATGGGAGGAAGCCCAAACAGATTCTTCATACAAAGCGTGACTCCCATGAACAGGTGGTTCTTCATCTTCGACACGGACACGACCTCGGCGCCCTCGAAACATCCGCTCAGCTGGTAGCGATCGAACATCAAACCGCCACCCGGGACGTCGTAGGACCGGATCGGCTCCGCATTCGAATCTACAAACTCAGCATCATACTCCCTCAGAATGTGGGCATAGTTGAAATCTTCGCCCATCAGATGCTCTTTGGTGTATGGATTTGTGTCTGTGACAATCAACTTTGCCGTCGTTCGCTCCTTGAGCAGCCGGAGCACCGACCGACACACGGCCTCATCGACCAGTTCACGCCTTCTACCGGCATAGTAGTGAAGGCTATGGGTCAGCTTCATCATGTTGAATTTCAAGACGATCCGCTCGGCAGATTCAAGCTTTTCCCAGGAGCGATCCAGGGGATCGGTGATCCGCCTCAACGTCGCATAGATCTCTTCCTCCGGTGCTCGATGATGGCAATGCGCGGCGCGGACCTTGTAGGATCTACTCATCTTTCTCCTTCGGCGTAGACGGAAAATATCCGCCAAATGGTAGTCTCCGGGGACCTGAGGGTCAAGCCGGACAAACGCCATCTGGCTCAACTACCAATCCTTGCCCCAGGTCAGCCGCAGGGACGGTTCGACCTGCCCATCGGGTGTTTCGCCGATACTGGATTCAAGCGAAAACCGGGGAAGCAGCTCGTACTCGACGACGAACTCCCTCCCTTGTCCGATCTGATCTTCATACGTCACGAACAATCGGTCGCCGATATACTTCCCGACGCGCACGCGATCGATCGTCGACGCCCCGCCCATCTCGACCTGAACCATGTCGAGATTCAGGCTCGCGGCGATGCGACTCTGAAGTTCACGTGTCGCGAGGCCCAGCACCAATCCAGCCGACTGTTCGCCCAATGCGCTTTGCTCCGCCGCGATCAGCTGATCCGGAGATCGGCCAAAGAGAATGTAGGACAACAGCTCCGCCTGGCGAGATTCGTCTACAATCGTGTTCAGTTCGACATTATCGGGGTGATCCTCGATCAGAGATATCTTGGGCTGGGCGAATGAACCCAGAACGAGCACGGTCATGTTGATGTCTGACCGCTGATCTACACCCTCCTCACCAGAAGACACCGTGATCGGGAATCGAGCATACGCTTCGAGACTGATCTCTGGATCCACGGGTTGCTCACCCAGAAATCTCAGCTCGCCCTCTCGCCAGACCCTGAAGCTCCTGCTCTGGAAACGGTAGGTTCCACGCAGGCTGTTCATCGTACCAAAGAACTGGAAACCCAGCTCCTCGGCCCTACGTTCAGACAGGTCATCCAGGTCTCTCAGAACATCCACATCCCCCGACAGCTCGACATTTACCAAATCGTCGCGAACCCAAAGATGTCTCTCTGCCGACAATTGCAGCTGACACTGAAGGTTCTCAAAGAACGGAATGACACGCCAGATGCTTTCTGGATCCGGCGGCGCCTCAAGCATCGACAGCAGGCGAATCTCGGCTTTCTGCAGGACCAGCCGGCCCACGAGAAGCGGGCTCGCCAGCGTGCCGGTCAAACCGACCGCCCCCTCTATTGTGGCCTGCAGATCCGGCGTAGCAGAAGCATCCAGACCGACAGCGGCCAGATCGACGTTCAGCGCTCCGAACAACGGGTCCACCAGAACACGCTCGAGGTCAATCTTGTTGAGACCTATCGTCCCGACCGCGGAGAGTGTCCCCGTCAGACCGTCTCCCTCGAACTGGCTGAATGTCAGAGCATCGGTTGAAACGTCGACCTCCACCTGGACACCCGTCAGTCCTCGATTCAATGACGGAATCCTGAACTGGCCGCTGCTGACAGCAAGATCCCCATTCACCTCGATTGACCTAGCCAGACCCGTCATCCAGACCTGGCCGGAAAGTTCACCGTCTATATCTGTGATTTGCGGCCAGAAACCGTTCAACGCGGCCAACGGAAACGCTTCGGCGACCGCCCTGAGATCGACCTCCCGATCCGGATTTGCATTGTCCATCTCTGCCACACCCTCGAGATAGAGATCACCGGACCCGACACGTGCACCGATCTTCCCCTGTGCCCTGTCGCCGTGGTAGGAGATTTCACAATAGATCGCATCTGCCTTGAAGCTGTCGATTCGCGAGTCTGCAACTTCGAACACGGCGGACGTAGTCCAGTCCCCTACCTCTCCCCCAATTGACACACCACCGGAGAGTTTCCCCTCCAGTCGATCATCCATCCCAACCAGGAACGCCCAGGGCTGCAACCTGAACTCGTTCACGCAAATGTCTAGGGCCTTCCCCGCGGCTTGTGGAGCCGCCTCCAATTCGCCGGAGGGACCGGCCAGATGGAGTTGGTGTATCACAAACCCCGCGTCACGTGTGTGGGACAGTGAAATTGGCCCTTGATTGGCAACATATTCGTCCTGGAGCTGGATCATCGCAGAATCCACCCGGACAGACAGACTGTCGTCAGTAAGAGTTGCCCCTCCCCAAACCGAAACGTGGTTTTCTGAGCCCTCGGGGTTCCCGGTCAGGAATGAGATATCCTCACCGTGGATGCCAACTTCGGCGTAGAATCCACGGAGTTCACGCCCTCCCCACAAGGCCGATTTGGCGTGAAGGGAGGCACCGCCCTCTTCCTGTAGGGGCACGTTCACATCGAGCGTAAGGCCTTCGAAAGCGGCCCCGGCCGCGTGGAGTGTATCGATCTGAACCTGCCCCAGTACCTCTGGTGAATCCCACGGCCCGATGGCTGAAGCCTTGGCCCTGATCGTGGAACCGGTCGCATCACCGAGAATTGTTTTGGGAATCCCTTCAAGGTCTGCAGCTGTGTAGGTTGCCTGCAGGTCGAAAGCGCTTTCCAGGATCAGCTCGCCCTGAACATCGAGCGATGCGGAAGGGCCCCGCGCTTGAAAATGATCCAACAGTATGCGTCCACCCTCAGCGGTTGCCTCGGTAACCAGCGAATCGAGTCCCAGGAAACCAGACAGATCCGCGTCAATCCGTATCCGTTCACGTGTCGCACCAAACGCAAGCGACTCGTTCCAGACACGGGAGACGAAGGAGACCGGACGCGCGTCACCCTCTGCGAGCCGCAGGAGCGTGGTGGGACTGACCTGGCCATCAACCGCCACGTCGTACTGATCGTCGGCCTGCCGCCAGAGATGACCCGAGCCGTGGATCCTGAACGCATCGTTCTCTCCTGTCCAGGCCAACGACTCGAGCATCACTTCACTGGAGGAGTGTGACAGCTCAGCTACAAGCTTTCCGGCATCAAAATCATGAATCAACACACTGCTCAGGTTCAGTTCGATGCGCGTGGTTCCCAAGGCTCTGCTGACACTCAATTCACCATTCAATTGTGAGTCGGGACCACCCGCTTTCGACAGGTCCACACCCGCGAGATGACCGTTCAGACGAAGACGATGCTGCTGGTCGTACTGCATTGAACCGTAAAATGTGCCTACATCTCCGTCGAGCAACATAGCTCCGATAACGGCATTCTCTGCATACAGCACCTCAACTGAAAGCGAATCGATCGGGACGCCATATACCGCCCCGCTCGCGATACACGCCCTCGCCAGTCCGCTCGCGGTCTCTAGCGTCAGCCCTGTGCCTTCCGCGGTCATTTCAAAGTCACCTCGAACAGGCAGACCCATAAGCGCAGTCAGATCCACCTCTCGCCCCCTCATCTCGACAGAATGCAGCGCATCCTCTTGATTCGAGAACTTCATTTTGAGGTCACCCGCTGCGCCCCCGGCGACCCAGTCCATCGTCACATCAAAGGCCTTACGCTCCCCCTCGACACGACCGGAAAGCCAGAGCGTTGCCGGTGGCAGCTCAACGCCCGTAACCTGCTCGGCTTCATCCAGACTCAGTGAATCGACGGCGAGGTCGAACCGGAACTGGGGATCGTGCAGCCCAACGACCTCACCGTTCACGAGCAGACTGCTACGCGGAGATGACAACTGCACATCTTGAAAAAGGAGGATGTCTTCGCGTGAGAGGGCGAGTCCCGATAGGTTCGAGATCTCAATAGGAGGATCTAGGACGAAGGCCTTCAGCCGCCTCAGGCTGAGAGAGGCCTCTCCTGACGTGTTGCTGAATCCCACCTCCAAATGCAGGTTTTCGGCGACGGTTGATCTGTTGTCGTGTACGACCGTCAGGATGCCGCGCTCGACGATAATGCTCTTGAGGTCAACGGCAGGGAGCGCGTCGCGTGTGAAGCGAAGAGGTTCGGCCGCAGGATCACGAATGACACGCAGACGTGGACTCACGAGACGCAGGGAATCGACGACAAGGTTGCCCCAGAGCAGCCCGATCGGCCGATAGCTTACGATCGCCTCGCCGCAGGCAAAGTAGATGCTCCCAGAATCGGAGATTTCGACTCTCGAAAGGCTGAACTCGAAGAGCGGGTTCCCGTCCAGTGACTCGATCGATACCCGCGCACCCAGACCATAGGACAGCCGGTCCTCGATTACGGACCGGATCGGCCTGTTAAGCAGACCGAACATCGCGGCAAGCGAAACGAGCGCGATCCCGGTCGCCAAAGCAATGGGCACCCAGGTGACCGTTGCACGTCTCAGAACGGTCTCTCCTGCTTCTGTCGATTCTGGTGTGTCACGCTAGAATGCCTGGCCAATGCTGAAGTGATACTGCCAAAGCGAAGTGACATCATCGCTCAACCGTCTTCCTGCATCCAGCCTGATCGGACCAACGGGACTGAGATACCGGATTCCACCCCCTATAGCCCACTTGAACTGGCTGAAATCGAAGGCGTTGAGCTCGGGGTCTACCTTCCCCACGTCCAGGAAGAATGTCGTCCCCAGATACTTACCGAACTGGGACCTGATCTCAATGCTTGCCTCGAACTTACTCCTGCCCCCCACGGGAGCGCCCAGAGCGTCCTTGGGACCCAGTTCATTGAACGCCCATCCCCGCACACTCGAAGGACCACCCGCTCGGAACCGGTCGAAGCTGGGGATCGAACTGTCTTCGCTCAAATTGACGATCATCCCGCCAAAGATCCGTGTGGCCAGCGCACTGCTAAGCGGCAAATCGGAATACCATCGACCCTCGGCGGTCAACTGCATCAACTCACGGCCGGATGTCAGAAATGCGCCCTTCTGCCTGGCCTCAAGCCGTGTATACAGGCCCTCCTTCGGGTCCAGAAAATCATCCCGATTATCATTGACAAACTGAGTTACAAACTCGACAAAGAGGCTATCGGACTTGAACTCGATCAACCCGCCACGTGTCTCGAAAAACAGCGTGGTTCGTGAGGCGATATTACGCTCGAAGATCACATTGCCACCAACCTCGGTCTGACTTACCGCGCCCTTGTCCTCAGCGACAACGAAGACACCGAAATTCATCCAGTTCCGGCTTCCGAAGACATACGGCTGTGTCAGACTGGCCTTGACTTCGGCCAGGATGGCCGAGACCTTTCCTTCCACCCGGAACTGCTGGGCACCCCCAAAGGCGCTGCGATGTATCCAGGAGGCCGACCCGTTTAGCTGATTCTGCGTGTCGTATCCTGCTCCAAGCTTGACGCTGCGCAGCGATCGTTCCGAAACCGAGACGACAGTGGTAACCGTTGTATCACTCGCCAGACTATCCGGAAACGCAAGCACAACACTGCGAAATGCACCGGACCGGTAGAGTTGCCGCCGGGCATCGGTTACCTTCCGCTGCTCGAAGGAAGCCCTCGGACGGAACGTCACGCCCCGTCTGATCGTGGGTGCACCGACATTCCGGTTTCCCTTCACGACCACGTCGGCGAAGCGGTAGCGTCGACCGGGCTCCACGATCATGTCGACAAGCGCCCGATGGGTTTCGGGGTGGACGGTGGTCCGCGCCGAGACCTTCGCGAAGGCATAGCCGGAATCCCTCAGGGTAGACAGAATCAGAATTCTGTCGTCTTCGATCCCGGATCGGGTCAAACGTTCGCCGACGAGTGTCCTTCTCTTCTTCAAATTGCTCGTCAGGCTGCCCTCGACACCCGCGATCCGGACCGAATCCACGACAACAGACCGCCCCTCGCTGACCCGGAAGGCAACACGGTATCCCTTGGACTGCCGTTCGATCAGGGTGTCGACGGTGACATCCAGGAATCCTTCGTTCTGGTAGAATGTCGAGAGACGGAGCATATCCGTCCGAACTCGGGCCGATACCATCGGCGTGCGATCCACCCACGGCAGCCAGCTGAACCAGGAAGATTCACGACTCTCGATAACCGCCATGAGATCACGCTTCGTGAAATTCCGGTTCCCTGTGATATCGACCTCAGTCAGTGTCTGCACGGAGTCGGCCTGGGCGACTACCGAGCTGACGAAACCGAAGCAGATAGCGAGGAGAAACGGAATTCTGTGAGATGCCCGCAGGAACATCAGCCGACACGATGCAGTTTGAGGAGATTTGTCTCTGCTCTTGCCGTCACGGGGGCCCCGGAGAGAATAACAAGATTCTCGCCCACGCTCACGCGTCCCTCTTCAAGGAGGCGTAACTCGACTTCACGAATCATGTCATCCGTGTCCTCCGCCTGCTCGATCATTCGTGTTTCCGTGCCCCAACAGAGGCTGAGTTGACGGCTGACCCGGGCATCCGGCGTGAACGCCACGATCGGTGTGTTGGGTCGCCGTTTCGAGATCAGACGTGCCGTCGCACCTGACTGTGTAAAGGCTACGATCGCCCGGGCCCCGACATCGTAGGCGGCCATGGTTGCCGCGTGGCCGATCGCGTCGGGGAATGAACCTGTTCCGGAGTGGCGTCGGATAGGTTCCTCCGAGGCACGCACGCCTGTCTCTGCTTCCGATATGATGCGCGACATCATCTCCACCGTCTCAACCGGATACTTACCGACGGCCGTTTCACCGGAGAGCATCACCGCATCCGTGCCGTCGTAGATCGCGTTCGCCACATCCGATGCCTCCGCCCTCGTCGGTCGCGGGTTCTCGGTCATCGATTCCAGCATCTGCGTCGCTGTGATCACAAAGACTCCCGCCGCGTTGGCGCGAGCGATAATACGCTTCTGTATCACCGGAACCTGCTCAGGGGCCATTTCCACACCCAGATCGCCACGCGCGACCATCACGCCATCCGCCACCTCGAGGATCTCGTCCAGGGCATCCACGGCTTCTGACCGTTCCAGCTTCGCGATAACGGGAATCTCTCCTCCCCAGTTTCGGACTTCCCTTTTGACCAGACCGATATCAGCCGGCCCGCGCACAAAAGACATCGCGACGTAATCCACACAGTTCTCGACGCCAAACCTGAGATCCTCAAGATCCTTTTCGGTAAGTGTGGATGCGCTCACACGCACACTGGGCAGGTTGATCCCCTTGTGCGAGGAAAGATCTCCCCCGACGATCACCGTAGCGTAGACTTTCCCACCCGCAACTTTACTGACACGAAGCTCGATCCTGCCGTCGTCCAGCAGAAGCCGATCTGTGGCTGATACATCTCTCGCAAGGCCAACGTATGTCGTCGGAATTACACCCGCTTCCGCCTCTTGCCCTGAAGCGAGCACAATTTCCTCACCATTGGTAAGGTGGAGGACGTCTTTCAGGACACCCACCCGTATCTTGGGGCCCTGAAGGTCCTGCATGATCGCGGCGGGTCTCCCCAGCTTGTCCGAAACGGCTCGGACGACCCGGATCGTCTCCAGGTGTTCTGCATACGTTCCGTGAGAGAAATTCAGCCGGACCACATCCAGACCGGCATCGATCATTCGGGTCAGAACCTCCTCGGTTCTGCTGGCTGGGCCGAGCGTACAGACAATCTTCGCTCTCTTCACACAATTCTCCTATCTCTATGAAAATTTAAGATATAAGAGCACATGGCCCCCCCTCAAGGTAAAAAGATCACGGATAGCTAGACAATAAGAAAGGCCCACCCGAAGGAGGGCCTTTTTGCAGGCTATCTGATGATCGATGTCTCAGGCCGCACCGCGCATATCAGACAGTGCTTTCTGAATCGCCATCGTAAGTTTCTCGCCATCCGCCCCAACCAGAACCGAGTCACCCGGACCTGCTTCGCCTCGTCTTCTGTTGTTGCTATTGCGCGTCCAACAGGAACCTCCATCCGCTCGAGCACTCGCAGAACAAGGCCTTCTTCCTGGCTGAGCAGCGCGAGGAACAGGTGGAGGGGACCGATTGCCAGGTGACCGGACCGCACGCCAAGCGACTGCGCTGCCTGCACGGCCTCCTGTGATTTCTGAGTAAATGTACTAAGATACATCACGGGTCTCCTCCGAATCAATCGACTTGAGCTTTTCGTAAGCCTCTCTCTGGCCATTACTCAATCGTTCTGGTATCTCAATCACCAGCTCTGCATACAAATCACCTGCCGTATTGCCATCCGGATACCCAAGCCCCTTTAGCCGGATGTCCATTCCTGATGAGGCACCGGGCGGGATGCTTACTCGAGCCTTGCCTGTCAACGTGCTGAGTTCCCTCTCCCCACCAAGCGCCGCTAGCCAAGGCGGAACCCGAAGCCGAGTGTGTAGATCTCGACCCCTCAATAGCAGATGAGGATGCGGCAGGATCTCGATCCTGAGGTAAAGATCGCCAGGGCCCCCAGGGCAATCTCCGCCCTGCCCCACCAGCCGGATCTTCTGTCCTGGCAGAACGCCAGCCGGAACCTTGACCTTGATCTTTCGGCTGCCGCCTGTTGGACGGGGAATCGAGAGGGTTCGGGCGCCGCCTCGCGCACCGTCCTCAAGGGTCAGACGAATCGTGGCTTCGTGGTCCTCGCCCCGGGACGGTCTCTGATGCATCTCTTGCCCAGACCGGTTTGCGAACCCGGTGAACGGCGCATTGTGGCCGTTGTACTGTGCGCCAAACAGATGCTCGAGCACGTCGTAAAAGCTACCGCCCCCCAAGCCTTGTGCGGTCGGGTCGTAGTCAAACCCGCCGAATCCGTTGCCGCTTTGCTCCATCTGCTTCCAGGCCGCACCATAGCGATCGTACTTCGACCGCCTGTCCGAGTCGCCCAGGACCTCATAGGCTTCAGCAATCTCCTTAAACCGTTCTTCAGCATCAGAGGTCTTGTTCAAGTCAGGATGATAGCGTCTGGCAAGCTTTCGATAGGCGGCCTGAATCTCGTCTTCTGTGGCTGACCGTCCTATGCCTAGCGTGCTGTAGTAGTCTCGGAATTCCATTCTGCTCCTGACAGAAACGGCCGTCCCGCCGAGTGGCAGGACGGCCTCTCAATCCATGTAACTCACCCAATATGCCCGGGCGACGAGGTCGCTACGCGACCTTGACTTCGATCTCTCTGGGCTTCACTTCTTCTGCTTTCGGGAGAGCCACAATCAGGACGCCATCCTTATACTCGGCTGAAATCCGATCGGCCTCGACGCGGTCACCCACGTTGAACGAGCGACTGAATTTCCCGTAGACGCGTTCTGTCCGCCGATAGGCATCATCGGCTGTATCTGTCGTTTGCTTCTTTTCTCCTTCAATCCTCAGGACGCCGTCCTTGAGCGTAACGCCCACATCTTCTTTGACCAGGCCCGGCAATTCGGCGTGAACCTCATAGCGATCCTCGAGTTCAGTCACATCGATTCTCGGATTCCATGCAGTCGCGTCACCGTGGGAGGTTTTGGATTCACCCCAGAACATCTTGATGAGGCTGTTGATTTCGCGGTCAAGAGCGGTTGGGTTCCACTTGACGAGTGTCATCTGTGAGTCCTCCGTTGTGTTGGTTGTGTGTTTCTCTATGTTCACACCGCTTTTTTGCAAGGTGAATGCCAACGCGTAAGGAGATCCCATAACTTATGATTTTTCAACCTCCTAAGCGCCTTTCCGGCAAAGAGTGCAGTGAAACACCAGCTGCTGGTGCGCCATTTTGACGCCCGGGCTCTGCCTGGACGCCAAAAACGCCAGACAATACGGCAGGGAGCAGCAGCTAATTACATCAGGTCTGTAGATAGACCCAGTCGTGACTCTGGAGGTTCGGTTAGTCAGGTGGGTCGGACGGAAGGACCTACGTTCAACCGGCGTGGATTGTCTTCAGCCGCTTGACGAACTGGACGCTTTCAGCGACTGCCTGATCTTGCCAGTCGATCATCTGCCGGTCCTCCGTAGCGGACCGGCGACCCGTGGGTGGCGCAACATAAGCAGGATCGTACGGAGGCTCAACAACTTGAAAAGCCGCCTCACCAAGTCTGGCCCCTGCGCCCTTCTCTTCTGTTCGTCTGAAGGGAGCACGATAGTCGTAGCACACTTCTATGTTAACCCGATCGAGAGTGGATTCTGTGGCCAGTATCCTGAAGCACTCGTCGCAGTCAATGCTCCCCCTTCCGATCGTTACTCCGGCAATAGTCGGCACACCTTCCTCAATCGTGACAACGTGATCCTTAAAGTGTGAACTCACGGCCTGCGGTGCCAGGTTCCGGACTGATGCCACCGGGTCTTCCCAGACCATCATGCCGTTTCCCGTGTCTACGAGGGTGCCGACCCAGGGACTATCCACACGGCGAACAACAGACACGATATCTGCAGAAGTCTCGTGTTCGTGGTTTTCGAACGCGATCCGGACACCGAGGTCCGCACAAACCGGGAGAATGGCAATCAGATCGTGGGCGGCACGATCGAGACCATGGGTGATGTCATCACCAGGCACGGCATACAAGCGCAGGACATCAGCACCGATATCCGAGCAAAGGTTGAGAATCCGTGCAAGGAAGTCGTAATCTGTGCCGCGGGTATCGACCTCAATAAAAAAACCCAGATTCTCCGCCGCTTGCCGGACCTCCTGGATCAACCCGGGATCATCGCCTCCCAGATGTCCCCACGACGTCGTGGCCGGTCCGATGTTGATCTGGACCCCATCTAGCCCAAGATCAGCCGTGCGCTCGATGAAGCCAAAGATATCCATTTGCCCCCGACCGAGGGCGAGGTGATAGCTGAACGTTTCGAGTCCGAGAAGCACCGGGAACTCCGTGTTTGAGTATGCAATCCTGTTTGGGTCGCCACACGCCTCCAGCTGCTGAATCGCGCAGTTAGAGGCGCGTGGTCCTCCTCTGGCCATCGATGGTTACGGATACGGTCTCTCAGGTCCCCAGACAGGGCTCAGCACGAGGCACGTCGCTTGATCTCTTCCCGCGCCTCGTTGAACAGGGCGATCAGGCGGGAGCGGACATTCTCTTCACGGAACACCCCGATCTTATCGGCCCAGGCGATCCCGCCCTCCATATGGGTCATCAGGTACTCGCCGTCTGCCTGGACAAACGGTCTCCTTCCACCGACGGTGACGTAGACGGGTGAAGAATGGGCCATCACAGGGCCTGCATCGGTCGCATACTCACCCCACGTTCGAGCGGCAACCCAGCACGGCTTGCTTACATCCATCTCGAATCGCACAGTCACCTGCCGCTTGTCGCCATCTGCATATTCTCGAGCGGACCGTTCGCCGTTGACGATCAACTCGACAGCCGTCAGCGGCCAGATACTCTCTGCCGTGGCGACCACCTCTACCTTCCCGCCATTACCTGGCAGATGGACTTCGTTCCCCATCGCCGATCCGTCGACCTTGAGGTCGATCATTGCACCGGTGCTTGCGAACGTGTTCCCATTCCGAATCGCCTGTGCCCAACTCTCGAATGTGAACTCCTCTCCTGCCCCGAGCTTGGCGTATGTCCGCGATCCACCGAGCACACGGCCATTCGACATCTTGTCTGTCCCGCCGACGATTGGAAGCTTGTTGCCCGCGTTCAACCACCGATAGTATCCCTTCTCGCCCTGGCCGATCTCCTCTCCCTGCCAGACCCAACACATCTCTGCACCGTCGGCGTGTCCCATCACGATGTTTGCTGCATTCTCGAAGTCCGGTACCGGCATATGCGGCATAATCACCAATCCGCCCTGACGGCGACACTGTTCCGCCCAATCCGCCATCAGCACCTGGATTTCGCCCCCAACCCAGTCCTCCTGGGGACCGCCGGTGCAAATCGGAGCAATCATATCCTTCAGACCCAGCAGGCTGATGTGACCGAGAACGTGCTGCCTGTTCTCCTGGCTCACCCAGATCTTGTAGTTCTCGCTGCTGGTGGGCGCTAACCCTCCGGTGAACTCTTCCCAACTCGTGAACAGCCGGCCCCACTGGCTGACCAGCAGGTTCGTCACATTCAGATCTTCGGCGGCGGCCTCGAGATGACTCGATTGTGCCGTGAGAAAATGGACGTGCGTGTCACCGGAGTAGTAGCCACGCTGCTTCATGTCCATTGCACGGCGGATCTTCAGTGAGAGATCGGTCTGCCCCGGTTTGATGTGCACGATCTCACGAACCGGCGTGTACTCAAAGCCTCGAACGACCTCCACAAACACCGGACCAATCGGTAATTCGATCTGGCACCTACCGTCGATGTAGGCATAGGGCGTGCCACGAACCTTGCAGTCTCCGCCCAAGTCCTCAAACCACGCGATGTTCACGTCCGCCTGGTGACCGTGCGGTGCGAAGTAGGCGCCCTGCGGCGACCGGAAATGCACGCGGCATCCCACCTGCTCGCCCGTGTCCTCGTCAGTCACACGGACGTGCAACCACTGCTTTCCTTCCGGAGATATCATCTCCATTTGTACGGGGCCATCTGTAACGGACTTCTCCGACAGCACATCCCCCCAGCGGAAGCTCGCCAATCGATCCTCACCGACGCGTACTTTCACCCTTCCTTCCGGTGAGCCGTGAATCTCGAGGTATCCATCCTTCCGGATATCCTGACCGCCCTGTCCCCACCCGGTCTCATCCGTTTCCAGGTAGTCCTCGTTCGGGACGATCAGCTGGTCCTGGCGCGCAAGCACGCCGCGCTCGACTTCGACCTCCAGCGGCAACTCGCTGTCACCCGCAACGGTCAGGGCGACTTCTTCGCGCGGCGGCCAGGCAAAGGGATCGCTGTCCTCATTGCAGATCGTAATCGCCCCAATCAGGATCGGCGTGGTCGTCTCGGCTCGATAGGTCAGCGCTTCGATCGCAAGGTCCGGGCTCGGGTTTACCCACTCGTAGATCCACCACCCACCCGTGTCGTTGCTGTCCTTCACGGTGCCAACCTGTGACTCCCCCCAGGGTATGCTCTTGGCATCGAGAGGAACCGACTTGAACTCACGGCAATTGCGACAAAGGAATGGATGGTGTCCCCAAGGCACCTGCACATCGTGGATCTCGAACCGACGGCGTAAAGGAAATGCGTGCTCCTCCCCGCCCTCAAGGGACACAGTGCCGGTACCGAGCGACTCGCCCGCGCCCTCGACGGTCACTCCGAGGCAGTTGATTGGCGCCGTAACGTGCGCAATCAGCAGACGCCTGGCTTTGAACCCGATCTCGATCCGCACCATCTCCTCCGCAGCCCGTCGTGCTTCGACAAAGACCTTTTCGGCAGGGCCTGCCGCCCGCCCGGCGAGTTGGAAGGGGATTCCCCAGAACTTCTCGTCCCCACAAGGGAGGTGTCCGATATGATTGTTTTCCGGATTGCCGCCACCGAATGGCCATATGTATCCATCCGGCGTCTCGATGTTGCCTGTGCCTGCATTGTAGGCAGCGGATATGTCAACAGTCTCAAATGGGTCTGGCATAGCGGAACCTCCAGGTCGGAATCATCAACAGGGCCAATAGGCAAACTGGGGTCGGAAAGCCGGCATATCAAGGCTAAAGAATAGCGGGGTTTTGATCTGACGACGCCCTGACCTATACTTTATTTATGACGAGAATACTCTTTTTATTTGCGCTGTCTACAGTCCTCACCGGACCGATCGAGTGTCAGATCCAGGTTATCAACCTGGCGGAAAGCACGACCGATTGGGGAAGCGCAGCCATGCTGTCGCAGGATGCCTACGAAGGGCGTTTCTCAATCCGTTACGATGCACCCAACGACAAAACCGGTTTCCTCCATTATTACCACCTGAGTACGGGTGTTGATCTCTCCGAGTACAAACGGATCGCCTTCTGGTGGAAGGTCGAGGGCGAGGGTCTACAGGATCTGAAGATCAAGGTGCGCAACTATCCGCTTGTCGGCGGGATGGAAGCGGTTTATACGCTCTACGAAGTGGGAGAGGCACCGACGGAATGGACGCTCGCCACGGCCGAGATCGCAGAGCCACAGTTTGACGATTGGGGAGGCGAACCGGACCTCTCTCGTCGCTACATCACATTCCGCACCGTCACCTCGCCGGGATCTCGCGTTCGCCTTTTCATCGATCGCATCGTTGTTCTGCCCGAAACGTTCACCTGGTCGGCGGGGACCCCGGTTTTCGACTCAACCTCCGGCCCCAACGTCGACTTCAACGACGACGGTGCATCCGATTTCGCCGACTTCCTGCTGTTCGCCGCAGTATTCGGTTTGACTTCCTCCGACACCGATTTCGATGCTCGATACGACCTCGACTCGGACGGTCAGATCGGATTCACCGATTTCATCACGTTCAGCCAAGGATTTGGATCGCCGCGCGGTCGCTGGGACGTCCCGGTCAGTCTGTTGAACGAGTCCACAGACTCGCTCGACATCACGATCGGCGCGCGGTCGAGTCCGATCTACTCGACCCGAATCGGTCTCGGGGACAGTGACGCGCTTGTCCAACTCCCCCCGACACTCATGACCGATCGCGATTCCACAGACACGCACGAGGTGGCGCTCTGGGCGCAAGTCTCGGGCATCGCGGAGACAAGGTCGCTGACGAGATCATACGTCCCGCAATCAGGCCTTTCCCGAACGTGGCTTCAGTTCAGAGATGCCGTGGGATCGGATACAGAGCCAATCCTGCCCCGATTCTCGTATGCGGGTTACCGTCGCGGCGAACATCCCTTACCTGCCGCTGCTGGGACCGTGTTTGACGTCACCGACTACGGCGCCTTCCCGGATGATGGTGTCTCAGACCACTCGGCGATTCAGGATGCTATCCACGCCGCGGAAGCCAACAACGGTGGTCGTATCGTCTTTCCGGCAGGGAAGTTCCTCGTCAATACCGACACGGATACCCGCACACAGATCAAGATCAGGTCGAGCCAAATCGTACTCCAGGGCGCGGGAAGTCGCGCAGGCGGGACGGTCATCCAGCAGGTGAATTACATGCCTCCGACACAGCCGGAGAACCTCTGGACATCCCCCTATATGTTTCGTTTCGAGCCGACTTCGAATTCTGATCCTACTCTTGCGACAATCACGGTTGATGCCGATCGAGAGACATTCTGGCTGACCGTTGACAACAGCTCGAACCTCAGCGTCGGTAATCGCGTCAAACTAGTGATGACGAGCACCGCTGCAGTAGGTGACTTCCTCGCCCCTTACTCCGCCGAGTCATCCTGGACGACGCTCTTCGACAGCGGTATCCGGGTGCGGGAGAAACACACAATTGCTGAAATCGATGGTGGCCGTGTCCGGCTGGCCGAACCGCTACACGTAAATGTTCGAGCCCGTTACGGTTGGACGATCACAGACTTCAAGCATATCGAAGGCGTCGGAGTTGAGGACATTTGCTTCCAGGGCACGTGGAAGGAACCGTTTGTCCATCACAAAGACGCGATCCACGACGGCGGTTGGAGTCTTGTTCGGATGTATCGCGTCGCAGACGGCTGGATCCGTCGATGCAGCTTTGTTGACGTCAACCGAGCCGTGTCCATTAGCAACAGCGCCAACGTATCGATCTATCACGTCACTCAGGCAGGGAACAAGGGGCACTCCTCCATTGCCGTTCATGACAGCTATGGTGTCTGGGTCGGGCTCTCCGAGGACCTTGCGGGTCATCATCACGGCCCCGGGTCAAGCGGCCGCGCCTGTGGTACCGTCTATTGGCGATACGACATGCTTCGGGGCCAGCGAATCGATGCGCACGGTGCCCAGCCCTATTCGAACCTTCTCGATTGCGTCAACGGCGGCATCCTCTATGGCAGCGGCGCGTCCATATGGAACTTGCCGAACCATCTGAAGCACTACGTACTTTGGAACTTCAATCACGGTGGCACCACAACCGCATATGACTTCTGGAGACGGGGCGAATCCGCACGGGACCGATTTGTCCAGCCCATCGTCGTTGGCTTTCACGGTGACCCTGTAGCTTTCAACGCGGACAATCTGGAAGTACTCGAATCTCAAGGGAGTCCGGTGGAGCCGGCTTCTCTGTATGAAGCTCAGATGGAACTCCGGCTGGGTGAGATGCCAGCGTTCTATGGTGCGTTGCGGAATGAATGGGATCAGCTCAAGACGGAACCGTTACCTGAATGAGTCAGAAATCCGAGAAAGGTAGAAGGATGGATATCGTGGATGAATACTGGGACAGACCGCAAGGAACCTACGAATCTCGGAAACGAGCGTTTCTCGACTACGCCGCAGCGGCAGAGGGATCTGGCGGGAGGGGTGGACTCTTTTCTCAGATCTGCAGGATGGAGATTGGTACACCGGTCGATGAAGACAGCATCCGCTCTGCGATCTCTTACGTGGACGAGCGGCACGACTGTGCGGACTTCACGGTCTCGGGTCTCTTACGGATCGTCTACAAGTATCGGGACAGTGCGCTCCTTTCGGATACCCTAAAGGCGGAGATCGACCGGTGTCTGCTCGAGTTCAAATACTGGATCGATGAACCGGGCAAGGAACTGATGTGTTACTGGAGCGAGAACCATCAGATCATGTTCCACTCGGATCAGTATCTCGCCGGGCAACACTATCCCGACCAGGTCTTTTCGAACATCGGGGAGACCGGCAGATCGCACGTTCAGGCAGCCCGTCCCAGGATCCTCCGATGGATCGACCTCAAAGCCAGGACAGGGTTCAGTGAGTGGGATTCGAATGTCTATTACGACGAGGATATGACTCCCCTGCTCAACCTGGCGGACTTCTCTGCTGACGAGGAGATCCGGACTCGCGCGGCTATGATTCTCGACGTGATGTTCTTTGATATGGCAGTCGATTCGTATCGTGGAACCTACGGCACATCACACGGCCGAACTTATCCGGGCGCGATCCTCAGTGGGAAGCGCGAAGCCACAAGCGGTGTTCAGAAGATCGCCTGGGGGATGGGGTGCTTCAACAACCCGAACAACATGACCGCGGTCTCGCTGGCAACAAGCACCGGGTATCGGGTTCCAGAGGTCATCACGTCAATCGCGCAGGATATGCCGGACGAACTGATCAACCGGGAGCGCCACAGCCTGACGATCGCAGATTGCGACCGTTATGGCATTCGGGTCGATGATCCTGACACGGCGATGATGATGTGGGGCAGCGGATTCGCAACACAAAAGCCACCCAGCGAGGCGCTGCCCACTGCAGACGCCTTCGAGTCGCACCGTTTCAGTGTCGTCATCCGTCCATACGCGGAAGCGATATGGGGCACCTACGCGGCGCTCGATGCCGACGGGATCGAGCACGGAAACGATCTTGGCAGACAGACGCTGTCCCAGGTCAACAAATACACGTATCGCACCCCTGACTACCAGCTCTCGTCTGCGCAGGACTACCGCAAGGGCAAGCCAGGCTTCCAGCAGCACATCTGGCAAGCCACCCTGGATTCGGATGCCATCGTGTTTGCGATGAACCGGGGCAACGAAGACGAAGAGGTCTATAAATACTGGGTCGGCCGGTTTCCTCGCGTCGCCCAACACCGGAACCTCCTGATCGCACTCTTCGACATACCGGATGCGCCACTGCCTGGACCAAAGACGGTCTTTCCACCCGATGCGTCGGGAAACGCGATGCCGTCACCGGGGCCTTGCGAGGAGGATCTTCTCGACTATACCGTCGCTGTATTCAGACGGGAAATGTTCGACGAAATCCTGGAGAAGGATCACTGGGTCTTTGGTCGGTACAAGAGTGGCTATATCGCTCTGTGGTCCCGAAACAAACCAGTGTGGTCGCCGGATGGTGTGCTCAAAGGTGAAGGTCTCCGGGCATCCGGGCGCCGGAACGTCTGGATTTGCCTGATGGGCCGGGCGCAGGACGATGGGTCCTTCGAGTTGTGGGCGAACCGGGTTGCCGGGGCACCGATCGAGGGTGCCGATCTGATGGTTGCCTTCCAGGCTCCGGGCATCGGATCCGTGTCCTTCGATTGGGACGGCGACCTGACAATCGATGGACAACCCGCCTCACTGTCCGGATACAAGCGATTCGACAATCCCTATGCACAGACCGACTTTGAGGCACAAAACTATGAGATCTCGTGTAAAGGGAGATCTTTGGACCTCGATTTTTCGGCCGGCACTCGGAAAGAACGTTGATTCAGGGAAGGTCTGGTCGGGGCCCGGACGGGCCCTGCACGTAACGGAATACACCGATGAACGTGGTGACTGGCAGAGGGTGCGCTCAGCAGGCTTCGAACTCCTGAAGAAGCCGATGCTGATGGCCATTCTGCTGGAGCACCTCCATTCGGCTATTGAGAAGCGAGAAGAGGCTTGAAACGCTGAATGGGCCTGGACCTCACCGATACGGCGGCTGAGGATCGGACGTCTATTGATCCTTGTTCAATCGCCTTTGCAGCTGCGCTTCGTACAGATCTTCTGGCTTGACCCCGTTACCGTCCAAAGGTTCGACCCACTGCCCTTCTGCATCTGTCCTCTTCTCGTATCCAGTGACGCCGACGATGTTCATCTGCGGGAACATCCTTTCGGGTTTCCTCGGCGCACCAACATCGCCACCCCTGTGCCGCAGGTTCCACGCCGTCGTACGCGCACCGGAATGAGGCCCCCTGTCGCCTCTCCCGCTGGAATTCCAGAGACGTGAAGGGTCGCCGACGTCCAGGTTAGTGAACAGGTTCTCGTAGGGCCCGTTCCGGTGATGGTCCAGATTGATCGATCGTCCCATTCCGTTCCTAAAGACGTTCCCGTGCGCGAAACCTTCGACGGTCAGATCGTGTACGTAGGTCGTTTCCACACGGAAGTCCTGGAAGAGACACTCCTGTGAGTGACCGACGGCCCAGATGGCGTGGTGCCCGGTCTTGCCCGTTCGTTTGGACTCAGCAAACACAAGGTTCTCTCCCTGACAGAACCTCGCCCCTCTCACCTTAAAACCCATATCCGCATCGACAAACCGTGCGTTCCTTACCCAGCAATTGTAGACATCGCTGAACTGGATCGCGTTGAATCCTTCCTCGAGCAGATGCTTCTTCTTCTCCACACCGGAAAATTCGAACGTGAGATTTTCGATCCCTACTTCCTTCACTGTGGGGCGATAGTGGTAAAGCACCGGCGACCACCCCGTCCGCACATCCAGACGAAGCGGTCGGTCGAACGTCACACGCTCACCGTCAACCGCCTCAATCCTGGCCACCCATTCGATCGACCTTGGTCTGGACAACGTGTCCTCTCCGGCATCCTGACCACCGTGCAGGTATCGTCCCAAATCGGCATCCAGCGCCATCTTTAGCTGAACCCAATCGCCAACGTTGAGGCTCCCACCTTTCGTGCACACGACCGAGCGATCTCCACGATTCGCCGAACGGTTTATCGCACCGATTTCCACCAGACCATCCGTGCCCCTGACCTCGATGAACGCACCCCCGAAGGAGTACTTGAGCTTCGCCACGCCGAGCGCCTTATACCCGTCCGATGGGTGCAGCTGCTGTAGCGACTTTGGCATAAAGAGAACCGTCTTGTCCGGCCCCTCGCCACGCAACACCACGTCAGATTTCTGAATCTTCAACGTCCCGGTGATGACGTAGCGCCCTGCGGGCACGAGGACCGCGCCCTTCTCGGCTGCATCGATCGCCTGGCGGAATGCATCGGTATCATCGGTTGTCCCGTCGCCTACAGCACCATAGTCCCTGACGTTCAAGACGACGGGTACATCAGGAATCGGCTCTTCACCATTGTGATATCCTGCCTGAGAGAAATCCGGCAGCCGGCTCTGCGATGACCAGTTCTCTCCCGACTTACCCCATAGCGCACTAAACGATTCTGCCATACCCTCGCCTCCCGTTCCGAATACAGACACAAATACCAGGGCCAGGATTCTGAATACCGAAACCTTCCCTCTGGACATACAGGACTCCCATTCTGAAGATTGACGCGTCGCCTCTCCCTGTGTTATGTCCTAGAGGACGACCCTCACCTATGGAAAGGAATATACCTGATGCCGCTTCCTGAATCCGAAAGATTGCGCAGACTCGCTCACGTGGAACAGCAGGGCAAGAACTATGACCGTGAAGAGCGCTTGCTCAAGAAGTGGTTTGGCAGCGCCTATAGCTACAACTGGTATACACGCGATGCATACGCACATCCGACACGGGACTCGCTCGGATACGCTGTGGCGTTGCTGGACACATATGAGGACGATCACGTTGACCGCGCAAGCGATGTTATCACGCGCATCATAGAGATCCAGGAGGCTGACCCGGCTCACCAGCACTTCGGCGTGTGGCCCCACCTGATGGAAGAGCCCCTGGGTGAGGGGCCGTATGTCGATCGTAACTGGGCTGACTTCCTGGGCAAGGATCTACTTCACGTGATGACCTACCATACCGACCGGCTTGCTGAGGACCTCGTCGACGATGTTGAAGCATCCCTCAGACGCGCGTGTGAAGCGATCCGGATCCGAAACGTTGGGCCAGGCTATACCAACATTGCCGTCATGGGATCCTACGACACTCTTGTTACCGGCGAGACGCTGCAGGACGAGGAACTGATCTCAAGAGGACTGGAGCGTGTCAGAGACCTGCACGCCTTTGTCGAAGACAACGGGACGTTCACTGAGTACAACAGCCCTACTTACACGATGGTTGCATTGAAGGACCTGGCGACCTTCAGACACCACGTGAGGAACGCCGAAGCAAAGTCGATGATCGACGATCTGTTTCGGCTATCCTGGGAGATCGTAGCCAACCACTTCCACCCTCCTACCCATCAGTGGTCCGGACCGAATTCCCGCAGCTACAACGATCTCAGTGATTCCGGGTGGCACCGGAACAGGGCAATGCTGCGAACGGTCGAGGAGTGGACGAGTGATGCCGTTGACTTCGGTCTCAACACGACACCGCAGGATCCTGCGTGGGCCTGCCTGGATGCCAGGTGCCCGGAAGACCTCGAGCCCCTGCTCATCTGTCTCGATGAGCCAAGGGCACTCGTAGAGCGTGTGGTCAAGCGAGAACCCCTCGCTCACATTGCTACCACATACCAGACACCTCAGGTCACGCTCGGATCGATCAACCACCAGGATACGTGGAACCAGCGCCGCAACATCCTCGCCTACTGGGGTACGCCCGATGAACCTTCCTGCTTGAAAGTTCGATTGATATACGATGGCTACGATCTATCGACAGGAGCGATGTGGACGCAGCAGGACGAGCACTGCGTCCTTGGCGTCGTCGCCTTCGCGACCAATGGCGGCGGAAAACACCTAAGCCTTGAGAAACTGGAGAACGGAACCTTCGAGGCCGCTGAGTTGGCATTGAGGTTCGAGTTCAGCGGATCCTGTAGTAGGGCCACGTTGGGTGCGCCCGACTCACTCACAACACCGGCAATGCTGACCCATCAGGATGTGAACGTTGGCATACACGTCCCCTACGCTGAGTTCGATGGTTGCGAGATTGGGTGGGAGGTCACAAAGACCGAGGATACCGTCGCGTATGACGTGGCCATCCACCGAGGCGACACACGGACATTCGTCCTCCCGAACACCGCTCGTGCGGCCATCGCCTTTGGCCTTCAAGTCGGTGGAAGCGGGACGATCGAGCCTGCCAGAGCATCGATTGCGAACGGTATACTCGATGTCGCCTGGAAGGAAATGGGATTCCAAGTACCGACCAGGCCCGATACATATGAGAATTTTCGGGCATCGGTGAAGGGGATTGCTGGCTGAGCGCTGAGCTACTAGCATACATCCGACAGCGGTTCACACGCAAAACGGCGGCGGAGTCGGAAGACTCCACCGCCGTTTTATTCTCATCAGCTGGCGTACTAGAAGGAAATCGCGCCGCTGATCATCTGTACCGGATCGAAGAACGCACCGTTAAAGTGTTTGAAAGCATAATCGATCCTTACGCCTGCGCCGGACTCCGTCTGGTAGTTGATCCCTCCACCCACAGAATAGTCTTCTGTATCGTGATTGACCTTGTATCCACCACGGAGAGCGAATCCAAGCGCCTGATCGGGGCGCTTGTAACGATACTCGGCGCCGAACAGGATGCGTTCATCGAAATCGATCGGGCTGTCGATTTCAGCGAGAAGGTCGAAATGGTGCGGAACAGGTGTGTTGCCCCACATCGACAGCATATCGACCACGGTTCCAAGCCTGAAGGCTCTGGGTAGTTCGAACCGTTCACGCAGGAATTCCTTCTCTTCGCTGAAGTTCCGCACGCTCATCGCGATCACCAGATTCCGGAATCCCGTGTTGAAGTAGGTTCCGATATCGACCGAAATGGCGTCCACACTCACGGCACCCGTGGCCCCACTCGCCGTTCCCAGATCCTGATGCGCATACCGTAGCATGGCACCGACCGAGAAACGGTCTGTGATCTGGCATCCCCAGCCTCCTGAGAAGGCATAGTCCGTCGTGCTGAACTCGCCCGTGTCAGTGAAGCCAAGACTCGCGGGGTCTGCGTCAATCCGTGTCCCGTTAATGGTACCCGAATCGTGGGTAATCCCTCCGATGGCGAAACTACCCGGCACGTTCGCAAACTGGAAGACGGCACCAACGGCTGAGTGTTTTGTGTCGGCAATCCACTCGACATGCGAGAAGAATGCCTCTTTGTTGTGCATGTATCCGAGAAGCCCCGGGTTCAGAAAGACAGCACCGGGACCGTCGCCAAGCAGACCGACTCCGGCATCTGCCATTGACCTGCCCCCACTTGTGTGTCCACACCCAGAGTTAGGATGCAGTTGCTGACAACGGTCCTGAGACCGTTT
>CAYYGZ010000037.1:17298-25486 GCA_964471275.1 uncultured bacterium | reverse complement strand
ATCGCGCTCCTCGACAACGTATTCCTTCGCCAGCGGCTGCGTGAAGCTTGGCCACCCCGTGCCCGATTTGAACTTGTCGATCGAACTGAATAAGGGCTCACCAGAAACGACATCGACGTATATGCCCGCCTTCTTGTTGTCCCAGTATTCGTTCTGGAATGGTGGCTCTGTCGCATCGTGCTGTGTTACCTTGTACTGCAGGGGAGACAGCCTCGCCTCAAGGACATCAGCAGAGGGCTTGCTGTAGACTCCTCCTTCCTTCTCGAGATCACCCCAATGGTTCTCGATGAACCGGTCCCGTCCTGAACCCGTCCGGTATCGATTGTAGTGAGCCGGGTTCTTCTTATAGTAATCCTGATGATACTCCTCTGCGGTGTAGAATGGGCCGGCATCCACGACAGGCGTGACCACAGGCTTGTCGAATCTGCCCGATTCGTCGAGAACCCTCTTGGATGCCTCCGCGATCGCCCTTTCCTCTGTATTCGCAACAAAGACGGCTGACGTGTACTGATGACCGCGATCGTAGAACGATCCTCCTTCGTCTGTCGGATCAAACATCATCCAGAATGCCTCTACCAAATCCGCGTAGCCGATCTCATCCGGGTCGTATGCGACCTGCACGGACTCGATATGTTGGGTCTGTCCGGACGCCACTTCGTTGTAACTGGGGTTCGCCTTCTCCCCTCCCGCGTATCCGGAGATCACGGACTTCACGCCCTTCACCTTTTCGAACGTCGCTTCCACGCACCAGAAACAGCCACCTGCGAATGCTGCCTTCTCCAATCCCATTGCCTCTCCCCTATTGCAGGCCATCATCACCAGTACGGATGCAACCAGAATGTGCTTCATCGTTCGCTCTCCTTCCCCCTTCACCCGGCGTCGGATGACATCTTCGAAAGGTATCCGGAAACCGAATTCTGGCAACTACTGGCGGAGAATCACGAAGTTAACCTTCGATATTCAGTATTCGGTGTTCGACATTCGACATTTTCATGTGTCGTCCGATAGACCTCTAGGGGTCTGGTCAGGAAGATCCCCCAGCCCACAACACACCGTTTGTCATCAGTTTCTGCATCATCGGTCGTTCGTATGTTCCCGATCCGTGTCCGAGCGTCGTGTAGAAGACGCGGTCGTCGCCATTTGTATGCGTTCACGCCACTCGCTGCCACTCTCACGGATGCAGGCGCCGCGACCGATTGTCCCCGCATACAGGACGTCGGTGTTCGAGGGATCAGTCGCCCGCACCTGGACCGACATCCCTCACAATCCATCATTGATTGGCTCCCAGATCTCGGCAGTTACTCCCACGCAGAACTGGAACACGACCGGGCATTGGATCGTCAGGCGATCTATCATCTCAGTCGGATTGCTCTCTTTCTCTCGGAAACGTTATCTTGAACTGTCGACGTCAACCAATATCCCGAAGCCCAATGCCACCGTCAACGCAGCCTCCCATGAACATTCTGATCATCCGATCTGGTGCCGTCGGCGACTTTGTCCTGACCACACCGGTCGTCGCCACACTCAAGTCAGCCTACCCGGAATCGATGCTTAGCTTTGCGGGGAATCCGGACCGTCTGGCGCTAGCTGCCCATCTGGTGGACCACGCCCTAGACCTCAACGACGCCGGTTGGGCCTCAGTCTTCGGACCGGAGCCCTGTCTTCCGAGCCGTATCCGCGACGTCATCTCGGCGAGTGACCTCATCGTTAGTTTCCTCCCTGACGCAGACGGGGTCCTGGGCCGGAACCTGAGGAACCTGTGTGCGGGAACCGTGATCACACATACACCGCACCCGAGTGAAGATCCCCCTGTCCACATCGTCGACCATCTACTGCAGGCTCTGGCACCGCTTCGGATCGACGCCCTGCGTCAACCATCTGTCTCAACTGCTGATCCCCGGCTCGAAGACCTTCCGGAGGCACCCTATGCGGTCATCCATCCGGGGTCTGGCGGACAATACAAGGTTTGGCCAGCTGACAGGTTCGCAGCCGTCGCCAGCGATCTGAGTAACCGATTGTCCGTCATCGTTACCGCTGGACCCGCAGATGAGGCGATTGTCTCGAACCTGCGCTCTCATTTGCCAGACGCGCACGTTGTCGAACCGATCTCGCTACCTGCTCTAGCTGGTTTGTATGCCGAAGCAGACCTGTTCATCGGGAACGACTCGGGGCCCACGCACCTCGCAGCGGCGACCGGAACCCCGACCCTCGCGCTGTTCGGACCGACCCGTCCCGCCGTATGGGGTCCCATTGGTCCTCACGTCAAGATCGTGGCTGAAGAATCCGACATTCCGCAAACTTCCAGGTTGCAATCAATCTCGGTCGAGCAGGTTGTCAAAGCCGCCAACCAGTTGATTTCACAGGGGATATAGCGAAAACTCTGCAGGTTGACCGGGTCTGGCGAAAATGGTATCCTAAGACTCACCTTGCACACGGAGACCGATAATGCCTATAGCTCTGCTTATCGTGGATCACGGATCGCGTCGCCAGGAAGCAAACGACATGCTTGTCGGTGTTGGTGAGATCGTCAAGCGACAGCGTCCCGACCTGATCGTCCATATCGCTCACATGGATCTGGCTGAACCGACAATCGCCGACGGCGTACAGAAATGTATCGGCGATGGTGCGACGGAGATCATTGTCCACCCCTACATGCTTTCACCCGGACGACACGCAACAACCGACATCCCCGCTATGGTAAACGAAGCAGCTACAGGGCATCGCGACGTGTCCGTCCGCGTGACCGGACCGCTGGGCCTCCACGACAAGCTGGGCCAGGTTGTTCTCGAACGGGCCGGATTGCTCGAACCCTCCCTCCAGTCCTGACCCGACGTATGAGTGAATCAAAGTCGTCGATGCGGTCCGTATGGCTGGTCACACTCGGGCACACGGCCATCGACTTCTACATGGTCACGATTCCCCCGCTATACGCCGTCTTCAGAGACCACTTCGACCTCTCCGTCTTTCAGATTTCGTTTCTCCCCGCCTTCGTCACCGTCTTCGGTTCAATCAGCCAACCCCTGATGGGCACGTTCACAGACCATCGCAACCGGTTCGCCTGGGCTGCTCTGGGCGTTCTCGTATGCGGCCTCTTTGTGTCCTTTGTCGGGTTTGCGTCATCGGTTCACGTGCTCGCGGCCATGCTGATCGGGGCATCCCTTGGATCTTCGCTCTTTCATCCAACTGCCGGTGGTCTTGTCACATCACTGGTGCCCGGCCGAACCAACCTAACTATGGCAATCTTCCTCACGGGAGGCACCACGGGCATGGCACTCGCTCCCCTGGCCGGGACACAGATTGTCGACCGATATGGGCTCGAGAGCCTGTGGATGATCATCCCGATTTGCGTCCCGGCAGCGACTGCACTGCTTTGGACATCGCGACACTACAGGATCGATGATTCTGCGGAGAGACGACCCAGGCTTGACTGGCGCGAGCTCCGGAACCCGATAATGAAACCGCTCTGGACGTTGTACTCGATCAGCGTCCTCCGATCACTCGTCCACTCGGGCTTCATAAGCTTCACCGCGATCCTGGGATCCACCCGAGGTTGGGAGACAACCCGGATCGGGTGGGTGCTTTCAGGCTACCTCGTCTGCAGCACGCTGGGACGTATGTTAGGCGGCTATCTTGCCGATCGCGTTTCAGCCAGACGACTCCTCGCGCTCTCTAATGCTTCATCGGCAATCTTCCACGTCGCTTTCTGTGTAATCGCCGTGGATTGGAGTGTCGCCTTCTTCTGGATTGCCGGGCTGCTTTTCGATCTCGGCGTCACGACCAACATCGTCCTTGCCCAGAAAGCCCTGCCACAGAACACGAGCACGGCGACAGGACTGGTGATGGGGTTTTCCTGGGGCACGGCAGGCCTGGCGATCCCCCTGGTCGGTGCCTTTGCACAGGCGACCTCGGTTCCACTTGCATTGGGTATCGTCTCTCTTGCTCTCGTGCTCGCCACATTCCTCGTTTCACGGCTACCGAGGGACACCAGTGAACTGGAACCGGTTCTCTCTTCCTGACGTTCAAATGATCGCCACCATGCATACCCCCTACCACAGATGTGCGGCCCTTATCGTTGCTGCCCTTGCCTTGCTGCCCGGTCCAGTCGCCGCACAACGAATCACACCGGGTGAGATACTGTTCAAGACGCAGCCAGCCCTACCAAAGGCAGCCATCACACAACAACTCCCCGGTATACGGGACATCAGTCCCATCTTCTCGGGTCTTTTACTGACCAAGGCCGCGCAGTCTGTCCCGCGTGTCTACAAGGCTCGGATCGAATCCGGTCTGACTGTTGCCGAGGCTGTGAAACAGCTTGGGGATCTTCCGGGCATCGTCTACGCGCAGCCAAACCACATCTTTTCAGCGTTCCAGTCAATGACCGACCCGCGGCTTTCTGAACAGTTTCACCTGGAGGCCATCAACTGGCCTCGGCTGATTGCCGTTCTGCCGCTGAAGCAGAAGGATGTCATCGTAGCCGTCATCGACTCCGGGATCGACTACACACACGAAGACCTTGCAGCTCGCATCTGGACAAACGCCGCGGAGCTGAGCGGCCGAGCTGGGGTGGACGACGATCGGAATGGATACGTTGACGACATTCGGGGCTGGGATTTCACGGATGCACCGACGCTTCCTGGCCAAGGCGACTACCTGACCCCCGACAATGACCCGAGAGATGAATCCAGTCACGGAACCCAGGTAGCCGGTGTCATCGGCGCGATCACAGACAACGGGATCGGTGTTGCGGGAGTAGCGGACTGTCGCCTGATGGCCGTCCGGGCCGGTCTAACGTTCAGCCAGGGCGGAACCTTTCTTCAGGAAGACGACCTGGCTGCAGCGATCCTGTATGCCGTAGACAACGGTGCGGATATCTTGAACCTGAGTTGGGGGGGATTCGACCGAACGAACGTGATAGAGGACGCTGTTCGATACGCAGCAGAGAGGGGCGTCATCATCATTGCCGCTGCGGGCAATTCCGGCGGTCCCCCCGTTGCCTTCCCTGGCGCACTGAGTGATGTAATCTCGGTCGGCGCAGTCGAAGCGAGCGGACAGCTTGCCAGCTTCAGCAGTACGGGGCCGGTCCTGGATCTGGTCGCCCCCGGTGTCAATATCGTGAGCACTCGACTGGACGACAGCTATGGCCCCCGGTCGGGCAGTTCCTTTGCCGCCCCCCAGGTTGCGGGTCTTGCTGCCCTTCTCCTGTCTCGGCGACCAAATCTGGCCGCGGAGGAAGTTCGCGGAGCTCTGGTCGCTTCTGTCACGGATCTGGGCGACATCGGATGGGACCACGTCTTCGGCGCCGGTCAGATTGACGCCTCGCAGCTTGTCCAGTATGTCGAGGGTGCATCCCCATCCTACGGCAGATTCATCTCACCCTCAAACGATGATGAGATAGCCGGTGACTTGACGATATCCGCATCGGTATCCGGCGCCAACGCCACCGGTTACCGACTCTCGTGGAGCGTGGACAGCCTGCCCCCGGTATGGGAGACAATTTCGACCGGGTCACCCTCACTCGAGGTGGCAGCAGATTGGTCGGTCCCCTCTGATTTGTCCGAGCCCATTGTCTTGCGGCTTGAGGTCGACGTGACCAACGAGCCACAGCCCATTGAGCAACACGTTCGCCTCAAGGCAAATGCGGCCGCACCAGAACTGACCTCGCTCTTTTACGGACCGATCCTGAAGGGAGATCGACCGTCCTGGACAGTTCGATGGGGCACTCGCAACCCGTCGAAGGGCAGCCTGATCCTCGTCACCGAGAATGGTTTCCGCAGAGACACGATCTCGACGGCAAAACTCGATCAGTTTCACGAAGTCGTGATTCCTGACCCGGCAGTCACACAGAACCTCGAATTTCGTATTCTCGCCACGGGCACGTCGGGACTGACCTTCACTTCCGACCCCGAGCAGCTGACGCTTGTTCCCGCTCGAATTCCGAATATCGGTTTCACTGAGATCGCGTCGCTCCCGGACGGCTTCCTCGCCGATCGCGCCGCGGATTTCGACAGCGACGGCCTTCCGGAAATCGCCGTGATGCCATATGTCGAGGGTGAAGCGTTCTCGCCAACCGAGATCTTCGAGTATGGGTCTGACGGGGCGTTCACGTCTATCCACAAGACCGATGAGCCCCTTCTGCCCTGGAACGTGGGGGACGTGAACCACGACGGAGTGCCAGATCTACTGGGGAGTTCAGTCGCCCGGATCGACCTGCTTAGCGGCCCTGGCTTGCCGACGACGGCCGTCTTTGACCAGTCGGGCGTGTGGGGCGGCGAAATCGCAGATGCCGATGGTGATGGCTCAAACGAAATCCTTGCCAGGTCTCTAATTGATCATTCGATCCGGATCTATTGGCTCCGGGATGACCACCCCCAGACCTTCGGAGAGGTTGCTTCCCTGGTCGATTTCAGCCTGGGCGATGGGGAAATGAGTTCTCGATTCGTTGTGGCTGACCTGGACCAGGACTACCGACAGGAGATCCTGGTGGGAGACGCCGACGGTGACATCTGGAGCTACGAATTCGATTCCGGTGCTTTCGTCCCGAGCTTTCAGTTGGATGGATCGGACGAGACGGATGCTCGAATCGTCGGAGGCGGTCAGGATCTGGATGGCGACGGGAATGTGGAGTTCGCCGTTGCCCGGGCCTTTCCAAATGAATCCGACGCGTTCAACGGTTGGTGGGATCTCGAGATCTACGAAATGACGGGAAACAGGGAAGCCACACTCGAGTGGGTACAACGCATATCAGGCGTGGCCTCACCGGGTAACGGTATCTCGACCGGAGATCTCGATGGTGATGGACGTGCCGAGCTTGCGGTCGCCCTGACGCCTGACCTCTATGTTATCCGGGCAGATGGGCCGAACACCTACCGGCCGATCTACCATACCGATATCTCGCTGACCTATCGTCCCATCATTACCGACCTGGATGACGACGGATCCGCAGAGCTGATCTACAACGCTGACGGTGCGATTCGCGTCCTCGAGCGGAACCTTCCGACCGACACCACGCAGCGTCCGGAGATTCTGAAGGCGGTCGCACTGGGGCGGGACCGCATCTCGCTCGCCTGGATGGGGACCGCAGACGCTGTGACATATCGACTCCTGCGGTCCACCAACACGGGTCAGGTCCAGGTTCTCACCGAGACCCCCGCACTCTCGTATATCGACATCGGTGTCCAGGAAGGAGATTCACTCACCTACCGTGTCGATGCAGTCTTCTCTGATGGAGCCACGGTAACCTCCAGTCCGATTACGATCGGGAGCCGTAATCCGCCCACGGTCACAGACATCGATCGACTTGATGAAAGACGGATTGCCGTCCTCTTCGACAAACCAATGGGCGACCTTGCTGCTGATCCGAATGGCTACCGTCTTCTGCCCCAATCGGAAACACCCACATCGGCGGTTCGAGACCAGGAGAGCCGACGCATCGTATTGGCCTTTTCAGCCCCCATACTTGACGGTGTGACGCATACGTTGGAGATCCGATCGGCTACAGACCTCTTCGGGACGCTCGTCGCGCCGGGTTTCCGCTCCGCAACGTTCACGCCGGGCATCCAGAGTCCCGTCGCTCGCGCTGACTTCGATAGCGACGGTACGGTCGGATTTTCTGATTTCCTTCTCTTCGCGGCCGCCTTTGGAGGAACAGAGTCGACATTCGATTTCGACACCGACGGTCTGGTCGGGTTCTCGGATTTTCTTGTCTTTGCGAGTCTCTTTGGGCAGACCGTCTAGCCCCAGTATTCCCTTGCACTGCCGGGTACACGCCCGTATCTACTAACATTCCCCTATATGTAATCGGCCTCCCCCGTCTGGCCTAGAAACCGTTGCTAGCGAGACCACCTTGAGCTTCCTGACCGAAACTGGCCACAGCCAACAGCGTGTCTACCACGAGGACTGCGTTGCGGGCATAGCGCGTCAATTGGTTCCCGGATCCGTTGACGTCGTTGTCACATCTCCGCCATATAACCTCGGCACACCTTATTCCGGGTACGACGACACGATCCCGCGCGAGCAGTATCTCGACTGGCTGGAGAACTGGGCACGGGTAGTCTCGAGCGTGCTCTCAGAGGACGGCTCGGTATTCCTGAACATCGGTGCCAAGCCATCTGACCCGTCGGTGCCGTTCCAGGTGCTTGCCAGGATGCAGGACCACTTCCATCTCCAGAATGTCATACACTGGGTCAAG
>CAYYGZ010000037.1:15581-17288 GCA_964471275.1 uncultured bacterium | reverse complement strand
TTCAAACCCATAAACAGTCCACGATACCTGAACGACTGTCACGAATATATCTTTCACCTCACCAAGTCGGGAAATGTGAAACTGGACCGTCTTGCGATCGGTGTCGAGTATCAGGACAAATCGAACGTTACTCGCTGGAAGTCAGCCGGGAATGATAAACGATGCCGTGGGAACACTTGGTTCGTTCCCTACAAGACGATTCGGAGTCGAACCAGCCAGCGTCCTCACCCCGCCTCTTTCCCGGTAAAGATCCCCAGAATGTGCATCGAACTGCACGGACTGGAGCGGACAAGACTGGTGGCTGACCCTTTCCTGGGAATCGGAATGTCGGGTGTGGCGGCGGCGGAGCTCGGAGTGGACTTCGTCGGGTTCGAGATCGACTCGGAATACTACGAAACGGCGTGCGAGCGTATTGATGCCGTCAAATCAGCAGAGGTGACACCGGCGGGCTGACCGATGGTTCTGAACACCTTTTCATTGGCGGAACGGACGGGCATTATAACGGGGGCAGGACAGGGCCTCGGCAAAGCCTTCGCCCTGGCCTTCGCTGAAGCAGGCGCCGATGTCGTCGCCGCCGAGTTGAGCGCGGAGTCAGGGGCACAGACGGTTGCAGAGATTGAGACCCTCGGTAGACTGTCTCGGTTCATAGAAACCGATGTGACCAGACCCGAATCCGTCGACGCGATGATGTCTGAGGTTGTCGATGCGTTCGGGCGCGTTGGTTTTATGATGAACAACGCCGTCATCGTCCACAGGGACGCAGCAGAATCCCTGTCCGACGACGACTGGCTGAAAGTCATCGACGTCAACCTCAACAGCCTTTACTACTGCTTCCGCGCGGTCGGCCTTGTGATGATAGAGCAGAGAGCCGGGAGCATCATCAACATCGCCTCCGTGTCGGGCTCGATCGTCAACACGCCCCAACCCCAGGCTTCCTACAACGCATCCAAAGCTGCCGTGATCCAATTGACCAGGTCTTTGGCCTCTGAATGGGCCCCTCATCACGTCCGCATCAATTCCATCTCGCCCGGCTACATGAAGACGGCCATGACACAATCGTTCTTGGATGACCCTGCGTATGGCGGCAAATGGATCCCGGCCATCCCGATGAAGCGTCCCGGACTCCTCCAAGAACTTACCCCTGCGGCCGTCTATCTGGCGGCCGACGCGTCGTGCTACACAACGGGGTCGAACATTGTAATCGACGGCGGCTACACGGTTCTATAGGTCACCGCATCCCCCACGCCGGCCTGAAGCTTGGGGCACGGGAGGTGGAACAACACGGTTCTTACGCGTGCGTGGTGAACAGAGTTGACGTTCCCTGCCACGTGCGCTCTTTCTTCAACCCATCACCAGAGCAATCCCATGCGCGTTCTTCTTGCAGCTTTTAAACAGGAAACCTCCTCATTCAACCCGCGTGCAACGACCCGTGACCTCTTCACGATCACGCGGGGGAACGAGATCATAGAGCACTATGCGGGCACCAACTCGGAGATAGCCGGCGCGCTAGATGTTTTCGCTGAGAACAACGTCGAAGTCATCCCGACCTATTCGGCAAAATCAATGACGTCTGGAGGGCCGGTGCCGGCGGTTGATCTCGACCAAATGACCGACGAGCTGATTTCAGAGATCAAACAGAACAAGGATGTGGATGGTGCCTACATCAGTTTCCACGGCGCAATGGCTGGTGAGGAAGAGATCGATCCA
>CAYYGZ010000037.1:0-15571 GCA_964471275.1 uncultured bacterium | reverse complement strand
ATGGGCCCGTAGTGGGCTCGAATCGGTCGTTGCGTGAATTGCTCCCTGTTGGTTCTTCTAGTGCAGCGCTCATGTTGTTCTTTGGGAGTGCGCTGACCTGGATCAGGGTGCCTTGGAAGAGATCGATCCAGAGGGACGTGTGCTCGAAAGGGCCCGACTCATCCTCGGGGACACCCCGATCGTCACCTCGTATGACCTCCACGCAATCATCTCCGATCGGCTCGTTCGTGATTCCGACATCATGGTCGCCTTCCACACCTATCCGCACATGGACATGTATGAGACAGGTCAGCGAGCTGCCCGCAACCTGCTACGGCTGCTGACAGGTGGTGTCAAACCCACGGTCGCACGGGTTCGCGTTCCCTTGCTTGTCCGAGGAGACGAACTCATCACGGCCACTGGGCTCTACGGGCAGGCGATACGAACGTGTCAGGAATTCGAAGCGACCGCCGACGGCTTGTCTGCCGCGGTCATCATCGGAAACCCCTTCACCGATGTGCCGAACCTCCGAACCAACGTTATCGTCACCACGGACAATGATCCTCGACGGGCACAGGAGGTCGCCGAGAGCCTTGCTCGGTTCATGTGGAATGGTCGGGAGCGTATGCAGGCCCCCCTCACTTCACTCGACGATGCCATACAGATCGCAAACGAAACCGAAGGGCTGACTGTCTTCTCTGACGCTGCGGACGCGACCTCCTCGGGCGCCTCCGGCGACAGCAACGCGATCCTCCGCGGCTTGCTCGAGCAGAAGTTCAGCAAGACCGCTCTCCTCCCGCTTGTCGACCCTCCCGCGACGCACAAGGCGTTCGAAGCGGGGGTCGGCAGCACGATACAGGTCGACCTCGGCGGGGCGATCGATACCGTTCGGCACACACCCGTCAGCTGTAAAGCATATGTTCAGAGCTTGCACGACGGCGTCTTCAAGGTCGAGACCGGAACCGTTGACCGCGCCGGGAGAACCGCCGTTCTAACCGTGGGAGCGTGCTCGATCATGGTGACCGAGAGACCGGTCTCGATCATGGGACGAAAGGTCTTCGAATCACGTGGCCTCAACCCCGTCGACTTCGACCTGGTCGTTTGTAAGAGCCCGAACGGCTTCCGTACCCACTACCAGGACATTGCAGCTGCGATCGTTCCCGTTGACGTACCGGGTTCGACAAGTGCAAACCTCGGATCGCTCCCGTTCGAAAAGGTTCCCCGGCCGATCTACCCACTGGATAGAGACATTTCGCCCGATCTAAGTGCAGAGATCACGGAGTAGATCGTCCTTCTTCTCAGCAGCTAGCCCCTTTCAGCGGACAATTCTGTATGCCTTCTGACTTCACCAAATACGGCCCCTGGGCGCTCGTGACCGGCGCCTCATCAGGACTCGGAGCAGAGTTCACCCGACAGCTTGCCGCAAAGGGTCTGAACATCATCCTTGTCGCGCGCAGAAGGAACCGGCTCGAAGAGCTTGCCGCCGAGATCCGGTCCACTCACCACGTGGACACTCGCGTCATCGATTCGGATCTCACCGCGGACGGTGCTTGCGCCCGAGTCATCGCGGAGACACAGGATCTGGAGGTCGGGCTGCTCGTCAACAACGCCGGCTACGGTATGTCCGGCTACTACTACCAGCTGGACGCTGAGCGACAGGTCAACATGACCGTGCTGAACTGTGTCGTCCCCGTGCTCCTGACGAATCACTACCTGCCAAAGATGGTCGAGCGTGGCCGAGGCGGATTGATCTTCCTGGCCTCCACGGCGGGCTACCAGCCCACTGCCTCATTCGGCACATACGGTGCCACCAAAGCGTTCAACCTGATGCTCGGCGAATCGCTTTGGAAGGAGTGCAGACCTCACGGAGTCGATAGTCTTGCGGTCTCACCCGGCTTCACGCGAACGGAATTCACGGACGTTGCGGACATCAAGGACGCAGGCGCATTCCGAGTTGCGACTGCCGAATCCGTAGTCGCTGCGGCCCTCCGAAACCTGGGCCGAGGGCCTTCATTCGTACACGGCTGGCTGAACAAATTCCTCAACTTCACGATTCGCATCTCCACTCGGCGGATGGTTATCGCGATCACCCACGCGATGCTGAAGGGCCGTTCGAGGATTGCATGATGCATCTGGTGTCCCATCAGGACGAGACCTACGACGCGAAAAGTTTCCGTTGGAAGAGCGAGTCAGGCGTGCTTCTCGATCTGAAATTCAAACCGGACCTCGCCGTATTCAGCCTCGAAACCCGCCCTCTGACCATGTGGCGTTACAGGGAAGCCATCCCGATCCTCGATGACACGGACATCGTCAGCTTCGACGAAGGCTACAGTCCACTGACCCGGTTTGAGCTCTCTGGCGGCACGTATCTGCTCAAACAAGACCATCTCTTCCCATCCGGCTCATACAAGGATCGCGGCGCGTCTGTCCTTATCAGCCAGGCGAAGTCGCTCGGTGTGGACAGCGTCGTCGAGGATTCAAGCGGCAACGCGGGCGCCGCCATCGCAGCATACTGCGCGAGAGCCGAGATACAGTGCGACATCTACGTGCCGGATTCAACTTCACCGGCAAAGCTCGAGCAGATCAGAGCCTACGGAGCGGACCTGCATCGGATTCCGGGATCACGTGAGGACACGGCAGACGCCGCGCAGAATGCTGCTGAAGGCCGGTTCTACGCCAGTCACGTATGGAACCCCTACTTTTTCCACGGCACCAAGACATTTGCCTATGAGGTGTGGGAACAGCTCGGACAGAAAGCCCCGGATGAGATCATCATCCCGACAGGGAATGGCACGCTCCTGATCGGAGCCTACATCGGGTTCAAAGAGCTGCTGGAGGCCGGGCTGACCCGCACGCTGCCCAGGCTGACTGCCGTTCAGGCAGCGAACTGCGCCCCTCTGTCTGTGCTGTGGGAGGGGAGCGAGACCGACCTGCTCAAAATCGCCACATCACCAACCAAGGCCGAAGGGATCGCCATAGCCGCCCCCGCTCGGGGCAAACAGATCATCGACATCATCCGAGAGTCAGGGGGTAGGGTCGTTACGGTCACCGAGGCGGAAATCAACTCGGCGTATCATCAGATGGTTTCCGTGGGCTGGTTCATCGAACCCACAAGCGCCTCTGCGATCGCGGCAGCCAACAAACGTTCGCGCCCAGAAGAGGAAACGATCGTCATTCCCCTGACGGGACACGGCCTGAAGTCTGCCGGAAAACCCCAGTGTTGATCACGGGGTCTGAAGCTGCAGGAAACCACGCCCGTCTGGTCCTCTTACAGTGACAGCCTGACTGCTTGTGAGTTCTATCCTTGTATATCGACCCCATCAACCTCAGCCGCGCTACATTCGTCTCCAGACCCCATCGCTTTGCCGTCACCTGTGGACTGGCTGGAGAGGAGATCACCGCCCACCTCGCCAACCCGGGCCGTCTTTCGGAAACATTACTGCCCGACACCCCACTATGGATCTCCCGTTCAGATGACCTAAAACGCAAGCTGCGCTGGAGCGTAGTCGGAGCAGAACGCAATGGCCATCCTGTCCTTCTTGACACACATCTGACAAACCGGATCGCTGGCGACTTGATCAACTCCGATCGCATACCCGGCCTCGAAGGCGCGCGCGTTGTCGGTCGTGAGGTTAAACAAGGTCACAGCCGATTCGATCTCGTCATCCAGCACGGCAGCACACAGCGTTGGGTCGAAGTCAAGTCCTGCACGCTCTTTGGGAACCGCATCGCCGCATTTCCGGATGCCGTGACGGAACGCGGTCGCAAGCATCTGAACGAGCTTGCCCTACTCGCTTCGCCGGGAAACCAGCCGATCGTGCTGTTCATCGTGCATACCTCACACGTCGATCTCTTCCGTCCGGACTACCATACGGACCTTGCCTTCAGCCAATCGTTCCTGGATCACCGGGATCATCTCGAGATAGTCCCCGTCTCGATCGAATGGAATGATCGGTTCCAGATCGTGGGTATACCCAGACGGCTTGAGATCCCCTGGCAATATCTGGAGGGTGAGGTTGCTGACCAGGGGGCCTACATCCTTCTACTGCATCTGGCGAGCGCGAAGGAAGTATTGGTCGGAAGATTGGGGGAATGGACGGCCGTGCCGGGCTGGTATGTTTATGTCGGTTCGGCAATGCGTACCTTGTCCCACCGGATCAACCGACATCTCCGCCGCCGGAAGAAGATGCACTGGCACATCGACTACTTGCGTGCCGCCGCCGACAAGGTGATCGCTTACCCGATCAGAAGCTCACGGCGCGAAGAGTGTGATATCGCTGCGAGAATGTCTGAACTGCTCTCATCCGGGCCGGCCGGATTCGGATCATCAGACTGCGTTTGTGCCTCCCATCTCTACCATTCGCCCACCGACCCGAGGACAAACCCGGCCTTTCACGAAGCGCTGCATCACTTTAGATTCCGACACCCCGTTGACTAGCTCGGCTTGTTGCTAACCGACCGCCACCGAAGGAGATCACGTGTCCCAACACAGCTTACTCGCATTTCTGACCGGCCACATCCACGGCGATTGGCGAGACCGAGTCCGCCAAATGGCCGAAAATAAGGATCTTACCATCACCTTCAAAGGCCCTTGCGAGGATCACGAATTGAGTGACGACATCGGCACACAGATCCGAGGCGTATCGCAATCTGATGTCGGTGTCGACTACTTTCCGCGCCTCAAAGATGACCTGGGCGGGCGCGTCAACAACCTGCGAACCGGGATCTGGATCGCAAAATCTGACCTGCTAATCGCCTTTTTCGATGAGGATCACAAGAACTACAGGCAGTGGAACACATCCAGCGATATCGCTGAAGCGAATCGGCACGGAATACCCGTTATCGTCGTACACAAACCCGGACTTCGACATCCGTTGAAGGAACTCGATGGCCGAGCCAACGTTGTCGTGGATTCGCTCGAGCAGGCCGTCGAGGTACTCGCTTATGTCTGCGGGGACTGAAATCAGGAACGCTGCCGTCTACTGCGGATCGAGCAGCAAGTGCGATCCGCGTTACCTGACTGAGGCGGCCCTCGTTGGTGAAATGCTTGCGGATAACGCAATACACCTCGTCTATGGCGGCGGATCTTCGGGGCTGATGGGAAGTGTCGCCGATGCGGTACTGAAAGCGGGAGGCGGCGTGACCGGGGTCATCCCGGGCTTCATGGTGGACGTCGAGTGGGCACACGAGGGTCTGACCGACCTGCGCATCGTAGACAGCATGCACGAGAGAAAGAAGCTGATGCTGGGCTTGTCCGACGCCGTCATCGCCCTTCCTGGAGGCTGCGGGACGCTGGAAGAGCTGTTGGAGGCCATCACGTGGAAGCGACTAGGCCTATTTACCGGGCCCATCGTGATCGTGAACCAGAACGGCTTCTATGATGCGTGTATCGAGATGCTCCAAATCTGCATCCGGGAACGCTTCATGAACGACCATCACGGTGCCATTTGGCGCATAGCCGATTCCGCAGCAGATGTTCTGGGAGAACTCGAGAGCAGCGGGCCCTGGCCCAGGGATGCAATCAAGACAGCTCCGGTCAAATAGGCAGAATTCGGACCTGACCTTGACAAACACCCGCACGAATCCTAACATATCGCGAATATCATATCTTCATAACTGACCGATACTTACGCAACTTGGCAGCACGTCTGCCACCTAAAACCGTCAAGCATACATGGACATAAATTTCTGGGGTACGCGGGGATCGATTCCATCGCCGCTCCCGTCGGCAGAACTTGAGCAGAAACTGACGCACGTCCTCGTCGAAGCGGATGGTCGCAAATTCAAGAACGACGCGGAGGCCAGGGCCTTCCTCGAGACGTTCCCTGTTCTCGAACGGGGAACGGCAGGCGGCAATACCTCCTGCGTCGAGGTCACGAGCGGGGAGCATCAGATCGTCTTGGACGCCGGATCCGGTCTTCACGAGTTGGGCCGCCAGATGATGGCAAACGGGTTTCTCGACTCCAAGCCCCCGATTAACATCTTGATGAGCCACACCCACTGGGACCATATCTGTGCGTTCCCGTTGTTCACACCGAATTTCATCCCGGGTGCAAACATCGGCATCCACGGCTGCCACGACGACCTCGAAGCCCGCTTCCGCAACCAGCATCATCCTCACAATTTTCCGGTTCTGTTTGATGAGCTGTTGGCGGACATCTCGTTCAACCAGCTTGCGCCGCTGCAGGAATACGAGATCGCCGGTTTTGACGTCAGTGCAATCCAGGTGGACCATCCTGGCGATTCCTTCGCATACCGAGTAAAACACGAGAACGATATCGTCATTTACGCGACGGATGCATCCTACAACGACCTGGCTCCCGACGCGATGAAGGCCTACCACGAGTTCTACTCGGATGCGGATATCCTCATCTTTGATGCCTTCTTCGATAACTTGATCGAGTCCTTCCAGAAGAGCGATTATGGCCACAGTTCGTCCTTTATCGGTGTGGACATCGCACTGAACGCGGGTGTACAGAAACTCGTTCTCTTCCATCATGACCATCTCAGCAACGATGAACTCCTGCAGCGGATGCTCGACAGCTCTCAGAATTATCTGAATCACGTCGCTCCCGACACGGAATGCGAAGTGATCCTCGCGCAGGATGGGCTTTCGCTGACGCTCTAGCGTCACAACATCTGAAACGGAAAGCGCCCTGACTGATACCAGTCAGGGCGCTTTCATACATGGGTTACTCACTGGAGAGCATCGCCTCACAATCGCCAATCTTTCAGCTCTTCCCTCGCCACGTCGGCAGGCAGCGGCGCGTGCATCGACAGGCCGAGCTCGGCTTTCTTCTTAAGCATCCGCAATATCACCTCGAACCGTTTGGCGTCGGCCACCTTCTTCAGCCGGGTCTCCTTCATCGGATCGCCGCCCTCGATCAGAATCGTGGGGAGCTGAAACTTCTGTTCCCACCACGTATCCGTCTTGAGTCGGATGGTCTCGATCTCCTTCAACCAGACAGCCGTGGGTGGGTCTCCGAACAGACCACCATACTTGATCGCACGTTTATCGGTGAGTTGAAGTTTTCCAACGTGGTAGTGCATCCAGAGGAGAAAGATCGAAATCACGATCACGATGGAAGGGGCGAAGAACCAGACAGATCCGAGAAGTTGGAACCGTCCGACGAAGATCGAGAAGATCCCCACGGACACCAGACTCGTCAGCAGGACAACGTGCGGCTCGATCCAACTCGTTCGAACCGCGAGAACTCTGGCCTCCTGTATCCGCTCGACGGCTGCCCTTTCTTTGCACTGATGTCGGGGCAGCCCGCTGAACCGTGCGAAAAAGCGCGTGAACCCAAACGGTAACGATCGCGGTCATCACGATATTGACGCCCCAGACTACGATCGTTTCGAGTGTTGGCATACCCAGACCGTCCCTACACTCGCCAGACTTTTTCCCAAGCGTCGTCATCTGCTGCGTGGATGTGCTCCTCCAGAAGCCTGTTCAGATTGTTGGCCGGACCGGCGTCTCCCACATCGATCAGATTCACTTTGTCAGCGTGCTGCTGTATCCAGCCCTGAAGAATCAAGTGTGCAGCCTGTTCGACCGCATCCGTTTCAGCGCCTGCTCCCCCGAAATAGCCATGTACGTGCGATGAGCGGTCAGGCCAATCTGTCAGATCCTTACGCACACGCTCCTGGTGGATTTCACGGTCAGAACGAACACAGAACAGCTCGACGCTCCCGGAATCCGAGGACGGCAGGATCACAACGAAGGGTCCACGTTTCGTGATCGATGCGGATCGCTCGTGAATAGCCTGCTGCGTGTTGAACTCAGGACGTGTCGCCTGGATTAGGCGCGCCTCGAGCATCAGCGCTTCAAGATCAGATCCCACCTTCTCGATCTCAACAGTCCAGATCCGATCCAGAATCTTCAGCGTCTTCTCCTCGCGCTCGGATCTCTTGGCAAAATAGGTCTTCACGCGGTCGCGCAGGTTAACCGACTTCCCCACGTAGATGACTTTTCCCGCAGCGTCTCGCATCACGTAAACACCCGGACACGCGGGCAACTCGTCCAGGTAATCTTCGTCAAACGCGAAGGCCTCGAAGTCGACCGCAGAGACCGTCGGCTGAAGGTCGGACCGCACCGCGTCAACGGTGGTCAGCGACCGAGCCTCACAGCATTCCAGCAGCCCCAGCAGAAGGTTGGCTTGCTGACGGCCCGAGGCCTCCGGGTCGTCTGACTCTACATAGGGCATCCTCAACGCGGCAGCGATGTCCGAGCAGGACCGGATCTTCTGCTGGGGGAAGCATCGGCGAGCCAGCCGCGAAAGACAAAGACCCTCGTGGAGCGATTCTCGCCCAAGCTGCAGCCGAGAAATCGGGTTGACGATCCCGCGAACCGTGGCATACCGGAACCCCGCCGGGATACAGCCCTCTGCCAGCCCCCGGAATCGATCCAGTTCACGGGCCGCTGCCTCTGATCGAACTGCGGAAATGAGGCATGATTCCGTGCTCGTGTTGCCGTCAAAGGTGATTCGGGCCACAGAGACGGCGACGGTCCCATCCTCGTTCACACGACATACAGTGACAAGGTATCTGCACCTGCGCAGCGTCTGCTCCTGCGGACCGGCGCAGACCACCCATTGACCTTTCGCATCCGTTACGATCCGGGGGTCCGCCTCTGCGGCAGCTTTGACCACACGATCGGCAACGACACCGACTGCCCCCTTCAGCCCGAGTGCTTCGCGTGCGATCTCTTCCGCAGCCGCTCCGTCGGGCCGATCTACCAGGTATTCGAAAACCTTGTCCATAGACCTTCAACGAAAACGGGGGTCGTAAAGACCCCCGCAAAATCAATCGTGTGCGTCCATCTGTTCAGTCGGCCTTCTTCTCCGTCGGCTGCGTCTGAGCCTTCGGCGGAGCCTTCGTCCCAGAGGGCGACCGCTTTCCACCGCCCTTACCGTCCTGGTAGTCAAGCTGGATGAGTTTCTTCAGCGCATCGATCTCATCATCGAGTGCACTGATCTTATCATTCTGAAGCACCACGAGATCAGCATAGATCCGAGCCCGTTCCTCCTGATTGAGGATGGTCCTCCGCAGCCCGTCCACCCGCTTCAGAAGCCGCTCGGCACTCTCCCCCGGTGGCAGTCGAGGCCGTCCGTCGTCGTCTGTCTCCTGAAATGCGGCAAAACGCTTATTCAGCGCATCGTCCATTTCGCCGAGTTTCTTCTCAGCTTCCTCGATCTCGCGGATGACCGGTCGTTTCTCAACAGCATACTTGAGCACGTCATCAAACCCGCCGTCCGCCTTCCGCCTGCGGAACAAGGGTCTTGATGTGCGCACCCCCCTCTGTCGATACAGAACAACAAGCACTGCAATGAAAGCGAGGGACCCAAAGGCTGCTGCTGGCAGGATGTAGATCGCATTGTCAGCCAGCACCTCGAAAATCGGGGAGTCCTCGGCACTCTCCAACGGTTCTTCCACCGGGTCATCCAGTTCTGCTGTCTTTGCCGTCTCCTTCTCCCTGGCCTCCAGAAGCTTGTTGAGTGAAAATTCTGCCTCTGGTCTTGCCGGGCGACCCGTGATCGCCTTTCTCAGATGGGGAATCGCCTGTTCCGGCTTGTCGCCGGCGGCAAGCAGCTTCCCGAGTTCGAAGTGGAGAACACCGTCGTTCGGCTCTTCCTGCAGTGCCTTTCTATAGGCATCGATGGCGTCGTTGCCTCGGCCCTCATCGAGCGCCTGTTGAGCCACCTGCCTGTAGTCGACCTTCGGTTTGGGTGGCTCCGGCACTGGCTCGGGGATCTTCGCCTCGGCCTTCGCATCGGGCTTCTTCTCGGGCGGCGCCAGGGCAACGAGCCGAACCATATCATCCCGCACCCAACCCCGTTTTGTCCCATCCGGAAGGACAGCGAGATACCAATTGTCCTGCTTTCTCACACGCCCCAGGGCATCGCCTTTCTTGACGCTTCCGATCTTGTCAGAATTCTGGGAGGCTCGATTCCTCACGTTGACGTTGGTCGGCCGGACGATCAGTCGATCTCGTGCAATTGTCTGGTCAAGGTATCTCCCCGACACCCAGGCCTCCGAACCGTCCTCCTGCTCAATACGCACCCAGACGCCCTGATTCCCAAATTCGCGCTTCTCGAGAAACTTGTACATCTGGCCTTCTCGAGCACGACCGAGCCGTGCACCCATTCCCCATTCTCCGCCCGATCTCTGAACGGGGATCGATCGGATGTTGACGGTCCCCTGCGGTGTATCCACAACCACAACCGCCTGATCCCCGTGGTGCAGAACACCCGATACGTCCGATGCCGTACCGAGCAAGGCAGCGACACTCAGAACCACAAGCCAGCTCACGCCTGGCCTTTCGATTTGGTGATCAAACCTATCCATTCCGCTTCTCTCGTGATCTCTACGATTTCCAGGTCTACGCCTTCCACGGCACGAACGAACGCAGACTCCTCTCGATCCAGAAGACCGCCCAATATGATGTGTCCACCCGGCCGGACGGACAGCGCAAGTATCGGCAACAAAGGCGCCAGAACGCTCCGAATGATGTTGGCCACGGTGACATCGTAACCGGTGTCTGATCCGCTCACGCCCCTTGTCGCCCAGTCAACACCCGAGACATCGTTCAGCACCACATTCTCTGCGACATTCTCGGTCGCTAATGGATCCGTATCGACGGCAGTGGCCGCTGTTGCGCCCAGCAGGATCGCAGCGATGCTCAAGACGCCAGACCCCGTGCCGACATCGAGGACGCGATCTCCCGACGAGACAGCCCGTTCCAGGCCCATTAAAGCCATTCTGGTCGTCGGATGGCTCCCCGTGCCAAAGGCGGTCTTGGGCTCGATCGTAAGTGAAAAGCCCCTCACCGGCGGTTCGACAGTCTGCCAGGGAGGGTGGATGACCATTCGCTCGGTTGGATAGACCGGTTCGAAGTGTTCCCGCCACTTGGCTCCCCAATCCTCATTGGGGACATCGGAAATTCCGGCTACCACAAGACCACCATTGATCGACGCCAGCTCCCTCTCGACATGAGCGAGAACAGCTATCCGGTTGGTTTCGCCCGAAAAGTATGCGGTGAGGCTTACTGTGGTGTCATCAGCCGGATCACCGACTTCGAGCCCGGAACTCCCAAGATCGAACAGCAGACTTGATAGACGGTCCGAGCTTTCGACCGGTGTCTGGACTGTGAGCTGATACCAGGAATTCAACGTTTGAGGGGAACCGTAGTGGGGAGTTCAGAAGTGAATAGCGTTCTTAATGCCCGTGTATACAGCATTATTTCGAATATAGGCCAGCTGGTTTGCTTTGTCCAATTCGGGTACGTAGAAAGGTTCCCCTTCAATAATGAAGGGGAACCTTTCTGTTTGGCCGGCATCCCTGCGCTTTGACCCCACATCCTGTGTCGCATCCAGATGACCTGTATTCCTGTGGGAGGGAGGCAGTGGAATCACTGGTTGCTAATTAGTATATCGACAAACCGAGTGACACCATTAGAAAAAAGGCCTAGAACACAGAGAAATCCGAGCGTGCATGATCCACTTGACGGTTCTTCAAGACACCCCGGTCCGGATCTACCAGGAGTGCGTGCCGTGGCCCTGCCCGGGGAAGTAGATCTGGTCGACAATGAAGGACAGGAGCACGCCCATGGCGTGACCGACCAGAAAACCGAGAAACAGGGGTCGCATTTGCCGATACAGATCCACCCCACCGATCCTGAGGATGATCGATTTGATTGCCCACGTGCAGAAGATTGCGAAGATAGAGTGGACGGCGTGCGTCGGTGGCACAACCATCCCGATTGGCGCGAAAGGCCACCAGGTGAACCGGTAACGGGCAATGCTGACGAGTGAAAATGTAACCACTCCGGCCACGAGGAACAGATACCGCTCAGGTTCCCACTTCTCCTCGCCCTTCAGCGCCTTTACGAGTCCGTCGTATGTCCGGGGAGGATACCGTGTAAACGGGAAGTCGTTGAAATTATATGCTCCGTGAACATAACCCAGATAGAGTGAGTAGGCGATTGCGACGCTGGTACCGACGACAAGCGTCAGGCCGATCCCGAAAATCAGTCGCCGTTTATGATGTACGATCAGATCACCGATGCGAGCAGCGTGCACAAGCGGCGGCATGAACATCGCCTTGTTCTGTGACCGAACCGCGTCGATCAGTCGCAGGGCGGTCTGGCTGGGCCCGCCAAGCGCGTTTGGACCGCCAAAGAGAAAGGGTACGACCCCGTTCGGGGTCATAGGCATACTGAAATAGACCACGCCCGTCTCTGCGATCACGCGGGCCGCCCCCATGTAAAGCAGGAAGATCCCGAGAGTCACGACAACCGAAACCGTCCAAGCAATACCGATCACCTGAAGCCAGAAGATCAGGAACACGACACTGAACAGGAACCCGAACACACACGCTCGGTAGCTCAACAGTTCCTGAGAGTCGTCAATCGGCAGACTCGAGTCGAAGGCCTTCCGGAACACGTCTCGAAGATGGTCTCGCGCCAGCCAGAGGCCCCACAGGACCAAAGCGATGAAAGCGCCCCCGGCCTGAAGAGACGTTGTGGCATCTCCCGATCCAGATTTGCTGCTGAGACTGATGCCAACGCGTCTGTAGATGGCGATCTGGGAGCAGTAGAACAGGTAGAACGCCCAGATAGAGAACAGGACGTCCACGTTGGCGAAATAGGCAAAGCCGATCGTGTAGAAATTGAAACTGAAGTGGATCCGCGGAAAATAGGACCCCATGCTCATCCAACCCGTTCCCAGACGAATCCTTGGGAATCCCGGGTTGAAGTAACTCGCCATGTTCCACGCGAGTATGGCGAACGGGATGATGGCGCCGACCCAGAAGACTCGATTCGAAAGGAGAGATCTTCGATCCTCGGCCTCCGCGAGATCGCTTGCGGCGTGCAGAATCGGGTAGGCCAGACGCTCGTGCTCGGCCCACTGCTTCCGCAGCATCACCGAGAAGCATATGCTCCCAACCACGATCGCCGTGATGAAGGTTAACCACCCGACCAGCGGGATCGTCCATACGCTCCACGGGATCGGCATCTCGGGACTCGGGAGCCCCTCAAACAGCCACCGCATCGCGTCACCCTCGTTCGACGGGATCAGCCAGGTAGGCAGGTATTGATGGAAGTAGCTGGCCCACTGATTTTCGGGAGTCGCCAAATAGTAGGGAATTGCGATCAATCCGAGAAAGTAGCTCGTCAATCCGTAAGCGGGGACGGCCGCGCCCACGAGTCCCATCGCAAGCATGACCAACAGCTCCGCGCTCGTGAGTACCCACGACGCGCCAAGCCGTCGTGCCACGCCATTCGTAAGCGCCAGAACGGTGTACGGAATAAATAGGGCGATTGGGAAATGCGTGATGTTCATCCGGGCCGTATGCGCGATATACTCGACATACGTGTTCCAGACGATCACCAGAAGCGCGAGCGCAAGGCCGCCCACAACGGCGCGAACCGTGACGCTGCTGTCCGGGTGGTCGGATTGGGTGTTCTCTACGGTAGAATCTGGCAGTGCCACTTTAGTTGGGTGCCCTCACAAACCACGTGGTTTCCTGCCCCACACCGGCCAGAGACATCAAGCTGTCCTGTATCGCGTACTCCATCCCGTAAACGGTACCAGGATCGCGCTGAAAGGGAACCGTCTCGGGGACCAGCGCCAGCTTGCGAGGCTGCCCCGTGGTCCAATCGACCCCGGATGTCGAAACGACCGTGAAGCGTGCAACCTGTGCCCGCAAGTCATAATATACCTTGCCGGACTCGACAAAGAGGAACTTGGCTTCCGGACGTTGGAAAGTCAGCGAGTAGGTACTGTCTGCCAGCACAAGGTTCGAACTCTCCTCATCGATAGCTTGAGCCTTCAGCATTCCCTGGTCTCCGCCGTACATAAGCCAGGACCCGAGAGGAGGCGGCGTCAGGCCCTCCGGTCTTGCCGCCTCTGGCACCTTGTTCTCGGCGCACGCTCCCGCCAGAACCAATAGCATCGTTACGCACAACCACCTTGTGTTCATGATCAGACCTCTTTGAAATCGCAAGGGCGGCCCCGCCAACCGTTGACGTGAACCGCCCGAGTCATCATCCTCAGCATACCAGTCAGCCAGTCAGAACTTCCTTGACCCGATCGAAGAACCCCTTTCCGCCCTCAGGTGGCTCGCCGTTCTCGTGCTCGGAGAGCTCCTTGAAGATGGCTTGCTCATCCCGGTTCAGTTTTGTTGGCGTCCAGACCACAATACGCACCAACTGGTCGCCACGGCCATAGCCGTTGACATCCTGAATGCCTTTCCCGCGGAGCCTGAAGATCTGGGCGGACTGCGTACCCGAGGGGACTTTCATCTTCGCCTTTCCCGAAAGCGTGGGGACCTCGATTTCCGCTCCAAGGGCTGCCTGGGAAAAGCTCACCGGAAGATCATACACAACATCGTTACCGTGACGCTCGAACTGATCGTGTTCCTGCTCCTGGATAAAGACTTGACAATCGCCTGCCGACCCGCCGCGCCTGCCAACAGTTCCCTGCCCCCTCAACGGGATGTAGTTGCCTTCGGCCACACCGGCCGGGATATTCACCGTCAGACTCACCTGCTTGTCAGTCCGACCTTCCCCACCACAGCGAGGACAGGGCTCCTGAATCATCGAGCCCTCTCCCTGACACTTCGGGCACTCGGTTACGTTCACGAACTGTCCAAAGAGTGATCGCGTCGCCTGTCTGACCTGTCCCGTGCCGCCGCAGACATCACACGTGGTTGACTGGGAGCCCGCCTTGGCGCCCGATCCGGTACAGTCGTCGCACTTGTCGAGCCGCGTGAGCTTGATCTTCTTCTGAGTTCCTGTTGAAATCTCCTCGAGAGTCAACAGTAGCGAGATCCGCAGGTCCTCACCTCGCTGGGGGCCGCCACGTCTTCTCCGTCCACCGCCGAAGATATCCCCGAATATCCCACCACCAAAGATGTCATCCAGGTTCGAGAAGATGTCATCGAAATCTCCTGCATGCGAGAAATCGGACCACTTGAAGCCACCGGAAGCATAGGGGCCACCCAAGCCCTGATGCCCGAACTGGTCGTAGGTGCGGCGCTTCTGCTCATCGCTGAGGACCTCGTAGGCCTCGGCCGCCTCCTTGAAGCTGGCTTCGGCCTCCTGGTCTCCCGGATTCCTGTCAGGATGGAATTTGAGTGCAAGCTTCCGGTATGATTTCTTGATAGCATCATCGGAAGCCCCACGTTCGACGCCCAGCACTTCGTAGTAGTCTCTCGGCATATTTCTCACGCAGAAAAGGTAGGGCCGTGAACAGCCCTACCTCGTAATAGTGCTACTTGCTCTCTTTGTCCACATCGGCAGCCGGGCCCTGACTGACGACCACCTTGGCGTGCCGCAGAACCTTCTCACCGAGGCTGTAGCCTCGCTCGACCACTTCCGCAACAGCTCCCGCTTCGTGATCGCTGTGAACCTGCATCAACGCTTCGTGCAGATTCGGATCGAACGTTTGCCCGCTTGCCTGGACCTCTTTGAGACCTCTGTTTTCCAAGATCTTTGGTAACTCTTCCATGATCATCCGAACACCTTGTTGATAGGCTTCGGATGTCGTGTCACCATCAGAGTGTGTCTTCGCGCGACCGACGGAATCAA
>CAYYGZ010000036.1:4490-25885 GCA_964471275.1 uncultured bacterium | reverse complement strand
GTGGAATGGGCAAGGTGCAGCATCCGAGCAGTTTGGCAGGCCCAGAACACAGGTTTCCGATAATGCCATTCCGTCTATCGCGCCGACGACATCGACAACCAGAATCGTCTCTGCCGACTTCCCGAGGTAGATTCCTCCACCCGGTCCCTTCTGCGAGTGAAGAATGCCACGCCGGGTCAACGTCTGAACGATCTTTGACAGAAAGGGAGAGGGTATCTCCAGTTTAGAGGCCACATCTCTAACTTGGACAAGCCTCCCTTCAGGCATTGCTGCGAGATAGAGTACGGCGCGGATACCATACTCACACGCTCGGGAGAATATCATTGGGAACCTCATAATGATATATTAGGACCCTTTAATCTGATATTACACCGCCGGGACTTTTCTGTCAACCAGCAAGGCGATCTATTTCATGAAAAAGGAAGCTCACATGGCCGAGGTCCTCATGACCATCGGCTGCTTCAGCAGCCACAAACTCAACAGACTGAACAGGACCATCGCAGCAAGCATTGGAAGCTGACTGCGAAAAGCCTGTTTCGTTTCACCAAAAATCTTGACTGCAGTTCGGCGAGCGACCCAGAGGCTGTAGACGTGGCCGATGAGTACGAGCAGCACCTGCATCCCCCAGAGCGTGGACAGACTCGCCAGAGGAGCGATTGTCAGCATACCTGTTCCCATCAGATCCCACCCCTTCCCCATCGGGTCTGAAGCCAGGGCAACAACTTTCTGACCTTCCATCAGGAGGTGCTCAATATTGTGTGCAAGATGGTAGAACAACGCGATCGGCAAGAGAGCGTAGGCATAGCGAACAAAGTAGTCCTTGTAGCTGGCTTCACCATCGCCTGCCAACGCCTTAGATACACGGACGAGAAGCGCGTAGATCCCGAGGGGGAGGACCATCAGACCGGCCATCCCAACGCTGAACGCAACGGACCTGCCGGACCCGATCATCCGGGCGATCGAGGACACGGCCTCCTCCCAAACGCCGGTCATCGTGAGACCGTGAAACGCTGTAAGTGACAGCATCAGCAGAGCCAGATAGGCCTCGTCTGTTCGAGGTCGATGATGAGCAGAAAGGTCCGAGCCCCAGGGCCGAACATTCAGTGCCACATTACCGAGCTCGCACGACTTCACGCACTCCATACAGGAGATGCAATAGGTGTTCTGATCCATCGTCCCGAGATACTGATGGGTCGGACAGGGCTCGCCAAGGTCATTACCGTGGTAGCACGAGCGTGTCGAACACGATCTACAGACATCGCGATCCCTTGCCCGCACCTCGACGGGAGCAAACAGGGCGTAAAGCCCGCTGACTCTCCCGACCAGACAACCATATCGGCAGAAAGATTTTCGATCGAAGACAAAGGCACTGACAAAAGCCATACCCACCATCGTAAGGCCAAGCCACGCGGTCGCCCGTGGCTTCATCGTCACGCTGAATCCGATTTCCACCCAAGTCAGCCCCACGAACAGGATCGTCGCGGGCCAGATATTCCGCATAAACTTGGGCCACGGGAGACCCAGTCCAAGCCCTTCGCGACGTGTCCACCACAGCTTCAGCCCCTCCGCCCATCCTGCGACCGCATCCCAGGGACAGACGTAGCACCAGGCCTTCCCTGCAAGCAGGATGATCACAACAAGACCGCCCCACCATACCGTCCACGTCAGGATGGGAGCGATATTCTTCGAAGGGAGTTGGCTGCCGAACAGACCCGCGCTGATGACCATCAGGAAGATGAGTACCATCGATGCCTGTGCGAGAAAGCGTGTTGCAGGCTGTCGTACGACACGCCGAACAAGCGGGTAAGAGAGCAGATCGAGACGTGGCGTTCTGCCGTCCGGATTGAATCTGGTGAAACACGGCGCAATCCATTCAAAGAGGCCGAATGAGAGCACGAGAACAAACGCGATGCTCGCGTAGTAGAGCCAGCTGGGAATACCCCACATGGTGTGAAGGAAGTAGCCGGCAGGATCCGATCGAAAAGCGGATCGATGGTCCACGCTACAGAAGTGGTAGGTCTTGTTCTGCCACGTGGCTCTGATCGACGGGTCGACTTCCGTGTGCCGATCTTCGAGCGCACATACCAGGCATCGCTCGATCAGATAGGCCGAGGGATTAGTCCGAAACAGCTCACGGCATCGCTCGGTGCAGAAAGCGTAGGTTTCATCCCCGTGCGAGTGGGTGATCTCCTGACCAATCTCCATCCGGCAGACGGGATCGACTGATACACGCGCACCCCAACCAAGAAACGACATCGCTGCATCCGATGTCGCGTGCCACGCACTCACACACGCGATACCGAGAACAAAAATCAGCAACGCGAGCGAAGCACCGCGACGACTCAAGCCACGGCCTCTCGAGGTGTGTTCCGTGCGTTGCCCGTCCTACGACGCATCTTGATGCGGATCGCTCTGACCACGACGAGAAAGACGGCCAATCCCGCGACGGTGCCGCCAAGGACCGCGTAGGGAGACCCGGGCTCGCCCGCGACCATGGGGAGATCGATCACCCACGGTACACCATCGACATCGAACTCGAGACGAACCGTGTAGTTTGCCTCTTCCTCGTAGGTGGGATGGAACTTGAACACTCGCTCCTCGATCAGAGCTTCCTGGGGACCGTAAACCACCGGGTCGTCACCAATCAGAGCGTCCTGGAACACGGTTGCCTGGACAATGCCGTTGTATAGAGATCCATCATCTCTCCGGTTGAGGTAGAGATGGAGAGAACAGCGTTCACCCGGCTTCGGGTTGCCTGGATACCCCGTCATACGGAGTTCATACGGCCCGGCGTCGACGCGGTAGGTCAGCACCGGTGTCTGTGGGTATTGCTCGTTGTAAGCGTAGTGCGGGATCCCCATGATATGGTGTGCCGGCGTATCGGTCGGAATCACCAGCATGATCAGGAGGGCCGCCGCCTTCCTTGACGCCTTTATGAATTTCCTCAGCTTGTCGGCGCCTCTGATCTTGAGTTCGAGTGCGCTATCCGAGCAGTTGGAAATACAGACGCCGCAGTTGTCGCATTCCGGTCCCATCTGATCCTGCATAGGCGCCAGACCCATCGGACAAACTTGATCGCACACACCACAATCCGTGCACCGATTTGCCGATCGTCTCACCGTGACCAGTCGCTGGTGACCCAGCAGTATATAGAGTGCGCCGCCCGGACAGATGTAGCGACACCACCATCGCTTCGACACCAGGACCTCGAACAGCGCAATGCCGACGATGATCAAGCTTGCCCAAGTCAGTCCGCCCGCCCAGAAACCGAACCGGCCTTGCTCTGCTCGGTCAAAAACTCCGAACACGAGATCGTGCGCTTCGCGTCCCAGGATCGCGGGAGGATAGATATAGTTGAGGAGAGGAACCGACGTAGCTGCGACCACTGCGAGACCCACACCTAGCAGGCCGTACTTCGTAGCCCGCGAGAAGCTCAGGTTGCGCGATTTTATCTCGAGAAACCTGAGCAGAACACGCAGCTTTCCGTTCAACTCGAGCAGGAACCCCATCGGACAGACCCACGAGCAGAACACCCGGCCCAGGATCAACGTAGCCAGAAGTGGAACGACCAGGCTGAAGGCGAGTACCCACATGACCGACCGGCTCGCAACGATGCTCTCGGCACCAGCCAACGGATCGGTCATCGACAGATCGCCGATTTGCACCGACCACGGTCCGCCACGTAGAGACTGGACTCGCGAGAGCGTCATCTTCCGATCGCGTACGACCCGGTCCACGCGTTGCTTCTCGCCGCCCGGCAAGAATCGCAGCACCCCATCGACGATACCCAGCGTCTCGCCCTGAAGCGTCCCGTCCCACTTCTCTAGTTTCCGGTCGAGTTCACGAGCGGAGAGGTAATTCGTGTAGCGGGCCACGACCGGAATCAGGAGCATGAGGGCGATTACTAAAATCTGTACCACGCGTCGTGCAACCTGGTATTTAAGTATAGTCATCTGGCGCCTAATCCTTCACACGATCTGTAAACACCTGGATCGCCTTCCGGTCCTTCACGATACAGGCATCTTCGCACAACCCGCAGCCAACGCATTTGTCTGTCACCGTCGGCTGATTCCTGAAGTCCTGTGTGATCGCCAGATTCTTGAGCGGACACGCTGTATGGCAGGCGCCACAGACGCCGGTTCCATTGTGGCTGACGCAGAGTCGCTCGTCCACAACAGCGACTCCCATACGAACATCGGCCTTGTCCTCGATCGGCAGCAGAGCATCGGTTGGACACGCTTCGCCACACTCCAGGCAAAGCGTACACGCGCTTGCTTCAGGGACGATATAGGGTGTCCCCTGCAGCGCCCCTGCCTCAGGCCCGAAGAGCCGTATACATTGCGCCTCACACGCATCAGAGCAGCGCGTGCATCGAATGCATTTCGACAGGAACGCGTGCTCTTCACCTGCCCCTGGGGGTCTGACGAGTCCCAGCCTGCCGCGAAACCCGGTCGGTGCACTTCGATCGCCACGGAGGGCCAGGTATCCACCGACCGCAGACCACGTGAGCGTCGCCCCCCCGACAGCGGACCCCGCCCGTCTGATAAAATCCCGGCGCCCCTCCCTACCCTTACCCATCACTCCACTGCTCCCTTTGGTATCACGTATATCGCTTGTGGATAGTGCACGCAGGCCCGTTCACACAGACCGCAGCCGATGCAGTAGGCGGCATCCAGAATCGGCTTCTCCCACAAACCTGCCTTGAGGGCTTTCCCCTCGAACGGACAGGCTCGAACGCAGGCGCCGCACGACGCCCCGTTATAGGAATAGCAGAGCGTGGTGTCGACCTCAGCCGTTCCCATGTCGACTTCCGCCTGCACGCTGTCGGGATCCTTCTTCGTCACCTCGAGCGCACCCGTCGGACACGTACTCGTGCAGAGCAGTTCGTCACCGGGTGAACCGTTGCACAGGATACAAGCCTGTTGTCTGGGGAAGATTACTGGGGTATTCCGTTGACCAGGCCCCGGCTTCAGGCTGTGGGGTTTGCCCGATGCCTCACTGAACGCGGTGATGCATCGATTCGGACACGCGTCGGCACATCGTCCGCAGCGAATGCACTTGGCGAGAAAGTCGTCCTCGTCGAGGGCGCCCGGGGGACGCAAAACGGGAACTGACGCCCCCGCTGTACCTTTCCCAATACTTGCCGCCGCAACGGCGACAGCGACCGTAGTCACCGCCCCGCCCGCAATCCGCTCGATGAATGCTCGTCTGTTCAGCTTCTCATCCATTTTTGCTCAGTCGGGGAGATCAATAGAGAAAGAGACACGGTGGCAGCGTGAGCCCGACAATCTGGAACGGATCCTGTTCCGAAATCGGCATCCGAGCTTCCTCGGCGTCCTCCGCGGTTCCTCACCCTGGGTGCTCTCTAGATTCGCTCGATACGCACCGCGAGCTTCTTGTAATCTGCCTGACCCGACACAGGATCCCAAGCGCGATGGGCCACGGCGTTGACCAGCCACCGGTTCTTCTTTGGATCCGAGCTGTCCGCTATCGACAGGTTCCAAGGGCTGAACAGATAACCCTCAGGAACTTCGTTGCGTGCCGGTCGCACGATCGACGTCGTCCCAATCGAGATGCGGGCCTCATAACTGCCTCGCCGTGACACAAGACGAACACGCTCGCCGTCTTCGAGACTATACCGCTTTGCGTCCTCCTCGTTGATCTCGACATACTGTTCGGGTACCAGCTTCATCGTCGTCGGGCCCTGAATCGTCTTTGCGCTGTGGAAGTGCTCGTAGACGATGCCGAGACCAAGCCAGAACGGGAACTTGTTGTCACGTTTTGCATCACTCAGTGATTTGCTCGCGTTCTCGTAGTATTCAAGATCCGGAAGCTCTGGCGTTAACGCCAGATCGCGGGCACGTTTCAGGAGATCCTGATTGTGATACAGGAACGGGCCCTCACCCTTTCGTTCACCATACTTCCTGAACTCCTTAGTGACTTCCTTGATATACTTGCCGTTGGGGCCGTAGTCCTGTTCGCACAGCTTGAATTTCGCCTTCCCATCTTTATGACGAAAATTTTCGTAGGGTGAATTCTCCCAACCTTCCTGATGCATGTAACGTCGCGGTGTCCCCCCTGCTTTCGCTGTCTCGTAATCGGGAGCGGGCCACTGGATGCCGCGAAGCTGACGCAGTTGGTCATACAGCCCGGTTCCATCTCGTTCCTTCACCTCGAGCATGCCAGTCAGATCGGCGTCCGACCCCTTGGAAGCTGTGACGATATCGGTGAAGACATCCTCCGGATCGTAGAACGACTGACCGTAGGCATTCTTGATCGTCTTCTTGTAGGGGATGATCTTGTCGGCGTCCAGACCCAGCTTTACCGCGATCGATTTGCACTTGTCAATCGCCAGATCCATGTCCGGGCGTGCATCCGTAAGCACCTCGCCCTTCTCGTTCCGCCCGACGTTGACGCCGTCGCATACATACACGCGCCGTTCCGACTGGATGTAAGTGCCTCCAGACCATTCACCCCACGTAATCGCCGGAAAGACCACATCGGCATAGAGATTGTTCGGAGCGTGACGGTAGATATCCTGGACGACGCAGAACATCTTGGTCAACGCGGGTCGCACCAACTGTTCGACATCAGGCAAATGGATGTGGGTCGTATACATCCAGAACATCGCCTTGAGATCGCCCTCGAGGGCACGCTCTAGCATCCCGAGGGCCATGGGGTTCTTCAACAGCGATGTCTGCTCGAGCCGCTCCCGGGGAACGCCCCAGCGATCGGCGATCCAGTCTCTCCACTCCACGTTCTTCAATGACTGATTGAACGGCAGACGCCCCGTGAGGCCGCCCATCAGGCGTTCGCTCATGGCGTTTGGCTGGCCAGTCTGCGAATGTGTGCCGCATCCCGGACGTCCGACGTTACCGGTCAACAGATGGAGATTGATGATTGAAATCGTGTTGTGCTGACCGTGTAGCATCTGATTGTAGCCGATGCCCCAATAGGTCAGCACCCCGCCCTTACCGCGTTCACGACCCCGGATCGATGCCTCGGCCCACAGCCTTGCGACTTCCTCGATCTCCGCGACCGTTACACGTTCGCGATCAAGCATCTTGTTCCGGCTGATCACCTGCTGTGGTGAGTAGCGCGCCTTCACGCCCTTCACATACTCACGCCAACCATTCGTGTTCTTGTCCAACCACGCATCGGACATCACGGCCCTCGGATACTTGGTCAGGATGACGTAGGCGATGGCGTTGAGATAAGAGATGTCACCGTTCAGCGTCGCAAAATGGAACGAATTACGAGGGTTGATATTCTCGAGGCCCTGCACGGTTCCCGTCCGTCGTGGGTCACTCACAAGCGTCGGAATATCCGCACGCTTCTTGTGATCGGCCACGCGCCAGAACAACACGGGATGGGCCTCACGAGCGTTGTGTCCCCAGAAGGAAATGAAATCCGCGTCATCGATGTCCTCATAGCTCGTCGGAGGCGCATCGGAGCCGTAGGACGCGAAGTAACCCGTAACGGCCGAGGTCATGCACATCCGCGCATTCGCCTCGATCGAATTCGAACCCAGAATGCCCTTCATCAGGAGGTTCTCGATCCACTGCGCCTCCATCGTGAGCTGACCGGACCCGCTCAAACCTACACTGTTCCCACCATACTTGTTCGCCAGGCTGGCCATCTTCTCTGCGACCAGCTCTTCAGCCTCGTCGTAGGACATTTCGACAAAAACATCATCGTCGAAACGCCCCTTCGTCGCAGACACGTGACCGGTTTCCGGGTCGGACATGTCCTTCCGTACGAGCACGTGTTCGAGCCGGTCACGATACACCGGTTCGTGCGCGTTGAGTCCCTTGATACACTGAACGCCCGCGTTCGTCGGATGCTGTCGATCGGGTACCATACCGACGATTCGATCGCCTTCGACCGAAATGAGCGTCCCGCACCCCACGCCGCAGTAAGGGCACGCTGCCTGAAGCGTTCGCCGGCCGGCCGGCGGCTCGGGAAGCGACGAGGCGTGGACAAACTCGCCCGGCATCATCGGGAATGTAGCCGCAGCCGCCGCTACCCCTCCGGACCACTTCAGGAAATCCCGCCGATCCATAATCGGCATCGGTTTTTTGGCCATGGCCTTTGCTCCTCCGGTCACCGTTTAGTGGCGCGTGGGTGAAGGGGCGTTCCCGCCCTCTTCCATGGCCCACGAGCCTCGCGTTTCGAGCGTTAAGCACGCCCTGCAAACGATTGATAATCAGCACTCTTAGACGAAACTGCTCGGACTACTCCTGTGACATCTCTACGCAAGAAGCCAGGTATGGCCTCTAGTTCTGCCAGGATCTCAGATACGCGACAATCGTGTTGATCTCTTCGGATTTGAGCGAAGCGATCCCTCCCGCTCCCTCTCCGAACGGACGCATCGGTGTTTGGCTTCTGCCCCTAGCGATTGTCGCCAGAAGATACCCGTCCGACGCGGCACTCAGAAACTCCTGATTGTTCAGAGCCGGGGCAAAAAAGCCTTCGCCGTCACGTTTTCCACCGCCTTCGGTTCCGTGACAGCCCGCGCAGAACTGCTGATACATCTCCTCGCCCGAGGACACCGCAATGGGTGAGACCTCGGCAATCGGTCTCGATTTCCTGTCCGTGTCACCCTCCCAAAGCCGTATGAACGCCACCACATCCATCACGTTCTTCGGCGGGATCTGCCCGATGCCCTCTGCGCCGTGAAGCATCGCACGCATCGGCGTTTCTGTCCGACCCATCGCAAGCGTTGCCGCGAGGAAGCCGTCCGACACGGCAGCGAGGAAGTTCGGGTTGTTGAGCTGGGGTCCGGACGCACCCTCACCGTCGGGTCCGTGACAGCCCGCGCAACTGCCCGCATACAGCTGTCCACCGACGGCCGCGTCACCAGCCCCCGTCTGCACAACGCGACGGTCTCCGGATGTCGACAGATGACGGATGTATGCGATCACATCAGCGATCTGGCCAGGCTTCAGCGTCGTCGGGCCGTGTTCTTCAGGGAGGAATCCCTTCATCGCGGATCCGTGACGACCGCGCGCAATCCAGTAGTAGAGCAGGTCGTTGTCCGCTGCCCTTAGGAAGGCGCGATTGGCGAGTTGAGGTCCACTGCCCCCTTCACCCCGTAGACCGTGACAGCCCTGGCAGCTCGTTTCATAGTGGACGCGGCCAAGAGAGTAATCTCCGATCACGGGGGCTTTCTCGAGTGCAAGACGGTTCCCGTTCTGCCAGGCGCGGATGTGGGCAATCAGAGCCGCCACCTGGTCTGCTGACAGATGATGCCAGGCGGGCATCGCAGTCGTGGGTCGTCCCTCTACGATCGAGTCGAACAGATACCGATCGTCGACGACACGCAGCAAATCGTCCGTCGCCAGACGCGTGCCTATCTCGCCCTCTCCCTGAACACCGTGACAGACTGCGCAGTTGCCCTTGTAGAGTGCCCGGCCGATCAACTGAAGACGCTTCTTCGGTAACGCCCGAGTCGCCTTCCTTACGGCCGCGTAAGTGGGTGCCTTCCTTTGCCACGACCGGACGTAGGCGAGCACGTCGCTGACCTCCTGGCGTGACAGATGCTTCCACGATGCCATCGCGGTTCCGGGTCGACCGTTGATGATCGCGTCAGCCAGGAATCCATCGTCGGCGATAGAGAGGAAGGAGATCGAGTTGAGCCGGTTACCAATTCCGCCCTCTCCTTCACGACCGTGACAGTTCCCGCACAGACCCTTGTAGAGCGAGGCACCGACACGCGCATCACCCGTGGACGCATTCACGTCAAGCGGGTCGGGCCCCTCGGGCTCCCAGGAGCGAATGTGCCCGATCAGGCGATCGATCTCGGCGGGACTCAGGTTACCACCTCTGGGCCCCCAGGCGGGCATCGCACTTCCACTACGTCCGGTCCGGATAATCGCGCGATAGTAATCGTTCCCCGCGACCGCCAGCGCATCTTCGTTGTTGAGCGCGGGGGACCGGATGCCCGGCACGCTGCTTTCCCGGCCATCACCACCGTGACAGGACGCACAGTTCATCGCATACAATTCAGCTCCCGACAGATCGCGTGAATCCTCCACCACACGAGACACATCGTGATGATACCCGGCGGTTTCAACTTTCTGCCGAAGCGACAGCATGTAGGCCGTCAGCGCGTCTGCGTCAGAGTCCGCCAAATTCAGATCGGGCATCATCGTACCGGGGCTGATTTCTGCCGGCTCGAGGAAATGCTGACGGAGCCAGTATTCGACTTCTCGAGGCGCATCCTTCGGGAAATGGGAAAAATCGAACTCGTGCCGTGTTCGATCGCCAACTGTCGTGATATCCGGACCCAGCGATCCGCCACGACCATCGACCACGTGACAGCCGAAGCAACCTTTTGCCTCTGCCAGTCTCCGCCCACGCATGATTAGCTCTGCGCCATCCGTTGAGCCACCGTCTGCGCTGACCCACAGACCCTCCGGGCCGCCCAGCTGCTCCGCCTCGTGGCAGCGCGCGCACGTAGTCCGCGCATGATCCGCTTTCAGCATCGGGTAGTCCCAGAAGTCTACCCATCCGTGGGCATCGGCTACTTCTGTCGCCAGGCCCTGTCCCTGGTGGCACACGGTACAACCAAACTTGGATGGATCGTGGATCGCCAGATAGTTCCCCGGGTGTGTTCGGAAGGGCTGCTCCTGATCCGCCATGCGGGGATCATCCAGTCCAGTATGGCACGTCACGCACCGGTCAGTCCGCCCCAGATCCGGAAGCACATTCTGCCGCAGGTGGATGCCGAACCGGTCCGAGAGTTCACGCCCACGGTCATCCGTCGCCACCTCGCCGAGCAGTTCGGCATACCGCATCTGGTAGCTCCGCCAGTCTGCCAGCACGTTCTCTCGCAACGCGGCGGAGGCCAGAACCATCAGCGTCAGTACGCTGACAACAAGCAGCCACCACTTCGTCCTGCGTTCATTGCTCTCGATATCGTATCTCTCATCAGCCATAGGTGCCTTCAGCATTACCATTCAGCCGTAAAGGTGTTGACGCTCTCCTCTCCCCTGCATCTCTGCCTCTTGCTCGGGACCTTCGGGGGAGGGGCTAATGAACCGGCCAGTCGTGGTGTGACCAGTAGAATCCCCAGTTCGGGCCGCGCAGGAACGTGGCGACATACGTCAAGACGATGAAGCCAATGAGGAAACACGTAAACAGCGCGATCGCCGACATCCGTGTCGATCCTGTACTCTGCAGAACACGGAGTGCCCAGAGAGCGTAAATCAGTGTCAGCAGCGTACCCGGGTTAACAAATATGATGACCAGCTGAGATATATCAGGGAACCAGGCGCGGAGCCATCCGTAGTTGACGGGCACGGCCACTGAGAGAACGGCCATCAGAAGACCGAATCCCAGACTCTGGATCGCGACACGTTTGCCTTCCGGTCCACTGCAGTAAACACCCGCATCTTCGACCTCACGATCCAGATACGGGATCAGCGCGAGACCCAGCACGATAATCACCGGGATCAGCAGTCCCCCGGCAAATGCCGAATAGGAGACCATTTCCTGGAGACCCAGGAAATACCAGGGCGCCTTGGCTGGATTCTCCGGAATGCCCGGATTCGCCAGCTCTTTTAGCGGTGCATCAAACAACACCCCCAGAACGACGCAGACGAGCATGGTTGCCATGAAGATGACGAGTTCAGCTCGCATCAGGTGCGGCCAACTCGGCAACGTGTTTGCAGGATCCTGGTTTGTCGCTTCCTTACGATCTCTGACCACGGCCATCAGACCGTAGGTCTTCGTCGGCGCATCCTCCGGGGCAGACTCCGACGGCGGTGTCGACATCCCTTTACCCGCAGCGGTCGGTTTGGCACCCGGTCGCCCCAACCCGCCATCCTTCCGAATACGCCAGAAATGAATACACAGCAGCAGGAGCATCGCGATCGGCAGGACCATTACGTGCAGCAGATAGAAGCGCGTCAGCGCCTCCTGACCGACCTCACTCGCACCCAGGAGAAGCTCCTTCTGCAATCCCCCTGGATCGAAGAGCGCAGTGATCCCAAGCGCATCCGTCAACTCACTCGGTGAAGCCGCGATGTTCGCACCAATCGTGATCGCCCAGTAAGCCAGCTGGTCCCAGGGCAGGAGGTATCCGGTGAATGACAGGGCAAGCGTCAGGATCAGCAGCCCCATGCCGACGACCCAGTTAAATTCCCGGGGTGCCTTGTAGCTGGCTGTGTAGAAGACACGCGCCATGTGCACGATTACGCAGGCGACCATCAGGTGCGCCGCCCACCTGTGGATATTCCGAATAAACCTGCCCGTCGGCACAACATAGTGGATGTCCTTGATACTGCTGTAGGCAAGCCCGACGGATGGTTTGTAGTAGACCATCAGCAGCACACCCGTCACGATCAGAATGAGAAACAGGGAGAGTGCCGTCAGACCCATCGCCATCGTCGTGGTAAACCGGAGTGTGCGCTCCTGCACGCGCGTCGCGTGCATATGCAGAAAGACGTTCGAAAACACGGCGAGCGAACGGCCGCGGTCCGAAGCGCGGCTCCCCGCACGAGCCACCGAACCGCGGAGATTCGCGGGCAGGCTTCTGAGGTTATCGAGAAAAAGGCTGAGACCGGTCTGTGCCATGGTCAATCCATCCTAGACGGAGAAATAGGTACCTGCGGAAATCTCGCGTTTGCCATCCACCATCAGTTGGCCGTCCGGCGCCAACGAAACTTCCAACCATTTGAGACCGCGGGGAGCCGGACCGCCGACCACGCCTCCGGATGTGTCAAAGACGGAGCCGTGACACGGACACGTGTATCCGCCCTCGTCCCGCTCTTTCACAATACATCCGAGATGCGTGCAGATCATCGACACAACGGCAATCCCATCGTTTGTTGCCAGGATCTGCACCTGACGCTCATCGAGCGTGCGGACCGTACCGGATGGGTAGTCGTCGGGGCGGCCGATCCGAAAACGATTGCCAGCCTCGGGCAGGACACTCGGCCGAGCCAGGCGCCCCATCCCCAGAAGGGATCCGAACACAGCCAGACACGCTGCCCAGACCCCGGCTAGATTCAGGAAGTCACGCCTCGGAAGAGGCTCGGGAGCTAGTCGATCTGACACGTCAAAATCTCCTTGAATGTGAAGCGTTCCATCGTGATCGCACCAGACGGACACCGGATCGCGCACAGTCCGCATCGGATGCAGCTGGTTTCATCCTTCAGGATGGCCGACGCCTCTTCGCGCGCCATCCCATTGAGACGATCGTCCAGCACGGAATCGACCACCTCGCTCTGGGCAAGACGATCGACCGACACGATTCGCAAACAGAGTTCGGGACAGACATCGACACAACCGCCGCACAGGATGCACTTCGCGCCGTCGAAAATGGTGTTCACACCGCAATCAAGACACCTGCCTGCCTCGCAGCGTGCCTCACTCTCGTCGTAGCCACGCTCCACAGGCGCCGATTGGGAGGTGATCCGTTCCGCGACGGGCATCGAAGGTATGGCCACCCGCCCCTGCCGTTCGTAGCCTTGCTCGCGCTCGTATTCGGGCAGACCCAGGTGCAGTTCGACGTCCTGGGGTCGGAGGGCCTTACCCGTCAGGTCTTCGTAAATGGATCGTGCGATCTGTTTTCCGGAAGCGACGGCGTGGATCAGAAGTTTCGGACCATACGCCAGGTCTCCGGCGACGTAGATGTCCGAGGCACTTGTTCGTCCCGTAGCAGGATCGCATTCGATAAATCCGCGCTCTGTCATCGCAATCCCGTCGGCCTCAGGATCCAGGAATGTGAGATCGACGCCCTGGCCAATCGCCATCAGCACGCGATCACAGGTAATCACCTCTTTGTCGTTATCATCGAATTCCGGAGCGAAGTTGTGGTTCTCATCGAACACACGGAGGCACTTACGGAACAACACACCCGTCACGGCGCCCTCGTCGTTCGTCTGCACCTCAACAGGCCCCATGGAGTTGCGACGGATGATCCCTTCCTCGTCGCCCTCGATGATCTCGGCGTCTTCCGCCGGCATCTCGGCCAAAGACTCAAGCGAACACAAGTGCACCGATCCGACACCCTCACGAACCACTGTTCTGGCCGTGTCTACGGAGATCTGCCGGAGCACGGTTCGTCCCACGTCATAGGCGACGTTACCGCCTCCAATGACGACGGCACTCTGTCCCAGATCGATTGGATTCCCGAGCGCAACATCTCTCAAGAACTCGACGCCACCGAGAACACCCTTCGCATCGGCGCCTGGTATCGGTAGGGGTCGTGACCGTTTCGCACCGACACACACAACAACGGCGTCGTGCCGTTCTCTCAGTTCGGAGAAAGCCACATCAACTCCGATTTCACATTCCGTAACTGCCTCAACACCGAGCGCCTCGATCACGGCCACTTCGGACCGGATCAGATCACGGGGCAAACGATATTCGGGAATCCCGACGGCAAGCATCCCGGCCAAAACGGGCTCGACTTCATAGATCGTGACGTTGAAGCCCAGCAGGGAAAGATCGTGTGCGGCTCCCAGCCCGGCAGGACCACTGCCGATAATCCCAACCGATTTGCCGCTGACGGACTCGACACTCCCCTTCATCACGGACTGCATCAGGGGAAGCAGTTCTTCTTTGCCCTCACAATCGCGTCCGCCGTACTTCTTGGTCGCCCGCTTCAGGAATTCAACGAGGGTTCCGGCGTCCCGAGATTCGGAGCCGAACAGTTCGCAGACATAGCGTTTGAGTGCGCGAATGGAGATTGGATTGTCGATCTCACCCCGACGACAGTCCGCTTCACACGGAGCCCCACACACACGGCCACAGATCGATGCGAGCGGATTGGGGCCGCGGGCGATCAGATACGCAAGTTCGTCGTTCCCCTCAGCAATGGCACGGACATAGCCGCGGGCATCCGTATGGACCGGACACGCAGCTTGACATTTGATCTGCGACTTCCAGTACTCGACCGTCGGAATGTCGACATTGATCTCAGACAATCGGATAGATCCTCCCACACGGGGGTAAACGTATTCCGGGTGCCAGTTTCATCCACGCTCAAACAAAGGACCACAATGTCCTTCATTTGCTAACAATCAATTCTTTTGGCAAAGGAAAAATCCGCGAGCGGCGCAGGGCAATTTGCGAGGCGCATGTGACACGATGTGGACAGCTGTGTCACACCTTGCGTACCGGCCGAGACGCTTCCTTGACCCCAGAAAGTCACCACACATCCGACCCCGCATCGACTCCGGGTCAGGACTCGTTGACCGCCTTTACCAGATCCAGTACTGCTGCCTTTCCATCACCGAAGAACATCAGGGCATTGTCCGCCGCGAACAGCGGGTTTGGTATTCCGGCAAAGCCCGGGCTCAACGAGCGCTTGATCACCACGACGGTCCTTGCCTTGTCCACCTCCAGAATCGGCATCCCGGCGATAGGGCTGCTCGGATCCTCACGGGCGACCGGATTGACCACATCGTTTGCTCCGATCACGAGCGCCACATCCGTCTCCGGGAAAGTCGGGTTGACCAGATCCATCTCGATCAGCTTGTCATATGCGACATCCGCCTCGGCAAGCAGCACGTTCATATGACCCGGCATCCGGCCCGCCACAGGATGAATCGCAAACACAACTTCGATCCCGTTCGCCTCGAGCAGGTTGGCCAGATCACGAACTGCGTGCTGAGCCTGGGCGACCGCCATCCCGTATCCGGGCACAATCGCGACGCGACGAGCAGCATCAAACAGCATCGCGACCTCGTCGGCCGAAGCCGACTTGACACGACCTTCGTAGATTTCGTCAGCACTTGGGCCGTCAGCCGCTGCCTCGAGCACCCCGAACAGGACGTGACCGAGCGTTCGATTCATCGCACGACACATGATCTGCGTGAGTATCAGCCCGGATGCCCCGACCAGCGACCCGGAGATAATCAGCACATTATTACCGAGGACAAAACCCGTGGCGGCCGCGGCCAGCCCCGACAGCGAATTCAGTAACGCAATCACGACGGGCATGTCCGCGCCGCCAATCGGTATCACGAGCGTCACGCCGACAAGGGAAGCGGCGGCTGTCATCGCCCAGTAGGCACGCGTGTCGGAGGGATCAACGATCACCAGAATCCCGAGTGCCACGGTACCGGCGGTGAGGAGAATGTTGACAAAACGCATCCCTGCCCGAACCGGTTTCCGGAACAGCAACTCCTGAAGCTTCGAGAACGCCACAAGGCTACCCCAGAAGGTCACAGTGCCAATGATACCGGACGCCACGATCGCTGCGCTAAACTGCAGGACGGGTGTTCCCCCGAACAGCTTCGCTTCCGTCAGGGCCGCACCCGCGACCATCACGGACGCAGCACCGCCAAAACCGTTGAACAACGCGACAAGCTGAGGCATGTCTGTCATTTGAATCTTGACAGCCAGAATGGCCCCGATCAGGCCACCCACCACGATGCCTGCAATGATAATCTCGAAACTGACGATCCGCTGATCCACAAGCGTTACCATCACAGCGACAAACATGCCGATTGCGCCGAGCAGGTTTCCACGGACCGCCGTGCGGGGATGCGTCAATCCCTTCAACCCGAGGATGAACATGATAGACGCGAACAGATAAGCCAGGTTGATGAGCGTCGAACTCAAGGCGTACCCTTCTGCTTGAACATGCCGAGCATTCGGTTCGTGACCATGAACCCACCTACGACATTCACCGTCGCAAATACGACGGCGAAGAATCCGAGCCAGGTTGTCAGCGTCGTATACTGAGTGCCGGCGGACAGCAACGCGCCGACAAGATTGATCCCCGATATCGCGTTAGACCCGGACATCAGGGGTGTGTGCAATGTCGGCGGAATCTTCGTAATGATTTCGAAGCCGACGAACACGGCGAGCACAAAGACAGTCAGTGCTGCGATAAAACCTTCCAAGATCTGTTCCTTCAGAGTTAGAGATCCAAGACCCGGTACTGTATTTTTAGCTGGCTGACGACCAGGCTTCCTTCACCCGCTCATTCACCACGTCACCCGCCCAGGTCACAAGCGTGTCCTTCGTAATCTCGTCGGATTCATCCACGATAAGATCGCCATCCTCTCCCGTCAGATGTTCCAGAAACGTCACCAGGTTTCGGGAGTACATCTGACTCGCGTGATAGGGCACCATCGAAGGGATGTTCGTCGGTCCCAGGATGCGCACACCATCGACGTCGACCTCTTCCCCGGGCACTGTCAGCGCGCAGTTCCCTCCCCGCTCGGCCGCCATGTCCGCTACGATTGAGCCGGGCGCCATGCCGCGAACCATGGACTCGGTGAGGAGGATCGGCGCTTGCCTCCCCGGGATCAATGCAGTCGTGATGACCACGTGGTGTTCAGCCACAACGGCCGCGAGCGCCGCCTGCTGCTTTTCGTAGAAGGCCTTGCCCTGATCCGTCGCGTAACCACCCGAGTCCTCAGCCTCCGCCGCCTCGATCTCGAGCGTCACAAAGGTGGCACCCAGACTTTCGACCTGCTCTTTCACCACTGGGCGAACATCGTATGCAGAAACAACAGCCCCCAAACGCCTGGCGGTGGCAATCGCCTGTAGGCCGGCCACACCCGCACCAAGTATCAAGATCCGTGCAGGCGACACCGTTCCTGCTGCTGTCATCATCAGAGGGAACATCCGGGGGAGACGATCGGCTACGCTCAACACGATCTTGTAGCCGGACACGGTCGCCATGGACGAAAGCGCATCCATGCTCTGTGCACGGGTGATTCGAGGCATCAGCTCGATAGCAAAGAGCGATGCACCCGTGCCTGCATAAACATTGACGGCGGATTCTGTGGAAAAGGGATCTGCGAACCCAATTACCGTGTGGGCCTCGGTCAGGTTCTCGAGCAGAGGGTTGGGCTGCGGCCCGACGTTCGGTGTGTTGACGGCGGCAAGGACCCTTGCTCCCGTGACCACTTCAAACCGCGATCGCAGCTCACACCCTGACTCCGTGTAAGCAACATCAGGAAAGCCTGCCGAGAGTCCGGCGTTCAATTCGACCAGGACACGATGTCCTGCCTTGACGAGTTTTTCTGCGTTCGACGGGGTCAACGCTACCCGATTCTCCCCCGCGACCGACTCCTTCAACACACCAATATCTATCAATGCACGGCCTCGAGCTTTCTATTCTTGTGTTTGCGGCTCATCCGATGCTGTCACATCGACCCGGATGCTAACCTTCTCGTCCAGCTGGAGGGCAACCAGCTTTGGAATCGGGATACCGTAGTCACCGAGAACCACGCTGAAAGCGGCGTCTATTCGGAGCAGATTCCCGGGGAGCTTCAGGCGTGTTTCGTCGCTCTCGGCAAAATAGGTGGCCGTCACTTCAACACGCTCCCGGCGCTCCACACCGTGCATCCGGACAACCCCTTCGAGAACGATGTGGCTCGGCTTTCCAATTAGTAATCTGGGGGGATCAGCCGAAACCACCTTGACCACCTGAAACACGACTTCGGGATACCGGTCCGTCTCCAGATAATGGTCACGCATCTGTGTGTTACGAAGCACGATGCCCGTATCGAAGCTGTCGAGCGGGATCGTGAGTTCCCCCGCGCACCACGTCAGGTCTTCACGGTCCACACGCAGACTGCCGCGAACGGCGTGGGTCGTCCCGTGGATATTCTCCAGAGGTGCACGAGACTCGAAGGTCACAACGTTCCGGTTCTCAGGATCTCTCACCACGAATGTTTGGACGTCGCCGAAGACAGGAATTGCCGTCGACAGGATCAGAGCCAGAGTCGAAACACATCTCGAACCACGCACGCTAGAGCCGTTCAATGAGGAGTTTTAGCATATCAACATAGCTGACGATCCCGAGAAGGTGATCGTTTTCGTCAACAACCGGAATCACTCCGACACGAGACTACAGGCTGGGATGGCCGGATACTGGGTCTGCAAGATGCAATCTGTATACCACAGGCTCAGACAGGAGCAGAGCAGACGTAACCCCTTATTTTGTTCAGTTTGGCCTGCTGCCTCCCGGAATGCCAGCCCGATGATGCGAGACGCCTGCTGACGGAACGGGACTGGCACGCCTCACACGGACCTAGACGGCGGGATGCCAACCGGCATCCGCGAACACCGTGGAATATTGCTTCGGACATCAGCGTAGCAGCCGCTCCCTTGAGTCCTGCCTTCGTTGCCGAGTAGGAAATCTGCCCCTTGTTCCCACGTGACGAAATTGATCCAATCACAATGAACGTGCCTTGCACGCGTTCCTCGGTCTTCCACCGTCCGCACTTCAGAGCGGCCCGATTCTTCGCGATCTGGGCGACCATCTGTAACGCCCAGTAGACGGGAGCGATCAGATTGACTTCCACAACCAGCCGAAAATGGTCGATGTCGTAGACGGAAGCCTTCCCGGTTTCCTTGTCCACCCTTACCGCCAACGCATCTCTCGTGATTCCAGCAGCCGGCACGCAGATTCGCACCAGACCGAACTTCTCCTTTGTCTCGTGGAACACGCGCTCCCGAAACCCCGTTGTCCTAGAGCGCGACCTGCTCCTGCCGCGCAAGTCCCCATACCACCACCGAGCATCCTGCCGCGATAAAGCAGAGGATGCCGGCAAACACGAAGGCCATGATGTAGGCGTTCGTCGCATCGAACAGCACCCCGCCGACGACCGGTCCAAGAATTCCTGCCACGCCGTAGGCCGTGAAGATCCAACCGTAGTTCATACCGAGGTTCTTTGTGCCGAAGTAGTCTGCCGTGGCCGACGGGAAGAGTGCAAAGTTGCCGCCAAAGTTGAGGCCAACCCAGGCAGAGGCGAGGAAGATCGCCAGATGCGATTCGACGCTTGCCAGGAACATGAAAGCCATGCCCTGCGCAAGGAACATCATCATCATCGCGCGCGGCCGATCGATCAGATCACTGATCTTCCCCCACGCGATCCGCCCGAGGGCATTGAAGATCGCGAGGATGCCTACCGGTTCGACAAACCGTCCGAAGGATCCCATCCAGATTGGGGCGAAAGTCCTATCTCCGAGTATGGTAACCATCAGGGGCTTCCACTGACCGATTGCCATCAGACCTGATGTGGCACCAAAGATGAAGGTCAACCAGAGCATGCAGGCGAGAGGCGTGTTAAGCATCGCCCGCCAGTCCGCATCCTGCCGACTGCCCGGAATGACCTCTGGGGGAACCCAACCTTCAGGTGTGTAACCTTCCGGCGGGTTCTTCAGGAGTATTGCGCCCAACGTAACGATGACCGCACACACAACGCCGTGGAGGATGAAGAATGCCTGCCATCCGATTCCGAATCCGGACCCCTTTGTGATACCGAGCCCGACCATCAGGATCGAGGAAAGCCCCATGGCGTCACCTGTTTGTCCGGGTGGGAGCAGCAGCGTAGAGGCCGGTCCTGCGAAGAAGAGTGCTCCGGCGCCGAATCCAGCGACGGCGAAACCGGTAATCAGACCTTTCTTATCCGGGAACCACTTGACCGAGGCGGCGATCGGGCAAACGTATGCAAAGCCGATACCTGCTCCGCCGATCACGCCGTATGTGAGGTAGAGCGCCCAGGGTCGGTCGCCGGATACGAGCAGGGCGCTCAAGATGAAGGACAGGCCCAGAAGGAGACCCCCGATCGTGGCGACTTTACGGGGGCCTATTCGATCCTGCAGTTTACCCGCCGGGATCATGCTCACGGCAAAGGTGAGTAGGGCAAAAGAAAAAGCCCACTGTGTCGTCGTTCGGCTCCAGCCGAACTCCAACTCAAGGGGCTTTACAAATACGCTGAAGGCGTAGACTGTGCCCAGTGCAATCTGGACGATCAGCGCGCCGGCAACGATGCTCCACCGATTGGCCTTTCTGATCTCACTCATGGTGTAACTCCCTTCCCAGATGTAGCCCCTAGCACACAAAAAATCAGCCTTTGGCGCCCTCCCGGTATTCGTGTAACTCCAATCTATCTATAAATTTACCGAACGCATTAGAATTAGTCAATAAAATAAAAAAAGTATCGAAATATTAGATGTGATTATCTAAAGGAGTGAATGTTTTGGCACAAGAAGAGGGTCCAAAGCGGAGCTCCGGGCCCTCTTCTTGTGTGCCCGTGAGCCGATCGCGAGACCGATGTGTCCGGCCTTCAGTGAGATCGCCTTGCGATCGCTTGATCCCACGCAGTCGTTGAAGGGCAGGCTCTGAGCGCAAAGCACCAGGTCATCGAACTGCGCCATAAGGTTGAGAACGGGACACGTGATATTCCGGAGATCTACGATCTCCCAATCAAGGGGAAATTCGTTCTTGGTCAGCAGGTTCTGCTGATACAGGAGTTTTACGAATTGCCGGAACGTCTCACCCGCGACGGGATGTGTCGTTTAGCCACGTCTCCATCGTCAGAAAATCTGCGATGAACGCATCGTCGTCGAGGTTCTCGTAGAAGCTCAGGGGTTTCTCAATCGTGTTCGTGATCGGCTTGAGAAGCTGGAAGGAG
>CAYYGZ010000036.1:0-4480 GCA_964471275.1 uncultured bacterium | reverse complement strand
TCGAAATGCTCCGGTTTTGTCCACAGGTTGAGGAGCCCCTCATCTGTGGCGAAATCGATTTCTGCGGCGAGGAGGATGAGATTGCGAACTTTCTCCTGGTGGGTGGCCGTATACATGGAGCTCATCGTGCCTCCCAAGCAGTAGCCCAGCACGCTCACCTTCTCTGATCCCGTGCGATCACGGATCGTATCGATCACATTATCGAGATACCCGTTGACGTAATCTTCCAGGCGCAGGTGTTGGTCCCTGGCGGTCAGCTTACCCCTGTCAATAAGGCAAGCATCAAGCCCGTTGTTTACGAAGTGGCTGACCACACTCCGGCCTTCCATGAGATCAAGGATGTAGAGACGGTTGACGAGGGCGAAGACGATCGGTGTCTTGTGTGTGGGCGGACCATTCAGTGTATACCGGAGGAGTTTGAGCTTGTCTCGTTCGTAGACGACCTCGCTCGGCGTTACGCCCTTCTTCACGGCCTGGACCTTCTGCGCCAACTCGGGGATCTTCGAGAGTCGACTAAACGCGTTCAACAGCCATGGCAACGGCTTCGCCGCCGCCGATGCAGAGGGTGTCGATACCGATACGGGCATTGCGTGTTTCCATCGCGTTGATCAGGGTGACGAGAGTGCGTGCACCGCTGGCCCCGATCGGATGGCCCAGGGCGACGGCGCCACCGTGGACGTTAACCCTGTCGTGCGAGATATCAAGCTCCTTCATCGCCGCGAGTGCAACGGCAGAGAAGGCTTCATTGATCTCGAACAGGTCGATGTCCTTGACTGACAAACTCAGCTTTTCCAGAAGTCTTCTGATCGCACCGATCGGTGCGAGCGTGAACCATTCCGGCTCACGGGAATAGGTAGCATATCCGAGTATTCGGACCTGGGGGGTGTTGCCATTCAGTTCGAGAGACTCCTTCGATTGCACGACGATCGAGGCGGCACCGTCGTTGATGCTGGATGCGTTGCCTGCGGTTACTGAACCCTCCTTGTCGAAAGCGGGCCGGAGTGCGCGGAGTTTGTTCTCGTCAAAACGCTGCGGCTCCTCATCGATCGAGACCGTAGTTGTCGATCTGCGCGTGGCCACCTCGACAGATACGATCTCTCGGGCGAAGGTGCCCGAATCGGTGGCTTTCAACGCGCGTTCGTAACTGGCGACGGCAAAGTCGTCCTGGTCCTCCCGAGAGATATCACTGCCTTCTGCTGTTCGGTCGCCAAAAACACCCATGTGGGTGTCGTTGTAGACATCCCAGAGACCGTCGTGAATCATGCTGTCAACAAGCTCACCGTTTCCCATCCGATAACCTGCGCGGGCTTTGGGCAGGAGATACGGCGCGCAAGACATGTTCTCAGTCCCGCCGGCGATGATGGTCATTGCATCGCCGCACTGGATGGCCTGAGATGCGAACATCACGGCCTTGAGGCCAGACCCGCAGACCTTGTTGACGGTCGTTGCACTCACTGAATCGCTGATGCCGGCGCTGATCGTTACCTGGCGTGCCACGTTCTGGCCCTGGCCGGCAGATAGGACATTTCCGAAGATGACCTCGTCGACGTTCTCCGCTGGAACACCCGAACGCTCGAGTGTCGCTTTTACACTGGCCGCACCCAGCACGGCCGCGGGCGTGTCGGCAAATGCGCCACTGAAACTCCCAATCGGTGTGCGTGCCGTACCCGACAGATAGATCTCTCCCGCCATGGACCTGTCCTCCCTGCAGTTTTGGTGGCCGGCTAGGCTTCGGATTTGGGCTTGCCGTTCGGCTTTGTCATCAGATCCGTCCAGGCCTCACTGATCTTTGCGTTCGCCTGAACCATGGTCTGTGTGTTCTCTCGCATCGCCTGGATCGAGCGTTCCCAGAGCACCTCTGTCCTGTTCTTTGACTCGTCGAAGGAGGTGGCCTGAGCAGCTTCCATAGCCTTCTTGAGGAGGTCAAGGCTGGACGTGTATTTGCTTTCGATGGATTTGGGCATCGTGTCGAAGTTCTCCTGGGCTTTCGGGATGCTCTCCTTCACGACGTCATCGAAGCGTGTCTGCCGATCCTGCGGCGTGCCCGCGCCGGACAGAATCTCGGACCACGCGCTCGACGCTTCCTCTTGCATCTTCAAACCGGCCTTGACCGCCTCCTCAAATTTCGCGATTGCCTGCTCGAACGATTCGGGTGCTGTTGCTGCGGCAATACAGACCTCCATTCGTGAGATGTGTCGACGTGTGTGGTTGGCTTGTTGTGCTATCGAGAGTGGGATAGAGGAATGATACCCCGACCGCGACTGGAGGCCAATGGTTGTTTTATGCGTTCGCATAGAACCGGATGACTATTTCTCACCGATTTGGTCCCGCAGGGCATCAAGCTGTTTCTCGAGGCCGCGAAGTCGGCTGGCAAGGTCGTCGGGTCCCAGATCCGGCGCCGACGGTGCGGCGGGAGTTGTCGAAACAAGGTTCATCATCGTTTGAGTCCAGGCCGTCACGGGGGAGGGATGGAAGTAGCGGCCTGCCATTGGCGATGGGTTTTCTGAAAGAGCTCGTAGGCTCGTGACAGGTAATTCTTGATGAAGTACCCCACCACGCTTTCTCTGCCGCGGATCATGTGTGCCAGAACGGGCGCAGGTAAGTGGTCCAGCTTCGGGCTGTCGGATTCGAGGATGATCTGTGCGAGGACTTTCGACGTGATGTCGGCTCCCGATCGCGAGTCTGTTATCCGTACTTCTGCCCCTTCCTTTATACGGGTCCGGATCCCTTCCAGCGTCGTATGCGCGCTGTTCGTCGTGTCATAAAGGGCTATTGTTCAACACATTCGGGAGTGCATTCCGGCAACCCAAGGAAAAGGGCGATCCATGAATATCGAGGAAAGAGCGGTTGTGGTAACCTGTGCGGCGGGCGGGCAGGCCGTTGCGGTGGAACTCACAAAGCGTGGTGCGACAAGCGTCGCGCTCGTCGATGCAAGCGATGGGGTCAAGAAAGTGACTTCGACAATCAATGAATTCACAGGGGAGAAACGGGCGATCAGTTTTGTCGGCGACGTAACGGATGCAGGTATCCAAGCAAGCAGCGTAGACTAACCCCTGACAAGCTCTTCGCAACATTGGAGAAGACCCCTGAGACGAACAACTCTGGTCTTATTACTCACAGCGCTGATCGCCGGAACCGCCACCACCCAAAAGGATCTCGAGGTGGTGCCATACGGATACTTCAAAATCGACCTGGGCTGCGACAGCGCGTTGTCGAGTCACGGAAACTTTGCGATGCACGTGAGACCCCAAACCGCCGGGGATCACACGGCGACCACAAAAATAACCGCAAGACAGACGTGCCTCGGTTTGCGTATAAAGCGTGAGCAGATGTCCGGCATTATCGAATTTGATTTCTACGGGGGAGGCGCCGAGAACAAGAACCGCACGATGCTGCGCAAGGCATATGTAGACGTCCCGATCGGCGACATTGTGCTGTGTGCTGGACAGGCGTCAGATCTGATGTCGCCGCTGGTGCTGAGAACCGTGAACTACCGTGTTCAGTGGTCGATTCAAACAGGGCTCTAGTAGAAATACGACCTCCCTGCCGGGGACGAGAAGATCGCTTCGCTGAAGTGTTGTCGTGGGGACTACCTGCGGCCAACCAAACGGAGAATCATCACTTCTTCGTCCCCGGTTGAGCTCCCGACCGATTATCCCAACGTGGTCAGTTTGTCACGTAACGGCGCCCAGCGGTCATAGATGGGCCGGAAGGGCCCCGGGCTCAGGAACCTGCGTACACGATCGTGACCCCGTTCGTAGATCTCTCGGAACAGCCAGAGATCGTGGGTTCGCATGACTCCGTATGCCCAGGCGGCTCGGTCGAGTGTGTCGAGATCGAGCGGGGCTTCTTCCTGGTAGCCTTCCACAAATGTCTTCCCTCTTTCCACATCGAACTGCATCACCAGATCCAGTGTGCGGATGATCTCCCATTCGGATGGCGCAAGACAGGCCTTCTCCCAATCGATCAAGGCGACAACATCTCCGTTGTCATCGAAGAAGACATTCTTCTCCTGGTAGTCTCCGTGGATAACCTGCTGCGGTAAATCCGTGAGACCGGATGTCGTCTCTTCAGGATGCGTCTCGATCCATCGACGCCGTCCGTTCAAACGATCGAGTGCGTAGGTTTCATCTCGTGTTTGATTGTCCTGCGCACGGATCAAATCCTCGCATCGGTTGAATTCTAATAGCGTCCGGCTGACGTCGACAGCGAACGACTGCGGCTTCGCCAATCGACGCGGGCAGTCCGAGAGTCCCCGAAGGAGCCTGGCGAGGCAGCGTCCCATACCGCGATCCTGGGCACTGGACATAGACTCTCGGTCATTCTGGAATCCGGGGGCAAAGGAAGTGAGTGTCCACAGCCCGGAGTCGTTACCCTCAAAGCACTCGCCTGACACCGTGGAGATCGGTTCGAGTGCGGCAATACCTTTGCTTACCGCATAGGCAATCAGGCCGCACTCTCGCTTCAGCCTGTCCCCATC
>CAYYGZ010000035.1:11824-25951 GCA_964471275.1 uncultured bacterium | reverse complement strand
TCCAGTATGGCGATACGTTCACCTAGCTGCGTTGGTTGTGGGGTAAGTAGACGAGAAGGCAGGTCCTGATGAATGAGATCATTCCCGGTGTATACGACTACGTGGCTCACCATGCAGGCATCGAACACGACGTCCATTCCACCTATATCTCGGCAACAGAACCGCCGTGTCTGATCGACCCGATGGTTCCTGTGGTTGAGGCGAACTGGTTCGACGGTCGTGAACCCGAACATAATCTTTATGACAAACCGGCTGCACGATCGTGGGATTTCGTGGTTTGTCGAACGATTCGCGTGCACGGTTTGGTGTCACGCGTCAGGTCTTCACGAGTTTGTGGATATGGACATCGAACCCAAAGGGTTCCAACACGGAGATGTCCTGCCAGGGGGAGTTGAGGCACTGGAAGTTGGGGTACTGTGTCCTGAGGAGACGGCCTTCCTGGTCCCGGTCGGCGAGGATGTTCTGGCGATCGGTGATGCGATGATCCGGTATAGCGAGCTCGGCTTTGTGCCGGACCATCTGATGGGAGACGATCCGGAGGCGATTGTGTGGTATCACACGTCGCACACGGTTCTGCTACAGCTCTACATCGATCAAATGGTGGAGTGGGTGAAGGGGAATCTTTAGATCGAGGATGGATGAGTGATGATTGAGGATTGAAAGTCTACGGCAAGTCTTTGTAGCAGATAGGTTCAGGGAAGATTTCGGCTCCGGGTGTCCAGTGCGACACGAGTGGGTGGTCCAGATCGCGAAGAGATCCTTCGCTTTGCTCAGGATGACAGGATGACATTCCCAACATACGAATCAATCGGGGTGCGTCCCTTGATCAACTGTCGAGGAACGTACACGATCATCAGCGGGTCGGTGTCCTTGCCGGAGGTGAAGGCGGCGATGGAGGCGGCCTCGAAACGGTATGTTCACCTCGATGAACTGATGGAGAAGGTGGGTGAACGGATCGCGGAGGTGATGCAGTGTGAGTTCGGGCTGGTGACTAATGGGTGCGCGGCGGCAATCTGCCAGGTGACCAGCGCGTGTATGGCAGGAGATGACCAAAAAGGGATCGCCCAACTGCCGGACACGACGGGGATGAAGAACGAGGTGGTGCTGCAGAAGAAGCATCAACATGTCTACAACCACGCGATCCGGATGACGGGGGCGAAGATCGTCGAAGTCGACACGCTCCAGGAGATGGAGGCCGCGGTTGGAGAGAAGACGACAATGTTGGCGGTTTTTGGTGATGCAGCGGATCGAGGGGACGTTTCTGTCGCCGAGATGGTGGCGATCGGGAAGCGGGAAGGAATTCCTGTTTTTGTAGATGCGGCTGCAGAGCGGCCCGACGTACCGAACTGTTATCTCGAGGAAGGTGCAGACGCTGTGGCCTATAGCGGCGGCAAATGTTTGCGCGGACCTCAGGCGGCCGGACTTGTGCTGGGAAAGCGCGATCTGCTGTGGACGGCGTTCCTGCACGGGGCGCCGCATCATTCCATCGGTCGCCCGATGAAGGCAGGCAAAGAAGAGGTGATGGGTCTGCTCGCTGCGGTCGAGATGTGGGTCAAGCGCGATCACGATGCGGAGTGGAAGATGTGGGAAGGTTGGCTGGATGAGATCTGGGAAGCCGTTCAGGTCGTGCCGACGGTCACAAGGGAGATCCAGACACCGGGACGCTCGAACGTTGCACCCATCCTGAAGGTCGGGTGGGACGCCAAACACGTGGAGTTGACACCCAACCAGGCACAACACGCCCTCTCCGATGGCGAGCCCAGGATCGAGGTGTTCACGCACGAGACCGGTGTCGAGTTCATGCCCTATATGATGGAACCCGGAGAGGCATCAGTTGTCGCGAAAAGGATGTTCGAGGTTCTGCAATCGGAAAGGTAGGGATAGAGAGCAAGACATTTAACGCGGAGAGCGCTGAGGCCGCGGAGACACAGATGGGCAAGATCACGGCAGCCTGCTGCTGGCCTAACCGGACGGGCCGCGATCCGTTGATGTGGATCTTGGGGCGTTTGAGGCGTAGGAACGATGCAAAGACGAGGCGAGTTCAGGGACTGGAGTGCAGAGTACAGAGCGTAAAGGGGGTGTGACTGTGGACGTCAGTTGCCTTTGCAATTGTATGACGGCCGAACAGAAGGAGCAGTTTGACCAGGAGGGATACCTGGTCGTGCCCGATGCGCTGGATGATGAGATCCTCGGGAGATTGCTGGAGGCTGGTGATCGGGTGGATCGTGAAGAGCGGAAGAAGAGGGGCATCGACCCGGGTGCGTTGATGGCAAAGTTTCGGACGATCGTCGAGGATGATGTGTTCCTTGAGTTGCTGGACTGGCCGAAGACGTTTCCACTGATCTGGGATATTCTGGGGTGGAACGTTCAGCACTATATCTCGCACTTGATCTACTACCCGCCCGAAGCGAAAGGGAGCGTCGATCTGAGACCGGGAGGGTGGCACCAGGATGGCGGCAGACCCGTGCCGGAGATGGAGCGACCCCAACCCCGGCTTTCGCTGAAGGTTGCTTTCTGGCTGACGGATGTGAGTGAATCGGAGAACGGGGGCACATACCTGATACCCGGGAGCCACAAACGGGACAGACCGCCGGAGAGGAATCCGGGTGGCCTCTATGAGGGCGCGATCCAGGGCAAAGGCAAAGCAGGCACCGCCGTCCTGTTCGACCGCCGGATGTGGCACGCACGGGGGATGAATACGTCAGATATTACGCGCAAGGTTCTGTTCCTGGGATACAGCTACCGGTGGCTGCGGGGTCTGGACTACAACGTGATTCCGGAAGAGATTCTGGCGAAATGTGATCCAATTCGGCGTCAGATGCTCGGAGATGGCGTGGATGTGAAGGGGTGGTGGCAGCCGACCGATGCGGATGTGCCGTTGAAGACGTGGCTGGAAGAACAGAAGGGCGAGGACTACGTAAAGGGGATCGGGGAGAAGCAGTGGGAGAGGTGGGGGGAAGAGGCTGATCAAAGACAAGTGACAAATGATGATGGATGAGGATGGCGGAGATTCCAGAGGGATTCTTCGCGATGCTCCCACCTTCGCAAAGTGCTCCGGTGGGCAGACAGGATGACGGGAGACAAGACGATGGGCAAAGGCAGGCTATACGAGGATCCGGTTTTCGAGTATGAAGATCCGTGTAGCGGGCGGAGGGTGACACGGCTGACAGACTACCTCGGACATTCGAACCATTTCTATTTCACTGATCCGTGCTGGTTCAACAACGACCGGTCGTTTGTGTTCACGTCGCAGCGGGAAAACCAGGGGAATATGTTCCGCTACGATCTGGATGATCACAAGATCACGCAGATGACGGACCTGGGTTCGGAGGGTCGACCTGGCGGGTGTGTGAGCGAGGTGAACGGGGCCGTCTACTACTTCAGGGGCAGAAAGCTGATCGAGCTGAAGCTGGACAGTCTGGATGAGCGCGTGGTGTCGGAAGTGGATACCCCGTATGCGCCGGGAGGACGGGCGAATCCGACGGCTGACGGCAAGCACGTCTGCTCGATTGTGACCGAGCCCGCGACAAGTACGGGCAAGAAGACGATTTCGTATTCGTACTCATCCTTTGTGAACAATTTCGAACGGAAACCGCATTCGCAGATCTTCAAAGTGAATATCGAGAGCGGAGATTGGGAGATGGTTCACGAAGATCGCCGCAGTATGGGTCACATCAACACCTCGCCGACTCAGCCCGACATTGTGACGTTCTGCCACGAAGGACCGTGGCACCGAATCGATCAGCGGATCTGGGGATTGAATATCCAGACGAAAGAGGCGTGGAAAATCCGAGAGCAACACGGCGACTACAGTGTGGGTCACGAGTACTGGTTCGCCGACGGTGAGACGATCGGTTACCACGGAAGACCGCGGAACGACGGCGGTGAACACGTTTTCGGTCACATCAAGTGGAACAACGAGGATCACACGGAGGTAAGCTTCCCGTTCCACTCGACGCATTTCCAGAGCTTCGATCACACGATGATGGTAGGTGATGGCACGAATGCGTTCACGTCGAACGCGAAGCCGTATATCCAGCTGTTCCGGTGGGATGGGAGCGAGTATGTCGGACCGAAGATTCTTGCCTATCACCGCAGCACGTTCAACGATCAATATGCGCACTGTCATCCGCGCTTCACGCCGGACGGGAAGTATGTGCTCTACAGCACGGATCTGACCTCATATGCGAACATGTATCTGGTAGAGGTCGGTGATTATGACAGTCTGCCGGATCTGACCGAAGACTACGTGGCACCGCATCAGAGGCGATAGGGAGTAGCCAGTAGTGAGTTGGGAGCCACCGTTTATCCCGAGTGATCGGCCGGAGGCCGATTGTATCGAGGGACAGGTTGTTGCCCACAGAACCCGATTGCATACTGAACACGTAGGATAGTGGCAATGAAGATCAAGTCCATAGAAGCCTTCCCTATCGACCTGTCGCCGAATGTGGAGCGACAGTTCTACCAGAGCGGCGATCGTCAGCCTGCGAGTCCGATGGCACGCTACCCGAAGTATCAGGGGAAGCGATCGTCTTGGATGGCGTCGTGGCCGATTATCGGGTGCCTGGTTACGGCCGAAGATGGGACGTTTGGGTTCGGGGTTGGTGGCTACAGCGGGCCCGTTTGTCCGATCATCAACGAGCATTTTGCCGAGCATCTGGTCGGGGAGAATTGCTTTGCGACGGAGCGACACTTCGATGTGATGATGCGGATCAGCTCACCCTACGGGAGCACAGGGCTTGCGAGCTACGCGATCAGCGCGGTGGACCTGGCCCTGTGGGATCTGAAAGGAAAGTTGCTGGGTCGGCCTGTATACGAGTTGCTCGGCGGTCCGCAGAAGGAGAAGATCTTCTGCTACGCGACAGGTTTTGATGTTGCCTGGTATCAGGAGCTCGGGTTCCAGGCCTACAAGCTTCCGATGACGCACAGTCCCGTGGATGGGATCGCCGGGCTCAATGAAGCTGAAGAGCTTGTCGTCAAGGCGCGTGAAACGGTTGGAGATTCGGCAGAGCTGATGCTCGATTGCTGGCTTGCCCTGGATGTCGAGTATACGGTGCGGCTGGCGGAGCGACTGAGACCTTACCGACTCAGGTGGATCGAGGACTACCTGATGCCCGAGGAAATGAACGGGTTTGCGGAAGTCCGGAAACGAATCCCGTGGCAGGGCCTGGCAACCGGTGAACACTGGTATCTGCCACCGACGTTCTCAGTCGCAGCGGAACGACGGCTGGTTGACGTGTTTCAGCCGGACACACTCTGGTGCGGCGGGCTGACGTCGCAACTGCGGATTGCCCGGATAGCGGAGGTGAATGGCATCCAGGTGATCCCCCACGGCGGAATGAACTGGCCCTACGGACAACACTTGGTCTATGCAACGTGCGGAACGACCTGGGGAGAGCGCTCCGATGGCGTGGCTGCCCCGGGTGTTCCGCTGGAGGATATGGTGAGGTTGCCCGGAACTGCCGTGATACGGAACGGCTATCTGGTACCGAACGATCAACCCGGGTTTGGGATCGAGATTGATCTGGAGTGGATCGCGGAACGTCGAAAACAACCGGATAGCGTCAAGGTGTGGGGTATGTGAGACAAGCCGATGGCAGCTGGATGAACCGTCAGTCTGTATCCGACCCGACCCGAAGCCGCCGCCGTGGCCCTGCTCGATGCGAACGTTCTGATGTATGCCGTAGGTGCCGAACATCCGTTACGTCCATCCAGCCAGGCACTTCTTGATCGGCTGGTGACGGATCCTCATTCGATTGCTCTGGACGCCGAGGTCCTGCAAGAGATTCTGCACCGCTACCGATCACTCAGGAGATGGGATCTGGTCGAAGGCGTGTTCGAGGTGGCTGGGCAGTTGGTCGAAACCGTTTTCCCAATCACCCAGGAGACGCTGGCCATCGCGAGGCAGGTGATGGAGCGCCATCAAAATGCATCTGCTCGAGATGCCATCCATTGCGCCGTGGTGTGGGAACACGCTCTGGACGGGATATGTAGTTTTGATCGAGACTTCGACTCATTCGAAGATCTCGATCGATTCACGCCCGACCCCACGGGACAACTGATAAAGGTGAGCTGATGACCCAACCCTGGTCTTTTCTGCACGTGTGTGATCTCCAGCCGGGATCACGAAGATCGTTTCGATTCAATCCGGCACAAAACGAGAACGGGATGACCGCCTATCGTCAGATGGGGAAGATCGAGGGTATCGATCTTCTGCTTGTCGGAGGAGATCTGACGCGAGACGGGTCGATTCACGATTTCGAGTTCGAGGAAGCAAAGGCCAAGCTCGATGCGCTCCCCTTTCCTTACTACGCGATTCCGGGCAATATGGATACAGGGAACAAGCACTCGACTGTGCGGGGGGCGACGGGCCGCGACGATCCAAGGCTGAACGTGCCTGCCGGACCCCTTGATCGATTCGCGAAGTTCTTTGGCGAGTTTCCCTGGTCGTTCAAGCACAAGAATGTGCGGTTCAGCGGGTTCTATGCTGCCCTCGCCGGATCCGGGCTTTCCTACGAAGACCGGATGTGGGATTGGCTGGAGAACGACCTGCCGAATCTGGAGCCTGCCGATCATCACGTGATGAACATGCACTACACGTTGTTCGTGGATGACCTGAACGAACCGAACTGGGACATCACGAAGGAAGATGAATATCAAAAGTGGTATTTCTCGATCGACCAGCCGCATCGTTCACGGATGTTCGAAGTTTTCAAGCGGTCGAATGTGGAGATCGTGACGAGCGGGCATATCCACTGCCGGCGACCCGAGCAGGTGGTTGAGGGCATCCGATTTCATCGGTGTGCGGGTATCGCGATGCGACAGTGGGGGGGGGCGTGGCCTGACGCAGAGCCGCCGCTCGGATTCTACCGATACGACGTGACCGACGAGGGAATTGCGGAGACGTTTATCACGTTGGAGTACGAGTCGACGGCCGAGGGCGCGTATGGGAAGGGTGGCCATCCGCTTCCGGAGGAGCGGGATTACTCGCTTGCTCTGGAGGAGCCTCCGGAGGAATTTCTGAAGTAGCGTGTACAGGTGCGGGGTGTGGAGCGGAGGGAGGGTATTCAGGATCGCGATGCGGGCCGGCCCAATGGCACGATTGTGAATGACCGGTTTCCCTGTTTCTCAATTCCCCCTGTAGCCATCCTTGGGGTTGTAGAAGTGCGATCTTCAGCGATTCTCAACCCTGGATTTTGAGATCGTTCTGATTCCTTGTTTGACCCAGCTCCTGCTTGAGGCGTGTCCGGAAGGTCGAGTCCAGATCGTTTCGGGCGAGCGGATCTGCGCGTACCGACAGGGTCTCACACAACTCCAGGATGACCTGACGGGTCTCCTCGGACGAGGTCCTGGCTTTGATACGCTCGATGAATGAGAACATCTTCTCCGTGTTCCCGTGAGCGTCCTGCAAGTCGTTCTCGATGCGCTGAATTTCTTCCTCGATGTTGACCTTCCACTGGATTCGAGCAGTCACCTTCCGGATGGCGTCCGGACACGATGAGCCCTCGATAACAGTTGTCAAGGCCGCGGCTTCGAGGAAAGCACGCTGATCGTTCGGCGGCGATTGAGAGAGGTGGCGGAATCTTCGTCGGTTGAATATCGTCATCAGCTATGTGCTCTCCGGGAGAGATGGGCGGCCTGTGCGCAGGCAGATCCTCAAGCTTAGTCGAATCACAGTGCGGGTGCAAGGTCGCTGTCGAATCGCATTCTCCGCGCGGCTATCCTCCCAGTCTGCGCTGTCCTCGGCTTGACTTATCCGATCTGTATCCACATACATGTAAGTAATTACTAACTATGGCACTTAACCCTCTTAATCCCTTCCATCGCTACCTCCGACCCTATCGCCGTATGGTCGTTCTGGGACTGGTTTTTCTGCTGTCCGTCCAGGTGATCCAGACGGCGATTCCGATGGTTCTCAAGTTCGCGATCGATGACGGAAAAGCCTACCTGGATGCCTGGAAGCTGGATCTGGTGCTTCCCGCAACGTGGACGGGTACCCCCACCGGGGATCTGGCGGCATACGGTATCCTGATCACAGCTATGGGGATCGTCCAGTGGGTCCTCAATTTCGGGATGCGGTGGAACTTCACGGCTCTTTCCCGGTATGTCGAGCGCGATCTCCGCGCAAAGTATGTCCGCCACCTGGTGACGCTGCCGCTCTCGTTCTTCAATCAGCGCCAGGTCGGCGATCTGATGGCCCGCGCCACCAACGATGTCGAGGCAATTCAACGGTTTCTCCATCATGCCTTTCGAATGTCCCTGACAGGCATCCTGACCTTCTTTCTCAGTCTGGCCTTGATGTGCTCGATCGACTGGGAAATTGCGATTCTCTCGCTGATCCCGATGCCGATTATGGTGCTCTCCGCGCGGATGATGGCCGGCCGTATGCGTCGAGGCTACCGGAGCGTGCAGGAGCAGTTCGGTGTGATGAGCAGCTGCATCCAGGAGAACCTATCGGGGATGCGGGTGGTGAAAGCTTTCTCGCGACGACTTCCCGAGATCGCTAGGTTTTCGGGACTGAACGGGGATTACGTCGAACGAAATCGACTGCTCATCAACCTGAGGAGTTTCTTCTATCCGTTTACGTTTCTGCTCAACGGCGTGTCGATGGTGGTCATTCTCTGGCTGGGTGGATTGCGAGTGATCGATGGTACGCTGACGCTGGGTGCCTTCGTTGCCTTCAACGCCTATCTGATCCGGATGAGCCGGCCGATGATGATGCTGGGTCGTATGGTCGACGAGCACCAGCGTGCCATCGCCTCTCTGGTTCGCATCGAGTCAATCACGCTTGAAGCGCCACAGATTCTGGAGACATCCGACGCGAGCGATTTCCGGGGAGAAATCGAATTCAAGCACGTCCAGTTTGCCTACGACGGCAGTCCCGCGCTCGAAGATATATCGGTCCGGATTCCCGCCGGCAGCACGCTCGCGATCGTCGGTCGCGTCGGCTCCGGAAAGTCAACCCTGGCCCGTCTAATACCCAGACTCATCCACGCGGATGATGGCGAGCTTCTGATAGACGGGACGCCGATTGAAGAGATCCCGATTTCCACGATCCGGAGCATGATCGGGTATGTGCCGCAGGACACGTTCCTGTTTTCGGACACGATCAACGAGAACGTGTCGCTGGGCGTGGAGGACTCCGACGCGGCGGGAGTCAAGCTGGCAACGGAACTCTCGCAGCTGACTCAGGATCTGGAGATCATGCCGAAGGGGCTGGATACGATCGTGGGAGAACGGGGGGTGACACTCTCGGGCGGCCAGAAGCAGCGAACCGCTCTTGCACGCGCCGTGATCCGTGCGCCGCGCATCCTGATTCTGGACGACGCGATGTCCAGTGTCGATACGCGCACGGAGGAATTGATCCTGAGCGGGTTGCGTGAAGTGATGGCCGAGCGAACGACCCTTCTGATTGCGCATCGAATCTCGACCGTCAAGGATGCGGATCATATCATCGTGATGGACGAGGGCCGGATCGTCGAGCAAGGTGATCACGACAGCCTTGTTGGACAGGATGGGATTTATGGCGAGATGTTCCGAAGACAGCACCTTGCGGAGGAGTTGGATGAGATGTGAGGGAGAGATGGGGTTTGGGGTGTGGGGGGTCGGGGTGGTTGAACGTTTGGAGAGGATGATCGAATGATGATGGCGGGAGGCGGCAGGCACGCGGTAGCCGGTCGTCCACATGCAAATGAAGACGAGGTTGACAAGAAGGGGTTCGACATCCGTCTGATGATCCGACTGCTGGGGTATCTCAAGCCCTATGCCCGGTGGGTGAGTCTGACGTTTGTGTTGATCCTGATCGCGTCGATGACCCGACAGGCCGGCCCCTACCTGACGAAGATCGGTGTCGACGAGTATATCGTGCCGGGGAAGGCGGAGGGGTTCGGTTGGCTGATCGTGGTGTATATCGTCCTGCTGGTGATCCAGTTCATCGTGGGATACTGGCAGAGCTGGGCAACGAACATGGTTGGTCAGTGGGCGATGCGAGATGTGAGACTGGAGATGTTTTCGCATCTGCAGAAGCTGCCGTTGCAGTATTTCGATCGAACACCGATCGGTCGGCTGATGGCGATGAACACGAACGACGTCGACGCGCTGAACGAGATGTTCACAGACAGTATTGTTTCTATGCTGAGCGACATCCTGTCGATCGTAACGATTCTCGGCTACATCTTCTATATGGACTTCGAGCTCGGTGTCATCACGTGTCTTGCCCTGCCTCTGGGAAGCATCGCGACCGTCTGGCTGCAGGCGAAGTCGTTCAACGCGTTCCGGGTAGCCAGACTGCGGTTCTCGTCTTTCGCCGCGTCGCTGCAGGAGACGATTTCCGGTATGGAAGTCGTCCAGCTCTTCGGATTCGAGATGCAGCGCGCCGACAAATTTGAAGAGGGGAACAACAGCTATTTCGATTCACGTATGACGAGTACGCTGTATCATTCGCTCTACTTTCCGTTCATGGAATTGAGCGGTGTGGTGCTCTTGGGTCTCGTCCTGTGGTATGGGGGGGGCGAGGTCTTCGAGAGTAAGATCGAGTGGGGCGTACTTGTGGCGATGCTTCAGTATGTGCCGCGGTTCTTCATGCCGATTCGAGATATCGCCGATCGCTTCATGACCATCCAGGTAGCGATGGCGTCGTCCGAGCGAATTTTCGAATTGCTAGAGGCGGCGCCCGAATCCGACGGTGGGGACCACGCGCCCGAGGATGTTCACGGCGATATCGAGTTTCGAAATGTCTGGTTTGCCTACGTCGAGGACGACTGGATACTCAAGAATGTGTCGTTCAAGGTCGACTCGGGAAGCAGTCTGGCCCTAGTGGGTGCGACCGGCGCGGGCAAGAGTACGATCATCAACCTGGTATGCGGATTCTACCCGATTCAGAAGGGCGAGATCCGGGTAGATGGCGTGGATATCAGGTACTGGAACGCTGAAGAGCTCCGAAGACGCGTGGGAGTCGTACAGCAGGATGTGTTCCTCTTCTCGGGAGATATTGAAACGAATATCAGCCTCGGAGATGCTGGTGTCTCGGAGGAGCGCGTACGGCAGGCCGCGCACGACGTGAACGCGGATCGGTTTATCGAAAAGCTACCAGAAGGATACCATCAAGAAGTGCACGAACGGGGTGTCTCGCTGTCGGTCGGTCAACGTCAGCTTCTCTCGTTTGCGAGAGCTCTGGCTGCCGATCCTGAAATCCTGGTGCTCGATGAAGCAACCTCCAATGTCGATACGGAAACGGAGATGTGGATCCAGGATGCCGTCGAGCGGCTGATGCAGTTTCGGACCTCGATCGTGATCGCACACCGGCTGTCGACGATTCGGACGGCGGACAAGATCCTGGTGCTGCATCACGGTGAGATTCGGGAGGAGGGTCGCCACGAGGAGCTGTTGGAGAAACAGGGGATCTACCACCGGCTGCATCAATTGCAGTATCAGGAAGGGTAGGGCTGCGGGGGAGCAGAGGCGCTGGCGCTGGGGGCAAGGAGGAAAGATCGTGGCTGCTCCCCTGCAGCTATTTCACTGCCAGCATCATGGCCTTGATGAAACCGAATTGGAAAGCGAACGCTTGCTCACGGTGCCCGGGTGCGCCGTGCTGGGGTGCGTGATCAGGGACCACCATGTGCGGGTAACCGACGTCCTTCAACGCCTGCATGAGGGCGAGCATGTCCATATCGCCTTCATCTGGGTACACTTCCTGGAATTTGTTCTGTCCCCCGACGATGTTCCGGTAGTGTATCAGGTGGATCTTCTTCTTCTCTCCGAAGTAGCGTAGAATTTTCGGTACGTCTTCGCGCGGGTTTTCCACACTTTCGGCCATACAGCCCAGACACAGGTTTAGACCGTGGTAAGGGCTTTCGCAGATCTCGATGAATTTGGAGAAGCCGTCGAAACCGCTAAGGATCCGATCAACACCTCGGTAGCCTGCGGGGAGCCAGGGATCACACGGGTGGCAAGCCATCCGAACCTTGTATTTCTCGGCAACGGGAATGACACGTTCGAGAAAGAATGTGACCCGTTCCCAGTTCTGGTCAGCTGAGACTTCTTCTTCCCACCGCTGATCCTCCGGGTCAGCTTTCGACAGATCCCATGTGGAGTAATGAACGCCGCCGCGACCGGGCGGGTCGCTCAACGTGCGCTGGTTCTCCATCTCACAGAGGAAGTACTTGATGGCCGGTATACCCGCCTCTCCCGCGGCCCGTACCATCTTGCAGACCATCTCGACTTCCTTCTCGCCCTTGTCGAAATCACCACGCATATAGTGCGGCGTCCACTGGCCATCCTCACTCAGCTTGTTGAGCGGCAGCGCCACCATCTCCAGGGCGACTCCGAAACCCGCTGCCTTTTCCTTCATCGCCCCCAGTTCATCGACGTTCCATCCAATTTCCGGATAATACGTCATTTTGTTGGCCGCCATCGCATTCACACCGCAGCGAGCTAGGAAGCCGAGGTGCTCGTCGGTGACGTTGTAGCGCTGAGTTCCGATGTGCATGTGTGGGTTTTTGGAATCCCAGGTTCCGTTCGGGAGTTCCTCGAAGACGCGATCAGGGTTGGCTGACATAGGGTCTCTTGTGATTGAGGATTGAAATTTAAATTCAACGACGAGAAGCCCGGTTCCCTCTCCGTCGCGATCACCAGACCCCGACAGATCGATTCCAGGTTTCCGTCAATGTCGGGAGCATTGAGAACCTGCCAGCCGCCGACGTGGAGATGCTCGGGAATTCCGGAGAATTCTCTCCGATGCGTAAATCGCTTGAGCAAGGACGGTACGCGGGCGACGCTGATCGAAACGCCTATTTCAGGCAATACATCAGCGTTCTTGGTCTGCAAGACGGTCTTGCCGTTCAGCCCAACTGTAATACTGGCCTTTTTTGACGGGGCCGCCCGCACCCTTGGTCTTTGAGATCCGCACCGTGTGAGACCTTGACCGACCTGCGATCGACCGGCTGAGGCATCGGCCAATCAGACGTGTTCAGGGTTGCCCTGCCGGAGCGGAAGTCGATGGTTGCCATCGCGGATTCCACGCCGCCGGAGAAACCCTCGTTTTGCGGTCGTCCATTCGATCTGAAGCTCAACGGTGTCGCCATTACGGGTGTGGATGCCCGGCCCGTTCAGACGTGCACTTTCTTCCCCGGAGTCCACCCGCAATCCCGTTCGCCCGTATTCACCGCAACCGGGCTGATCCCACTCGGGTTCCAGAGCACGAAAGGTCGTACTGTAGAGCACAGGCATGATTCCGTTGTCCTTGTCTCTCAGCTCGTGAATCCGGACGCCTTGCTTTCCCGGAAGGCACGACCGGTCGGTGTCTCGAGCAGCCTGTCCAGAAGTGTCGTATCGCTTTCCGTCAGGTCGAGTGTTTTCAGAATAGAGAGTGCATCAGCGAGTTGGTCGGTGTCGTGTGCCCCCACCAGGGAGGTGGTGATCCGGTTGTTCGTCAGATTCCACTTCAACGCTGCTCTGGCAAGCAGACCGAGGTCAGATACATTCGCTTCCTCGCCCATCTTGAAGAGACGCCCCTTCTGGAATACCTCTCGCGTGATTACACCCATTCCTGAATCCGATGCGACGGGTATGACACGTTCGGCCGCGAGACAGTCGGCGAAGTTGTGGTTGATGGAGATGGAATCAAAAATGCCCGACTCGATCTGTGCCAGGTAGGTGGATTGGCCGGAGAAGTTGTCGGCGGAGGCGAAGCGGATCAGGCCTGCTTTCTTCAGAGTTGCAACATTGTCCTCTATTTTGGACAGGTAGTCCGGATCTTCGTCCAGAGCAGATTGAAGGAACGGGAAGTTGAGTATGTCGATGGCCTCTCGCCGCAGAAGTGACAGACATCGCTCAACTTCTGCTCGCAGCAATCCACCGTCGGCCATCTTTGTGTTGCCGGGATCGTATCCATAACCCATCCATGTATTCATCACCCCGGATGATTAAGCTGGCGGTTGGGATCAACTTCTAGAACAATGAATCGTCTAATAATAAAATTTCCCATAATACTGATCTTTTTGAGTCTGCTCTGGGGCCAGGGCAAGGAGTATGAAGGCCCCGAAGATTCTGCGGGAGATATTGCTGCTGAAAAAGAAGGCTACATGATTGGGAACCGGGTTTATCTATATTTTCGAAATACGACGGAGC